>JANXCP010000012.1 GCA_025060245.1 Thermoanaerobaculum sp. | reverse complement strand
CTTCTTTTTAGCCACAGGGCATGGGCTGCTCACCATCGGCAGCCTGCTCCATGGTGAGCTGCTTGAGTTTCTGCAAAAGCTCGGGGGTCAAGAACTTTAAAAGCTTTTTGGGGTTCCCTTGGGATCCATGGCTTGGCCGTGGGAGGGGACCAATTGGTCCCTGAAAAATCGCTCCCACTGCTCCTATGAGGGTCATGGGCGTCACCTCGCCGTGGGCCGAATCGGGCCCGTGGCAGGGTTTGCAGTACTGGCGAAAGAGCGTTTTACCGTCGGGCGATTTTTCGCCCGCCCACGCCACGCCCACCACCAAGGCCAGCAAGGGAACCACTGTCGGAACGATGCGCTGCCAAGTTGTGCGCTTCTTCACAAGCACCTCCCGCAGATTGGGGGTTTAGAACCCTTTTGTAATAGAAGGGTATATAGCCGAGCAGGTATGTGGTGAATCGCCTTTATGTCCGAAACGTGATCGGTGGGTAAGCTATCATCAAAGCTCAGGAGAGGGGCCACGATGCAGGGCGAAAGCTGTGAGTTCCCCTTGGCCAACGCCAGTGACGAGGAAATGAAGGCCCTCCTGAGCGCCACCAGGACGGTGGCGGTGGTGGGGCTTTCCACAAGCCCGGAAAAGGACTCTCATCGGGTAGCCGCGTACCTCCAGCAACAGGGGTACCGGATCATTCCCGTGAACCCCAACGCCCAAAAGATCCTGGGAGAGCGAGCGTACCCTTCCTTGGACCAGGTTCCCCCCGAGCTGCAGGTGGACGTGGTGGACATCTTTCGCCCCCCAGAGTTCATCCCAGCCATCGTGGAACAGGCGATAGCCAGAGGCGTGAAAGGGGTGTGGATGCAAAAGGGCTTGGCCCATAACGCCGCCGCCAATCGCGCACGGGCTGCCGGCATAGTGGTGGTGATGGACCGCTGCATGATGGTGGAACACCGCCGCCTGTTGTCCCCCAGGGCGTAAAGCTTGACCACCCCCTTGGTATAATGCCCGCGTCCTGCAGAGCAGGCGCCGGGGCTTGCGAGCAAGTGCGCCCCGAATGGAGGGAAACATCGGCGACGAGCGAGAACGGGTACGAATCAACGAGATGATCCGGCTTTCCCCGGTGCGCCTCATTGATGCCGACGGAACGCAAGTGGGAATTGTCCCCATCGAGCAGGCACTGGAGCTGGCACGGCAGCGAGGCTTGGACCTCGTGGAGGTAGCCCCCACTGCCCGGCCCATCGTCTGCAAGATCATGGACTGGGGCAAGTACCGCTACGAACAGGAGAAAAAGGCACGGGAGGCGCGCAAGAAAGAGCATCAAATTGAGGTCAAAGAGGTCAAGTTCCGCCCGGGTGTGGCAGAACACGACTTCCAAACCAAGCTGAACATGGTGAAGCGATTCCTCGCCGAAGGGAAACACGTAAAGGTGACCATCATGTTCCGCCGCCGGGAAATGCGCCGTCCGGAAAACGGCTACGAGGTGTTGGAGCGAGTTCGTGACGCCCTGGCAGAGGTGGCGAAGGTAGAAAAAGACGCGTCGCTGGCCGAGGGTGGACGGGACCTGACCATGGTTTTCGTCCCACTTCGCCGCGGTTCCTAACGTCTGAGCACTGAGCCGGTTCGCATGGGGCTCGCGCAGTGAGGAGCCTTGAACGGCTTTCCCTTGAAAAGGAGGTTCTCATGGCCACAGCAGTCAAGAGCATACGACTGGAGGCCGCACAGATCCACGACGTGTTGCGCAGGCACATGCTGGTGGACGGCTTCCACATCGTTCCCGACCTCAGGCGCTCCCGCGGCTCTTACCTGGTGGATGAGCGGGAAAACAAGACCTACCTGGATTTCTTCTCCAACTTTGCCTCTCAGGCGTTGGGGTGGAACCACCCGGGGCTTGCGGACGCGGAGTTTCGGGAACGCTTGCTCGTGGCCGCGCTGCACAAGCCCGCGAACTCCGACGTCTATACCCGCTTTTTCGCCGAATTTGTTGCCACGTTTGCTGAACTGGCGGTACCCCCCTCCCACCGGTCCCATCTCTTCTTTATTGAGGGCGGTGCCTTAGCCGTGGAAAACGCCCTCAAGGCCGCCTTTGACTGGAAAGTTCGCAAGAACATGGCCAAGGGATTGCCAGAAACCGTGGGCACGCAGGTGATCCACTTCCGACAGGCCTTCCACGGACGCTCCGGCTACACCCTTTCCCTCACCAACACCGCGGATCCCCGCAAGACCGCTTACTTCCCCAAGTTTGCCTGGCCACGTATTTCCAATCCCAAGGTGCTCTTCCCCCTAGCGGAGCACCTGGAGGAGGTGGAAGCGGCGGAACAGAGGGCCCTGGAAGAAATTGACCAGGCCATTGCCCGGTACGGCGACGACATTGCCTGCCTCATCATTGAGCCCATTCAGGCGGAGGGAGGGGATAACCACTTTCGCCCCGAGTTCCTCCAAGCCCTGCGACGGGTAGCCGACGAACACGACCTGCTCCTCATCTTTGACGAGGTACAAACCGGGTTAGGGCTTACGGGAACCATGTGGGCGTTTCAAGGCTTGGGGGTGGAACCTGATCTCTTCTCCTTTGGTAAGAAAGTGCAGGTGGGCGGCTTTGCCGCCAGCTCCCGCATTGACCAGGTTCCTGACCACGTGTTCCGCGTATCCTCGCGGATCAACTCCACTTGGGGGGGCAACCTCACCGACATGGTCCGGGCCACGCGAATTTTGGAAATCATTACCCAGGATGGGCTGGTGGAAAACGCCCGCAGGGTGGGGGCGTTCCTCTTGGCAGGGTTGCACCAGCTGCAACAGGACTTTCCCCACCTGCTTTCCCAGGTGCGCGGGCGAGGGCTCATGTTGGCCTTTGACTTGCCGAACCCGGAGCTGCGCAAACAAGCGCTGGAGGCCTGCCGCACCGCCGGCCTGTTGGTCCTCCCCTGCGGGGAGCGCTCCATCCGCCTGCGACCGTTCCTGGACCTGACGCAGGAAGACGCGGAAAAGGGGCTTTCGCTTTTGGCCCAAGCCCTGCACCGGATCTCGTAGCCATCCCACCGCGACCGCGCAAAGGTCCCGTAAGCCCTGTGCCCGGCCTGGTGACCTGTAAGGTTGGCCCGAGGCCGACCGTCGGCCAGGCCCTTGCAAGCTCCCGGTTCGTCCGCTAAGGTTTTCGGCGAAGTCAGAAAGGAGGAGTCATGGCGACCGAGGTACCCCCCAATTGGCCCCCCAGTGAGCCCCCTTCCACGCCCCCTCCCCCACCCCCTCCAGCAGCCCAGCCACTCCCCTGGGAAGACCCCGCCTACCCTCCCCTGGAAGCCCTGTACGAAACCACCAAGCTGGTGCTCTTCTACCCCCGGCAGGCCTTTTCCCGCATGAGCACCACCGGCAGCATGAGTCGGCCCATCCTCTTTGCCATCATTTTGGGCTGGGTGGGGGTGGCGGTGGCGCAGTTGTACCAGTGGGTGTTCCGTTCCACCATAACCAGGCTGCTCCCTGGGATCTTTGGTCGCGAAGATACGTTCTTCGCCAAGGTGGGAGGCATCGCGACGGTGATCACGGCACCGGTTTGGATCCTCCTCGGCTTGGCCCTGGCCACCTTGGTGGTGCACTTCTTCCTCCTGCTGCTGGGCGGTGCGCAAAAGGGCCTGTCCACCACCTTCCGCACCCTCGCCTACACCGAGGCCACGTACCTCTTCCAAGTTCTGCCGCTGGTTGGAGGTGTCATCGCCGTCCTGTGGTGGATCCCCATTGCCATTGTGGGTTTGGCAGAAGCTCACCAAACCACCACCGGACGGGCAGCCGGTGCGGTCCTAGCACCCCTCCTCCTGTGCTGCGTGTGCGTGATGGTGGTGTTGCTGGTGGCCGGCGCAGCCATTATGGGGGCTTTGCAGAACCTGCGATGAAACGTCTGCTGCCCCTGCTCCTTTGGCTTGCAGGGACCACTGCAGCTTTCGCAACGCGAAGCTACCTACCGCTCCTGGCAGAACTCATGCCTCCTTGCCCCTTCCGCACCTTCACCGGCCTGCCCTGTCCAAGTTGCGGCAGCACCCGCGCTGCGTTAGCCTTGAGCCAGGGACAGTGGAAACTTGCTTGGACCGGCAACCCGCTGTTTACGGCCACCATGATCGGCGGTGCCGTCTTGAGCCTGGCTTGGGCCGTGATGGCTCTGGCGGGAATGCCCCTTCCCCCGCCCGTGAGGGAGTTAGAGCGCCGGTGGCCTTTTTGGCTGCGCCTTGCGGCGGCGCTCGCCCTGGTGGCCAACTGGATTTGGCTCTTCCTAAAGGCTTAACGGCGTGAACCGGGTTTTTCCAGGGGCAAGCCCTGCTGGCAGAGGGGGCAGGTCTCCGGTGGGTAAGTGGGGATCTGAACTTCTAACAGTGCCGCAAAGGGCAAGGGAGCAAAGGGATTTTCCTGCCCGGACCGATTCACGATGGCCCCAACGCCCACCACTACCCCGCCCTGTCCCTCCACCACGGCCATCACTTCCCGCGTGGAGCCCCCGGTGGTCACCACGTCTTCCACCACCAGCACCCGGGCGTTTGGCGGCACGGCAAAGCCCCGCCGCAAGGTCATGACCCCTTCCCACCGTTCGGTAAAGAAAAAACGCACCCCCAAGGCGCGGGCCACCTCGTGACCGATGACGATTCCCCCCAAGGCCGGCGCCATCACCAGGTTTGGGGCATGCCCACGCAACCGGGCCGCAAGCTGCCGACCCGCTGCCTCGGCCGCCGCCGGTGAGGCCAAATAGAGGGCACACTGCAGGTAGTTGGGCGAATGGAGACCGGAGGAAAGGAGGAAGTGGCCAGAAAGGTAGGCCCCTACCGCCCGCATGTCATCCAGACTCACCGCTTGCATTATTCCTCCCTTTGCAACTTGTAGGCCTCAATCTTCTTGTATAGGTTGGATCGTGGCGTACCGATGGCGCGCGCAGTGGCGGCCACGTTCCAATGGTGTCGGGCCAACATGCGCCGCAAATACTCCCGCTCGGCACGGGCCTGAAACTCCGCCAGGGTAGGCGCAGCAAAGATGGCAGCCAGCTGGGAATCCTGATGGCGGGGGGACAAATCAGGCAGGTCCACCGAGGTAACCACCTCCGAAAGCTCCATGATCACCACCCGCTCCACTACATTCTTCAGCTCCCGAACGTTCCCCGGCCAGGGGTATTGGGCCAGTTGGGCTAAGGCTTGCGGGCTCCACCGTTTGCAGTGGCGGTTGTACTCCTCGCAGGCCCGCCGGGTGAAGTACTCCACCAGTTCGGGGATGTCCTCCGGGTGCTCCCGCAACGGCGGCGTGCGGAGGACCACCACCGAAAGGCGGAAATACAGGTCCTCGCGGAACCGTCCCGCCGCCACCTCCTTTTCCAAGTCCTTGTTGGTAGCCGCCAAGACCCGCACATCAACCCGCCGCACCTCCCCTGCACCCACCGGTTCCACCTCGCCGTCCTGCAACACCCGCAACACCTTGGCCTGGGTGCGGGGGGACATGTCTCCCACCTCGTCGAGGAAGATCGTCCCCCCTTCCGCCTGGACAAACTTCCCCACTTGGCGTCGCACGGCTCCGGTGAAGGCCCCCTTTTCATGACCAAACAGCTCCGACTCAATGAGCTCCTCCGGGATGGCGGCGCAGTTGACGCGCACGAAGGGCTTTCCCGCCCGCGGGGAAAGCTCGTGGATGCGACGGGCCACCAGCTCTTTCCCCGTCCCTGATTCGCCCACGATGAGCACGGTGGCTCGCGCCGGTGCCACGCGAGCAATTTCTTCCCGCAGCCGCTCCATGGCGGGCGAAGAACCCAACAGCGGGGGGTAGGCCAGGGACTCTTTGAGGGTGCGGTTTTCCTCCAGCAGCATGCCGCGGGCGACGGCGTTGTGTACCAAAAGAAGCAGCTCCGCACGTTGCGGGGGTTTTTGCACAAAGGCGTCCGCCCCGGCCGCCAGACAGTGGCTGGCGGTGAACTCGTCGCCGTGGCCGGTGAGGATGATCACCGGCACTTCCACCCCCCTGGCCCGCCAATCACGCAATAGGGCCAGGCCGTCCATCGCCGGCATCTTGATATCCAGGATGACGGCGTGGGGGCGAAATCGATCAAGGCGGTCCAAGGCGACGAAGGCATCGGCTGCCTCCGCCACCTCATACCCCTCTCCTGTGAGGATCGCCGTCACCACCCTGCGGTTGGCGGGGTCATCGTCCACCACCAGGACCCGACCCTGAGGTCGCACAGGCAGAGTCTAGACGCCCTGGGGGATTTAGGGAACCGTGACCACCACCTTGCCCACCGAATCCCTCCCCTGCAGGTGGGCGTGGGCCTCGGGCAGTTGGGAGAAGGGGAACACCCGCCCAATCAACGGGCGAAGACGCCCACCAAGGAGTTCTTGGCACAAGTACTGGTAGCGCTGGTGCAGGTGGGGGGCTAACTGCGGCACCAACGAGAGGTTGAATCCCGTCAGGGTGCGACAGGACTGCACCAACAAGAAGGGCAGCACCACCCCCATCCGCGCCACCTCCCAGGCCGCTTTCGTCCAGCGCACCCCTTTTGGACCCACCGCAGCGGCAAAGCCGAAAAGCACATAGCGACCATCCCGCCGCAATCCCCGCCAGCCGGGGCGGAACAGCCTCCCCCCCACGGAATCCAACACCACGTCCACCCCCGAAGCCACCGCCTGCGGGTACTCCTGGTAGGACACCACCTCCTGCGCCCCCAGCTGGGCCACCAGCTGCCGTTTCGCCTCACTGGAGGCCACCGCCAACACCTGCGCCCCGCAACCCAGGGCCAACTGCACCGCCATCGTCCCCACACCCCCAGCCGCCGCCAGGACCGCCACCCGTTCCCCCGGGCGCAACCGCCCCAGGGTGCTCAGGGCGTGGTCCGCCGTGAGGCCAGTGACCACCAGACTGGCCCCAACCTCAAAGGAAACCCCCTCGGGCAACGGACGCAGATGAGTGGCTCGCACCACCACGTACTCCGCGTGCCCGGAAAAGATGGGCACCGCCACCACCCGCGACCCAACGGAGGGCTCACTCACCCCATCCCCCAAAGCCCCCACCTCCCCCGCCACTTCCATGCCGGGGATGAACGGCGGCTTTGGGGTATTGGGGTACACGCCAAGCCGCGCCATGCAGTCGGCAAAGTTCAACCCGATGGCCCGCACCCGCACCAGCACCTGCCCCGGTCCCGGTTCGGGCCTTGCTACCTCCTCCAGCCGTAAAACCTCCGGGGGACCGTACCGAGGGGCCACCCAGGCACGCATGGCCGGGCTTAGCCTTCCTCTCCGCCGGTGGCGGGACGCGCCAGGTTGGGCAGCATCCCCCGCAGTTTGCCTTCCAGCTCGGCCATGATCTCGGGATGCTCTTTGAGGTACTGGCGGGCGTTTTCCCGTCCCTGACCCAAGCGCACATCCCCGTAGGAAATCCAGGTGCCTGATTTGGTGAGGAGACGGTGCTCAATCCCCAGATCCAAGATCTCCCCTGCCCGGGAAATCCCTTCGCCGTAGAGGATGTCAAACTCCGCCACCTTGAACGGCGCTGCCACCTTGTTCTTCACCACCTTCACCTTGGTGCGGTTGCCCACCACCTCTTCCCCCGCCTTAATGGGGGCAACCCGCCGGATGTCCAAGCGCACAGAGGCGTAAAATTTGAGCGCCCGTCCGCCGGTGGTGGTTTCCGGGTTGCCGAACATCACGCCAATTTTTTCCCGAATTTGGTTGATGAAGATCACGCAGGTCTTGGACTTGGAGACCACACCGGTGAGCTTGCGCAAAGCTTGGGACATGAGACGGGCTTGCAAGCCCATGGAGGCGTCGCCCATCTCCCCTTCCAGCTCTGCCCGCGGCACCAGCGCCGCCACCGAGTCGATGACCACCACGTCCACCGAGCCTGAACGGATGAGGGTTTCGGCAATTTCCAGAGCCTGCTCGCCGTTGTCCGGCTGTGACACCAAGAGGTTGTCCACATCCACGCCCAGCTTGGCCGAGTACTCTGGGTCCAGGGCATGTTCCGCATCAATGAACGCGGCCAGCCCCCCTTGTTTCTGCGCTTCGGCGACGACGTGGAGCGCCAAGGTGGTCTTGCCCGAGGACTCTGGGCCGTAAATTTCCACCACCCTACCCCGTGGCATGCCCCCTACCCCGAGGGCGGCATCCAATCCCAACGAGCCGGTGGGAATCACCTGTACCTGCAGGGCCTCCCGCTGGCCCAAACGCATGATGGCACCCTTGCCAAATTGCCGCTCAATGTGCAAGACAGCGGCTTCCAAAGCCTTCAGTTTGTCTTGATTGGCCTCTCCCATGGGTAAAGCTCCTTCCTGTGGCGTGGACGGGGCTGTGGACCCTCCTGACCTTACCACTCCCCGGAGGCGGGGTCAAGGCTAGTGGGAGTTTGCTCCCTCAGGGGTAAAGCGGTAGCCCACACCGCGAACGGAATGAATGTAGCGCGGACGCCGAGGATCGGGTTCAAAGTACCGCCGCAAGCGAACAATGAAGTTATCAATCGTGCGGGAGGAGGAACCGTACTTGTACCCCCAAACCCGCTCCAGGATGAGCTCCCGGGAAACCACTTGTCCCTGCAGCTCCACCAGCAGCTTCATCAGCATGCATTCCTTTTCCGTCAACTCCACCTCGCCGTGGGGGCCTTTCGCCTTGAAGGTGCGGAAGTTGATCTCGTTGTCGCCAAAACGGAATACCCCTCGCTCGGCCACCGGCGTGCGAAACCACTCCTGACGGCGGAGGATCCCCTTGATCCGCAGCACCAACTCCTCCAAGAGGAAGGGCTTGGTCATGTAGTCATCGCCACCTTGCCGCAGCCCCTGCAGGCGGTCCGCGTCGGAGGACTTGGCGGTCAAGAAGAGGATGGGGACCCGATTTCCCATGTCGCGCAGGCGCTGGCATACCTCAAAGCCGGAGAGACCCGGCAACATCACGTCCAGCACCACCAGATCAAAATCCTCCTGGGACAAACGCTCCAAGGCTTGCTCACCATCGTGCACCACCGTGGTGTCGTAACCCTCAAAGCGCAGGTTATGGGCCAGCGCCTCTGCCAGGTGCTTCTCGTCTTCAACCACCAAGATCTTAGCCGCCATGGCTCACCTCGCTGAAATCCTACTCCAGATCCTCCTCGCGGTCCACCTTGGAAGCCCCAGGGAGAATGAGGCGAAACCGCGCCCCTTTTCCAGGACCGAGGCTTTCCGCCAAAAGCTTCCCGCCGTGGGCCACGGCAATTTCCCGGGCGACAAAAAGGCCAATTCCCGTGCCCGGGGTACGTCGCGCCACCTCATCTCCGCCGCGGTAAAAGGCACCGAAAATCTTGGGCAAGTCTTCTTGCGCAATGCCGATGCCGTTGTCCTCCACCTCCAGGATGGCTTGTCCCCCTTCCACGGCTAACTTGACCCGCACCTGGGGCTGGTGGGCAGCAGCATACTTGAAGGCGTTTTCCAGCAAATTGGAGAGGATGATGGCTACCCCCTCGCCGTCGTGGGGCGCCCACACCCCCGGGGCTATCTCCGCCTCCAGCTTCACTCCCCGTGCTTCGGCCCGGCGTTGGGCGGCCATCACCTCCTCCTCCACCAGCTGGGACAAATCCGCCAGCCGGATATGCAACCTGTGGACCCCGGAGGCAAAACGGGTCAGCTCCAGGACCTTTTCCACCAGGTTCTGCAGCCGCTCCGCATCCGCCAGGGCATTTTTTAAGAACTGCTCCTGGGAGGTCCCAGCTGCCCTGCCTGACAGCACGGTTTCCAAAGCCAAACGGATCCCGGCAATGGGGGTTTTCAGCTCGTGGGTCACGGCGGAGATGAAGTTTTGCCGTTGCTGCTCCAACACCGCTTCTTGGCGCAGCATGCGCCACAAAAGCCCCACCACCGCCGCCATCCCCAGCAAGAAAAACACGCCTTCGCTCACCACCATGAGCACCCGGCGTTGGTAACGGAGCGTTGCCACCTCCCACCGCTCGCGATCCGGGGCCAGGGCGTAGCCGGCCAGGGGAAGCCCAATGGGGACCACCTCCAGCCCCTCGGGCTTGGCCGCATCCGGCGGCAGCACCCAAGCGCCCGGTTCCTCCTCCTCTACCCACCGCACCAGCGTCTCCAATGGGAGCCGTAACTCCGCCACCAAGCCGTTTCTCACCGGAACCACCAGAACAAGCCCTCCCTCCCGCGCCTCCCACTGCTGTTCCTTCACCTGCCGTGGGATGAGCACTAAGGAAACAAAGGGAGGCCTGGGAGAGGGTACAACACCACCGCGGGGTAACGATGCTTCCAGCTGGCCCAAGCGGAAGCGTACCCCCGCTGCCGCCCGCCGCAGGCCGTCCACCATTAGCTGCCGTTCCAGTTGCAGTCGTGTCCTGTTTTCCCGCAGCGAGTACACCACCCACCAGGTGAACTGGGCATTGAGGACCACCGCGAGGATGACCAAAACCACCACGTGGCGGACAGAAAAGCGCGTTTCAGAACCCACCCCGGGAGTATAACCAAAGCGCAGTTGACAGCTCCCGTCGCAGCTCCGCACAATCGCGCCGTGCGCGAAGGGAAAGCCCTGCTCATCGCCTCCGGCACGGTGGTGCCGATGACCGAGGAAGGTTTGTTCTTTACCGGTGATGTGCTCATCCTTGGAAACCGAATCGTCGCCGTGGGAACCAATCTTCCCCGCCCCCCGGAGTGTGAAGTGCTGGACGCTCAGGGGTGCCTGGTGCTCCCGGGGTTCGTGCAGACCCACGTGCACGTGGTCCAGTCGTTGGCGCGGCATCGCGCCGAGGGCCTGACCCTCCTGCAGTGGCTGACCACCCGGATTTGGCCTTACGAGGCTGCCCTCGGTAAGGAAGAGGTGGCAGCAGCCGCCCGTTTGGGGATCGCGGAACTGCTTACAGGTGGCACCACCACGGCCCTGGACATGGGGACGGTCCATCACCACCACCAGGTCTTTCTGGCCGCCGCACAACTGGGGATCCGTTTTATTTCCGGTAAGTGCCACATGGACCGCGGCGAAGGGGTTCCGGAAGCCCTCTTGGAGGATCGGGAAAGCTCCCTAGCGGAAGCAGCCCACCTGGCCACCTGCTGGCATGGAGCCGAGGGGGGGCGCTTGCGGTACGCGGTGGCACCCCGCTTTGCCCTTTCCTGCTCACCCGAGCTTTTGACCGATTGTGTGGAGTTGGCCCGCAGCCGGGGTCTTTTGCTCCACACCCATGCCAGCGAAAACTGGGAAGAAACCAAGCTGGTACGGGCGATCACGGGAAAGGGAAACGTAGCCTATCTGGCCGATCTGGGTGTGGCCGGCAGCGATACCGTCCTGGCCCACTGCGTCCACGTGGAGGACAGCGAAGTAGCCAGCATGGCCAAGAGGGGAACCGGCGTAGCCCACTGCCCTGGGGCCAACCTCAAGCTGGGCTCTGGCATTGCCGATGTGCCAAAGTTCTTAGCCGCTGGGGTCAAAGTGGGATTGGGAGCTGATGGTCCTCCTTGTAACAACCGCCTCTCAATCTTTCACGAAATGGCCCTTGCCGGAACGCTGCACAACCTCCGCCACCCTCCTGGGTGCCTCACACCATGGCGAGTGTTGGAGCTGGCCACATGGCGGGGAGCGGAGGTGGTGGGATGGGGTGGAGAGCTGGGCCGTCTCAAACCTGGGTTTTTGGCCGACGTGGTGGTGTTAGCACCTTCTTGGAGCTTTGAGCCCTGGGGGGACCCCGCCAGCATGGTAGTCTTTGGCGCAGGGGTGGAAGCCGTGCGACACGTGGTGGTGGACGGACGGCCCGTGGTGGTGGAAGGTCACTTGACCACCGCCAACGCCCACGAGGTGCGGCAGGAGGCTCGCTCCGCCGCCGCCAGCCTCAAGCAAAGGCTTCCCTGGCTATGATCCTCCGTCCCCGCTACCGCATTGAGGATTTAGACCAGTACCTGGCCAAACGAGATTACGCGGGGGCCCTGGCAGCCATTGCTGAGGCGCTGAAAAAGCAACCGGAAAACTTTAACCTGTTGCTGCGCCAAGCCGAGATCCTCGGAATGGCCGGAGATCGGGGCCACGCGGTGGAGGTTTACCGCAAGCTGGCTCGCCACTTCGCCAAGGTGGGGCGGTACAGCATGGCCATCGCCGTGACCAACAAGATCCTCCGCCTTGACCCAGGCCAAACTGAAGCAGCAGAAGAGCTTCGTCAGCTCTTGGCAGCGCAGCAGGAGGAGGAAGAAAAGGCACGGGCCCGACTCCAACAGTTGGCAAGGCTTCCCCAAGGGTACCCTTCGCCACCGGGAGGGACATCTCCCCCTTCCCCATCCCCACCTCCCCCAGCGCCGGCCCCTGAAGCTCCCGTGGTGCAGTTCTTCTCCGCCTTTCCCCGCCAAGCCCTCAGCGAGCTGTTGGGCTCCACCTCCGTGCGTTCCTACCCACCAGGGGCCGTCATCGTGCGGGAGGGGGAGCTGGGCGACTCGCTGTTCCTTATCGTGGACGGGAGTGTGGTGGTGGAGGGGACTGATCCCCGCGGGCAAAAGGTGCGCCTGGCTACCCTCAAGCAGGGCGATTTCTTTGGCGAAGTCGCGGTGCTTACGGGGAAGCCCCGCACGGCCACGGTGATTGCCCAGGACGCGGTCACGGTGATTGAGATTTCCCGCGAAACCCTGCAGGAGATCTGCCAGCGTCACCCCGAGGTTTCCCAGGTGTTGGATCAGTTCTACCAAGAGCGGGCCAACGCCACGGTGGAGCTAATGCTCGCCCGCCTCCGCAAGGCCCCATGAGCGCCAGGCCCTGCCCTCTCGCCGCGCGGTTTTTCCGCCTTGCCGAAAAGGACCCAGCGGCACCGGCCTTTCTTGACGCCGACGGTCACCTCCTGGCCCCCCGGGGGCTCTTGGCCCAGCAGGCATTGGCCCTGGTGGAACTGTACAGGCGTCTTCCCCTGACCCCCCGACCCATCGTGCTCTCCTTGGCCAACGGACCCGCCCTGGTCGCCCACTTCCTCGCCTTGCGCCAGCTGGGGGTGCCGGTGGTCATGGCAGACGCCACTGCCCCTGCGCCGGAGCTGGTGCGGGTTGCAACCACCGTCGGCGCGGTGGGCGTGGTGGCCAACTTGGAGCGATTAGACCAGGTGTCCCAGTTCCTCCCCCCGGGGGTGGGGCTCCAACGGCTGACCACCGAGCCCGTTCCCATCTCCCCCGCGGCCGCGGTGCTCAAGTTGAGCTCGGGGTCCACCGGTGAGCCGCAAGCCTTCGCCACCTCAGCGCACCAGCTCTACGCTGACAGCTGCCATATCTTTGCCAGCATGGGTTTACGGCGAACCGACCGCACCTTGGCAGCCATTCCCCTGACCCACTCCTACGGTTTGGGCTCGTGCCTGGTGCCCCATTTGGCCTGGGGTACGCCCTTGGTTCTGCCTTCCTGTAACTTGCCCGCCGCCTTGGCCCACACCTTGGCTGCTGCGGCCGTAGAGCACTTCCCCGCCGTGCCAGCCATGATTCGCGCCCTCGCTTCCCTTCCCCATCTGCCGTCCTGGCCCTCGCTGCGGGTGTGCCTGACCGCCGGAGCCCCCCTCTCGCCCAAGGACGCCCTGGCCTTTTTCCAGGTCACCGGGCACAAACCCCATGTTTTTTACGGCTCCTCGGAGTGTGGGGGAATTACCTACGACCGCAGCGAAACCTGCCCCCACCAGGAGGGCGCCGTGGGGACCCCTCTCCGGGGGGTAAGGGTGGAGGTGGTGGATGAGGAAGGGAAGGTGCTCCCCACAGGGGTGGAGGGTCGGGTGCGGGTGCGCTCCCGTTCCGTGGTGCTCCATGCCGTACCCCCCCTGTCCGAGCCCCAGCTCCTCCAACCCGGCTGTTTTCTAACCGGGGATGCAGGCTTTTTTGACAAGAGTGGGGTGCTTCATCTCTCCGGCCGGCTTTCCGATGTGGTCAACGTGGCCGGAAAGAAGGTGCACCCAGAAGAGGTCCGTCGGGTCCTGGAACGCCTGCCAGGGGTGCTGTCGGCCGCGGTGGTGGGGATCCCCGACCCGCACCGTGGCCAGGTTCTGGGTGCGGTTCTGGCAGTGGCCCCCCAGGCCGGGGTGACGGTACACAAGGTGATCGCCTACTGCCGCGCCCACCTGGCGGCGTACAAGGTACCGCGAAAAGTGGCGCTGGTGCCGGAGCTACCCCTTTCCGCCCGCGGCAAGGTGGCGAAAACCGAGCTCCTGGCCCTGCTCACCGGCAAGGAGGCACAGCGGGAACGCTAGGGCGGGGAATTTCATTGGGTCAAATTTGGTCACAAAGCGGCAAAGGTCCCTTTTGGTGCTAGTCTTAGGCCATGCAGGAGCCAGCAGAAGGGCGCCGCTTCTTGCTGCTGTCCGCCGGTGATCGCTTAGCGGCGGTGGAGGCACGCCAGGTCCGGCGCATCCTCCGTGAGCTGCCTACCGTTCCCCTGCCCGGCGCTCAACCGCAACTCTTAGGGTTGGCGGAATTTGCCGGCGAACCCCTGGCCGTACTGGACCTGGCCAAGGTGCTGGGAGCAGGGCCCGGGCCCGCTCCCAGCTTTCCCGTTACCGTCGTCCTATGGGTGGGCCCCCCCTCCCGCCGGGAAGCGGTGGGGCTTCGGGCTGACGCCGCCTTGGACGTGGTGACCATTCCGGCCGAGCGGATCGTCCCCGGTGGGGAAGGGCTGGTGGTGGGGGAGGCCGCTCTCCCCCAGGGAACCGCGGAAATTTTGGACCTTTCGCGCTTGGGAAGCCCATGAGCGAACGGGGCTTTTTGGTCTTTCGCCGCCTGGGGGTGTTGTGGGCCCTGCCGGTGGATCAGGTGACCAGCCTCAGTGGGGGTGCGACCCCGGAGATTCACTTGGCCTCCGCCTCCCTGTCCGCCGACGAGGTGCTGGGAGTCGTGCCGCACTTGCCCTTGTGGCCAGCTCCTGCCAGCCTCGGGCGCTGGTGGCCGCACACCTTTCTCGGCTTTTCCGTGTTTGCCAATCAACCGCTGGTGGTGCTGCAGCCCGAGACGTTACCGCCAATGCTTGTGAGGGGGGAAGCATGAAAGAGCAGAGTACAACCCTGGCTTACATCCCGGTGGTCGGCGCCGTGCTGCTAGGGATCCTCGGTCTGTTGGGCTTCGCCGGGCTTGTGGTGGGCAGTTCCTACGGCGTGCCCCGTTGGCTGCTGGATATTTACTTCGTCTTGGCCATCGGCATCCTAGGCCTTTACGTGGCCTTCGTCCTTCAGCCAACGCGCAAGTTCATCAGGCGTTCCAGCCACAGTTCTAGCCAAGCGGAGCACGCCGAGCAGGTCTTCGGCCAGGTCTTGCAACACCTGCAAGCCGGTGATTTGGTGTCTGCCCAAGTTGCGGCACGCCAGCTCCCCCCGCGCCTGGAACCGGCGTTTCTCGCCGCCGCCCGCGCCGTGGGAACTCTGGTGCAGCAAATCCAAGCCAGCTCGGTGGACGTGGCCGTGGCGGGGCAACAGGTGCAAAACACCGCCTCTGAACTGGCCTCAGGCTCGTCGGAACAGGCGGCGGCGGTGGTGGAGATCACCGCCACCATGGAGGAGCTCGCCCGCACCGCGGCTCAAATTGCCACCAACGCTGCCAATCAGGCTGAGCTGGCAGCCCATGCGGAAGAAGCGGGCACGGTGGGCGCAGCCGCGGTGGAGGACGCGGTACGAGGTGTGGAGGCGGTGCAAAAACGCATTTCGGCCATTGCCAGCCGCGCCGACTCCTTGGGCGCCCGGTCGCGGGAAATTTACCGGGTACTAGACCTGATCACCGAAATCGCCCAGGAGACCCATATTTTAGCTCTCAACGCGGCCATTGAGGCCACCGCCGCCGGTGAGCACGGGCGTCGGTTTTCCGTGGTGGCTGACGAGGTGCGGCGGCTGGCCGAGCGCTCCCGGGAGTCAGTGGACTCGGTGCGCACGTTGCTGGAAGAGTTTTCCGCTTCCATCCGTGCCACGGTGGTGGCCACGGAGGAGTCCAGCAAGGAGGTGGCCACGGTCTTGGAACGAGCTCGCGCCGCCGCCGCCAGCATTGAGCAGTTGCGCGGAGCCCTCGGCGAAACTTCCCGGGCCGCCCGGGAAATTTCCCTGGCCACGCATCAGCAGCGTACCGCCTCGGATCAGGTGGTCCTCACCCTGAAAGAAGTGAGCCAGGTGATCCAAAGGATGGCCGAAGGGCTGAAGGCTTTTTCCGCCACTGCCGAGCGCTTGAGCCAGCTGGCTTTGTCCATCCAGCTGCTCACCCAGTCCTTCCACTTGGACACGCCGCGCTCGGTGAAGCACATTGCCCAGTCCTTGGCGGAAACGTTGGGCGCCGAGGCAGGGCATTGGGAGGCCCTGGACAGCACCTTCACCCAAGCCATGAAACAACACCGTTTCGTGGAAACCGCGTTCCTCGCCGACCCGCAGGGCAACCTGGTGGCGGTCACCCCCAACCCCGACCTTCGGCTCCCCGAGGGACCCTTGCCCGTTTCCGTGGGCCAGAACTTGGCCGATCGGCCGTGGTTCCAGGCGGTGATGCGGGACCAGCGCACCACCCTCACCCCCGTGTACACCTCGCTGCTCACAGGGGAAAAGTGCTTCACCGTAGCCGCCCCGGTTCGCGATCCCCATAACCGGTTGGTGGGCGTTCTAGGTTTAGACGTGAACGCATCCTCTTGGACCAAGATCGTGGCATGAGCAGCGAGCTGACCGATTTGCTGCCGGTGTTCCTGGCCGAGGCCTCAGGCCGACTGGAGCGCCTGCGCAACCTGCTTCCCCGTCTGGAAACCGACGGGGACAGCCGACGGGAAGCGCAGCGCGAGTTGCACACCTTAAAAGGTGCGGGCCGTATGCTCAAGCTTCCCAGCTTTGCCGACCTCTGCCACGAGCTGGAAGAGGTGGTGCAGAAAACCCCCGCGGGCTGGTTCGCCACCCTGGAGATGGGGCTGGACCGGCTAGCCCAAGCCCTCCACCAGCTATCCCGGGTTGGCCAGCCTGCCCAAGGGTCGGGGGAAGCTGCAGAAACCCTGGCCCAGTTCGTTCGCCTCCCCTCGCAGGATTTGGACCTCATTGCCGACCGCGCCACCCGCATGCGCATCTTGGCCCGCGGGGCGAGGGTCTTCCACCAGCGACTGCGGGAGGTGGCACAGCTGGCCCAGGAAGGGATTAAGGAGGAGGACCCCGCGCAGCTCCTGGCGGTCCTGGCGACCACCCTGCGCCACCTGGCCTTGGAGCTGGAGCTGGGCCAGGGTCGCCTCCAACGGCTCGCTGATGCTCACCTTGAACACGTGGTCGGCCTGCAGGTTCAGCCTTTGGGACCGTTCCTCCACAGCTTGGCCCGACATGCCCGGGAGCTGGCCAAGGAGCTGGGGAAGGAGCTGCAAGTGATGGTGCAAGGGGAAGACGTGACCTTGGACCGCCGGGTCACCCGCCAGCTGGAGGAGGCCTTGCTCCACCTGGTGCGCAATGCCGTGGACCACGGTGTAGAGCACGCCCCCGCACGCTCTGCCGCCGGCAAACCCGCCACCGGAACCCTCACCTTGCAGGCCACCACCCGCGGGGCTCGGGTGGAGCTGGTGGTGGCTGACGATGGGCGGGGTATTGACCGTGCCCAGGTGGTGGAACGAGCAGTGCGCCTCGGGCTCCTCACCCAGGAAGAGGCACAAAATCTCCCCGCGGAGGCGGCCTTGCGGCTGCTGTTTACCCCTGGCTTTTCCACCCGCGAGCAGGCCACGGCCATCTCAGGACGCGGGGTGGGTTTGGATGCGGTGGCCACCGCCTGCGCCCGGCTGGGCGGGGAGGTGGCCATTGCTTCCACCCCTGGCAGGGGAACCCGGGTGGTGCTCAACTTGCCCATTGCCCTGCGCGGGGAGGAAGTGCTGCTGGTCAAGGTGGGGGTCCTCAAGCTCCTCTACCCGAAGGCGGCCGTTCGCCAATACCAACTCCTGCCAGAAGAGGCGGTGGTGGTGCGCGGTGGCCACACCTACGCCCGGCTGGAGGATCGCCTGATCCCCTTCATACCCTTGGCCCGCCTGTTTGGCCAACCGGAACCGGCCATTCAGGTTTTGCTTCGCGGTGAGTCGGCGGGTCACCCAGTGGCCGTGGCGGTGGACGCCGTCCTGGGGGATGAAGAAGTGGTGGTACGGGAGCAAGCCTTGGCACGGGTGCTGCCCGCGCAGTTTTTTGCTGGTGCCGCGGTGACCGCCAGCGGTGAACCCCTCCCCTTACTGGCACCGGCGGCGCTGGCGAAGACGCGGGCTTGGGCGGCAGCCGCGCCCACACCCCCGCTCAGGGCTCGGGATCAACTGCGGGTGCTCTTGGTGGACGACTCCTGGGTCACCCGGGAAATGGAGCGCCGCCTCTTGGCGGATGCGGGGTTTTCCGTGCTCGTGGCGGGCAGCGCCGAAGACGCCCTCACGGTGCTGGCAGAACACAGCGTGGACTGTGTGATCACCGACATTGAGATGCCGGGCATGGACGGGTTGGAGCTGACCCGGCAACTGCGGGCCCTCACACAGTTCGCCCATTTGCCGGTGATCGTGGTTTCCACCCGCGATCGGCCGGAGGACCGGTTGGCCGGACTGGCCGCTGGGGCCGATGCGTACTTGGCCAAACAGGGTTTGGACGCGTCGGAGCTGGTGGCGCTGGTACGCCGGCTGGGGAGCGGAGGGTAATGGCGAGGGTCTTGGTGGTGGACGATTCACCCACCGTCCGGGCGGTGCTGCGGCGCCTGTTTGCCGCGCACCGGGACCTCCAGGTGGTGGGTGAGGCGGCCAATGGCCAAGAAGCCGTGGAGTTGGTCATTAAACTGCGCCCGGACGTGGTCCTCATGGACGTGGAAATGCCGGTCATGGATGGGCTCACGGCCATTGAGCGCATTATGGGTTTGCGACCCACGGCCATCCTCGTCCTCACCTCCAAGGCCAACCAAAACCGGCTGGCCGTCGCCTTTGAGGCGGTGCGCCGAGGTGCCCTGGAAGTTCTGCCCAAGCCCGAGGCCCCCGAACTGTGGCAGGAACTGGCGCAGCGGTTGCCGGATCTGGTGCGCACGGCGGCCTCCCTCCCCCCAACGCCGGTTCAACCCACAACCGCCAAACCGGTGCCCCCCGTGACCCCCCGGGTGGTGGAGTGGATCCTCCTCGGCGCTTCCACCGGTGGCCCGGGGGCGCTCCGCGCCTTTCTCGCCGCCCTCCCCCTCACGGTGAGGGCACCTGTGTTGGTCGTGCAACACATCAGCCCAGGGTTTGAAAAGGGGTTGGCTCATTGGCTGGCCCAGGAAACCGGCCGCGATGTGCGGCTCGCCACAGACGGCGAGAAACCACCCCCGGGGGCGGTGCGCCTGGCCCCCGCTGGGGTCCACTTGCTCCTGGGTCCCCAGGGACTCCTCCACCTGGATGCCCAAGCAGCGCCGCGGGGGGGGCACCGCCCTTCTGTGGACGTGCTCTTTGAATCCGCCTTGGGCCTTTCCCCCAGTCGGACCGTTGCCATCCTCTTCTCCGGCATGGGCAGCGACGGTGCTTCCGGGCTACTTTCGTTGAAGAGGGCCGGGGCCATGACAGCGGTACAGGACGAGGCGACCTCGGCGGTGTTCGGTATGCCCCGCCAGGCCTTGGAGCTCCGCGCGGCCGAGGTGGCGTTACCGCCGGAGGAGCTGGCGCGGTTGGTGACGCGCCTCTGTGGGGAAGAGGGATGAAACCGACCCGTGTGCTGGTGGTGGATGATTCCGAGTTGGCCCGGGCGTTGGTGGTGCGGGCTTTGTCCCAAGCGGGCTATGAAGTGCTGCAAGCCGCGGACGGAGCCGAAGCGGCGGTGATGGCGTTCCGCACCCTGCCCCAGGTCGTCCTCACCGACCTGGAAATGCCGACCATGGACGGCAACCAGCTGCTGCGCCTGCTCAAGAGCGACCCCTCCACTGCTTCCATCCCCGTCATCATCCTCACCAGCCACAACGAGGCTCCTTCCCGCTTTTGGGGGCTGGCCACCGGTGCCGACGCGTACATCACCAAGGATGCCTCCCCCCAGGAGCTGGTGGCGGAGGTACACAAGCTGGCCCAGAGGTCGCCCACCGTAACCCAGCCCCCCGGGGCACTCCCTCAGGGACCACTGGATGTGCTGGCAAGGGTGGCGAAGACGCTGGACCAAGCCCTCATGAAAGCCACCCTCACCAGCTCCCTCCTGGCCCAGGGTATTGGCAGCTCCGATTGGCTCACCGCCTGCCGACGTGTGGTGCGTCTGCTGCGCGAAGTGGTGGATGGTGAGGTGTTTGCCGTCGGGGTGGCGGAGGCCCATACGGTGAGCATGTACGTAGCAGCGGAGCGGCAGCTGTCCCTGGCAACCTTTGACGCGGTGAACAAGCAAGTCCTGGACCATCTCCCCTTGACCCCCGGCGCTGAGGTGGAACTGACCTACGACGGCGAGCACAACCCGGAGAGACTCCTGCAGGGCACGGGAGACCTCAGGTTCTTCCCCCTCCCTCTGCGCGAGGCGGAAGGTGTCCTCGCCATCCTGCCGCAGGATGAGCTCACCTTCCGCACTGTCTCGGAGCCCCTGTTGAGCGAGCTGACGAACCCCATCGCCCTGGTGTTGGACAACGCCCGTCTGGCCCAACGCCTGCGAGAACTTTCCTCCCTGGACAGCCTGACGCGCCTGCTCAACCACCGCGCCATTTTTGAGCGGCTTGGGGAGGAGTTAGCCCGCGCGTCCCGACGAGGGCTAGAGGTTTCGGTGATCCTGGCCGATCTGGACCACTTCAAGGAGATCAACGATACCTACGGACATTTGGCTGGGGACGCGGTGCTCCGCGCCGCGGCTCAGCTCTTCCGCCACCTCTTGCGCGCCTCTGACGGGCTGGGACGGTACGGGGGTGAGGAGTTCATGGTGGTCCTCCCCGAGACCACCCTGGAGGCGGCCAGTCACACGGCGGAACGGCTGCGCCAATCCCTAGAAAGGCAAACAGTTCCTTTGGCCACCGGGGAAAAGGTGTCCGTCACCGCCTCTTTTGGCGTGGCCTGTGCCAGCGAACTGGTGGGGCCCAAAAACCCCGACGCCCTCGTGTCCCTGGCCGACATGCGCTTGTACCAGGCAAAGGCCGCCGGCCGAAACTGCGTCAAACCTTGATGTTGCACCGGCCCACCCCCCGTTCTTTGGTGTCCCGACTGGCCGAGTTGGTGGAGCGAGTGAGCGGCAACGTGGTGCCCGAAGGGTTTTACCCTTTCTTGAGCGAGGTACTGCAGGAGCGCCGCTTAGCCCGTGGCCTTTCCGACCCGGAAACCTACCTGCAAGCGCTGGCCACCGGGCGCCTGGAGGAGGAATGGCGCTACCTCCTGGCGGCCATCACCGTCAAGGAATCGTTCTTTTTCCGCACCCCACAGCACTTTGCCGCGCTGCGCGAGGTGGTGATCCCGCAGCTGGTGAAAGCGCGGGCCTCGTCGCGTCGTCTAAAGCTTTGGAGCGCCGGCTGCGCGCGGGGGGAGGAGCCGGCCACCTTAGCCATAGTGCTGGCAGAGCATCCGCTCTTGGCCGGATGGTCCTGGCACATTTTGGCCACCGACGTGGATGAGGAGGCGCTGGCCGCCGCCCGCCGGGGTCTCTACAGCGAGCGGGCCATCGCCTTGGTGCCAGAATCCCTGCGGCAGCGCTACTTTGCCCGTAAGGGAGAGGTGTGGGCTTTTTCTCCGCGGTTGGCCCAACACATCACCTACCGATACCTCAACCTGGTGGCTGAGCCCTTCCCCGCCCTTGGCGGGCCTTTTGACGTGATCATGCTGCGCAACGTCTTGATCTACTTTCGCCTCCCCTCGCAACAGAGGGTCCTTGGCCAGCTGGCGCAGCAACTGGCCATGGACGGGTTTCTCTTTCTCGGGCCGGCGGAAACCGTGTGGCAGGTAAGCGATCAGTTTTTTGCGGTGGATCTAGGGGACTGCTTTGCCTACCAGCGACGGGCAACGGTCCCTACCCCACCGCCGCCACGCCGCAGCGTTGCCCCCGCCCCACGTCCCCACCCCAGCCCTCCTCCCAAATGGTCCCCGAAAGTGGCCCCGCCGACCCCCGCCCCACCACCCAATCCCGATCCTGCCCCTGACCCGCTGCGCCAGGCGGTAGGGCTGCTGTCCGAAGGCAACCTGACGAAAGCCCAGGAGTTGCTCCACCAGGTCCTGGCGGCAAACCCAGCGGACCCCCAGGCCCATGCGCTGGAAGGCTACCTCCACGAGGTGGCGGGGCGTGGACGCGAGGCCATTGCGGCGTTTCGCGCCAGCCTGTACCTGGACCCCCAGCTCTTCCAAGCCCGCCTGCTCCTCGCCCACGCCCTGCGGCGAGCCGGCGAGGCACGCCGGGCCATGTCCGAGTACCGCCAGGTGCTCGGCACCCTAGCCACAGGGCAAGGGAAAGAGCTGGATCGGCTCTCGGCGCTTCCCCTGCCCACCCAGGAGCAGGCCAGCCGGCAAGCAAAAGCGGCGTTGCAGGGTTTGGAGCAGGGGTAGGGCTTTTCCCCTCGCCAAAGGCGGTTCGCTACAATTTCTTCCGTGAACCCCGTGGCAGTTGGCCGCTATGAAATCCTACGTGAGCTGGGTCGTGGGGGGATGGGCACGGTGTATTTGGCCTACGACCCTGAGCTCCAGCGCCACGTGGCCATCAAAGGGCTAGGCACCGGGCAAACCACTCCCGAGCGGCGGGAGCGTCTGCGTCGGGAAGCTCGGGCTGCGGCTGCCCTCACCCACCCCAACATCGCGCATATCTACGACGTGATTACCCAAGACCAGCGTGACTTCGTGGTCATGGAGTACGTGGAAGGGAAAACCCTGGCGGAAATGCTGGAGTCTGGACCCCTTCCCCCGGGGGAGGTAGCCCGCATTGGGGCCCAGGTGGCTCGCGCCTTAGCCTTTGCCCACCGCCATGGGATTGTCCACCGGGACGTGAAGTGCGAGAACGTCATCATCACCCCTGACGGTTCGGCCAAGGTCCTGGATTTTGGCCTGGCCCAAATTGTGGGCCTCCCGCAGGAGCAGCGTCTCACCCAGGAAGGGCTGGTGGTGGGCACCTCCAAGGCCATGTCCCCGGAACAGGCCACGGGCCGAGCGGTGGATGCGCGGTCGGACATTTTTTCCCTCGGCTCCCTGCTCTACGAGGCGGTGGTAGGACGTCCCGCCTTTGTCGGGGAAACTGTCCTGGAAACCATGCACAAGGTGGCCCGGGCTGAGTACGTTCCGATCCGGCAAGCGGCTCCCCAAGTTCCAGAGAACTTAGCGCTCATCATTGAGCGCTGCCTCGAGCGGGACCCACAGAAACGCTTTCAGGATGCCTCCGAGGTGGCCAGCCTCTTGGCCAGCGCCGCGCAAACCTTAGGTACAGCTCTCTACACTCCGTTGAACAAGGGGACCCTGCTGACGCGGCAGCTCGCCCGGCGACTTCCCTACACCCTGGGAGTCCTGGTGGCGGCCTCGCTCCTCCTCGCCTTGGCCCTCGCCCGGGGATGGCTGGCGGCGAACAAACCGCTGGTGGTGGCGGTACTGCCGGTTTCCGGTGAGCTTCCCCAGGATGCCCCGCTGTTGGAAACCGCCATCGCCGATGCTCTGGCTGGCTTTCTGGCCAACCTGGAGGGGGTCCACGTGGTGGCAGGACGGGAGGTGCGGGCGGTGCTGCGAGAAGGTACAGGGGTAAAAGAGGCGGCTTTGGCTTTAGGGGTGGGGGAGGTGGTGGAGACCGTGCTGCTCCCTGGACCTGAGCCCGGGCTCACCCGGGTCCAGCTGGCCCGCGTGGATGGGGCCACCGGTCGCATCTTGTGGTCGCAAGCGCTGGATTTGGCCAGCA
Source organism: Thermoanaerobaculum sp. (assembly GCA_025060245.1). Classification (GTDB taxonomy): domain Bacteria; phylum Acidobacteriota; class Thermoanaerobaculia; order Thermoanaerobaculales; family Thermoanaerobaculaceae; genus Thermoanaerobaculum. The sequence continues at coordinate 12,265 of JANXCP010000012.1, read as the reverse complement.
ACAACCCCGCTCTGTTGCAGGAGCGGGTGTTCACCGCCTTGGCCGATGGGTTCCGGCGGTTCAGCAGTCGCCGCCGGCGCAGCAGCCCGCCGGAACAAGCCTTGGAAGCCTACCTGGAGGTGCAAAAACGCCTCAATGCGGGGTCGGCTTCACCCGACTACGCGGAGGAGCTGGCCTTGCTGGAACAAGCGGAGCGTCTGAGCCCAGGGTTTTCCGACGCCCTCCTCGCTCACGCTTCCATTGAGCGGTACCTGGGCGCCAATTCCAATGATCGCTCGCGCTTGGAGCGGGCGGAAAAGCTCTTGGCCCAGGCCGCGGCAGCCGACCCCGACCATCCCCAGCTCCCCCTTCGCCGGGCGCAATTGGAAGAGGCCAAGGGAAACCCCGAAGCGGCGGTACAAATCCTCCGCCAGCTCACCCGCCAGCGACCTGGGGATCCGGCGGCCTGGGCCGCCTTGGGTTCGGCCCTCGCCCGCTTGAACCAAAAGCAGGAAAGCGAGCACGCCTTCGCCCGCGCCCTGAGCCTGCAACCCTCCATCATCACCTGGGACCGCATCTCCTCGGCCCGCGCCGATTGGGGGGACCTGCAGGGGGCCAAAGTGGCCGCCCAAGAAATCCTGAAACGGGCCCCCGATCACCCATTGGGCCTGTTCCGCCTCGGGTACGTCGCCGCTCTGGGTGGCGAGTTTGCACTCTGTGAGCAACTTTTCGCCAAGCTGTACCCGCAAACCAACTCCCTCTTGGACCTCAACAACTGGGGTACCTGTGCGTTCTACAAGGGGGACCTGCCCAAGGCCCTGGAGCTTTTTACCCAAGCCCGCGAGAAGGCGCCCCGAGACCATCGTCCCCATGTGAACTTGGCCGACACCTACCTCTGGCTGGGAAAACGTGAGGAGGCGCAAAAGCTCTACCGCCAGGCACTGGAGCTTTTGGAAGCCAGCCCCCACCCCCGCACCTATTGGGGGCAAAAAGCGCGCATCTTAGCGCACCTGGGCCGCTTTGAAGAAGCGGTGTTGGCGGCGCAAAAGAACCTGGAGGTTAACCCCAACCGCAACTGGGACGTGTTTGTGGTGGCAGAGGTGGCAGCCTTGGCCGGCGATAAGACCACCATGATGGCTTACGCCCGCAAGGCCCGGCAGCTGGGTGCCCCGGCGGCGTGGTTTGCTGGCCCGGAATTTGCTACCTACCGCCAGCTGCCAGAATTCCAGGCGCTTTTGGGCGGAAAATCCTAGGGCGGCGCTTCTTTGTTGTCCACGTTGGGATCCACTTCCCCCACCAGGTTGCCCTGGGCATCCAGCATGTGCACGGCATAGCTGTACCGCCCCGGCACCTGGCAGTTGCCCCGCGTGATGAGGTCTGGCAGGTGCGATCCCACCGAGGAGGGGGCAGAGCCCATACCCGAAAAGAGAGGCCGGCCACCATCCTTCCATTGGATGACCACGCTGACCACCTCCCGGGGTGTCTCCGGGAAGGTAAACCGCAGGCAATCAGGGCCCGTTTTGAAGTACACCGTCACTGGATCCGGTTCACACACTACGGTCTTGCCCTGAAGCCTCACCCGTACCGTCGCGTACCCCTTCATGTCTCACCCCCATAGGTGCTAAAACCAGACTATCACAGGAAAAGCCACGTACAATCAGCACGTGGAAGGACGCTGGGAAAAAGCCAGGAGGGCGGCGGCGGCCTGCTACCTCAGCTTGGCCGGTTGGGCGTTCCTATTGCTCCCCTGGAGCGAACTGTGGCCACAACTGCTCCACCTTTTCCCCCCTCCTTGTGCCAGCCTCTTGGGTAAACCTGCCGTGCGCGGGGCCCTTTCGGGGTTCGGCCTGGCGCACTTTGTTTCCGCCGCCAGCTGGCTGCACCCAAAAGGGCCACGGTCATGATCGTTGGCATCGGCTTAGACCTGGTTTCGGTTCCCCGCCTGGGCCAAGTGATGAGGCGCCACGGCACACGCTTCCTCGCCCGCTGTTTTGCCCCGGGGGAGCTGGCTCGGCCCTGGGACCCCCAGCACGTGGCCGGGCTTTTTGCCGCCAAGGAGGCGGCGTTCAAAGCCCTGGGTACGGGGTGGGGTCAGGGCGTCGGCTTCTTGCAGGTGCTCGTCGCCAAGGACGACTGGGGCAAGCCCCTCCTGTCATTCCATGGAGCAGCCTTGGAGCGGTTTCGCCAACTGGGGGCAAGCCAGGCTCACCTGTCGCTCACCCACACCGCCGAAATGGCCGCCGCCGTGGTCATCCTCTCCCGCTAACTTGAGCGTCACCAGTATTTTTCCGTGTGGATCTGCCCTGGCTGTTTGGCGGTGTGGGGGCGAAACCCTTCTTCTTTCAGCAGCTCCATCATGTTTTCCACCATAGTGGGGTTGCCGCAGAGGAGCACATGGGTATGCTCCGGGCTGGGTGCGAAACCCCACCTCTGCGCCACCACCCGCCGTCGCCACACATCCTGGACGTAGCCCGTTTCCCCTACCCAAGGGTGCAGTTCCTGCTGCGGCCGGGAAACCACTGGGATGTAACTGAGATGCGCAAACTCCCGCTCCAAAGCCTCCAGCTCGTTGCGATAGCCCAAATCCGAGGCGTGGCGAGCCCCATGGATGACCGCGGTTTTTCGTCTGCTGTCCTCCACCAGGTGGGTGCGGAGCATGCTCATGTAAGGGGCAAGGCCCGTCCCCGTGCCCACCAACACCAGGTTGGCCGTGGGTGGAACCTGCTTGAGGGTGAACAACCCGGAAAACTTAGGCGAAAGCCAAAGCTTTTCCCCAACATGTAGGGCAAAAAGCCGTGGGGTGAGGGAACCCGAACGCACCAGGGCCAAGTAAAACTCCAGGTACTGGCGCTGGCGCGACGAGGAGGCGATGGAGTAGGCGCGGCGGATGAGGCTTCCCGGCTTTGGCGGCGGCTCCTCGGGCAGGGAGCCGGCCACCCGTGGCGCCTCCGCCGGCAAGCCCAACACGGCAAATTGGCCAGGTTCAAAAGGCGGTAGCTCCCAACCCTCGGGAGCCACGCGGAACACGGCTAACCCCGGTGCCACATCCTCCCGCCAGATCAACACGGCGTTGCGCGGGTCAGCGGAATTCGCCACGGAACACTTCCTCCATCGGCGCCTCCTCCAATTCCCCTGGCCTTTGGCGATGGACCACAAACGTAGGGCTGCCGTACACCTCTTGCGCCAGGCGGGCTGCCCAGCCCTCTTCCCTGCTGGATAACGCCGCCGGCGCCAGCTCCGCTTCCAAAACCTGGGCAAAACCCAGGGCCAGGGCCTGCACCAGCTCTTCCCACGGCGGAGGCTCGCCCAAGAGGTCGCGCAGCGTCACCACCATTGGTCGTAGGTCTTGATCCGAGGCCAGGCTCAGGCAGCCCGCCTGCAAGGGCGAGTCCCAGTCCAGGAGTAAGGATCCGTGCTGCAGGATCACCGGGCCAAATCGCCGCATGGCGGAGCCCACCAGCTTGCGCCCGTCCACCACAACTTCCCCGCCCGCCGGCTGGATGAAGCAAGGCGCCGCGCTCTTGGGCCCGATGAGCTGGCCGGGTGCCGCGGAGAGCTCCGCCGCCACCCCCAGCCGCCGTAAGCCCACGATGAGGCATTGGCAGATCAGGCGGTAACAGCCCTGCAGGTCCCGGGGCAAAGGGGCCAACCCCAGCGGCGCCACCACCGAGTAGGTGAGCTCGTGGTGGTGGAGCACGGCCCGGCCCCCGGTGGGCCGGCGGGTGATGTCCACCCCATGCCGTCGGCAAAAACCCTCATCCACCACGCCATAGGGCTGGTTGCAACCCAAGGAAAGGCATGGGGGGTGCCAGCGGAAGAACCGCACCGTGGGCGGACTCTCGGCGCACGCCACGGCCCGCGCCATGGCCTCATCCACCGCCATGTTCCACGCCCCACGTGCTGGTTGCGAGACAAGCAAGCGCCAACGCATGGGAACAGTTTAGCCACGGCCAAGCTGGTAAAATTTGAGAATTGGTACGAGGGTACCGAAGGAGCACCCCGTGGCTGACCGATCCGCGGCCTTTGGCCCTAACGTTTGGCTCATTGACGAGATGTACCGGGAGTATTTGGCCCACCCAGATGGGGTGAGCGATCCGTGGCGGGAGTTTTTCTCCGACTACCGCCCCCAGGGGGCCCGCTCCCTGCAGGTGGCACCAGCCCCCGTGGAGGAACCAACACTCCAGCGTGAGACCCCACCGCCGGGAGCGGTGCCGTTGGTGGGGAGCTTGGCCCGGTTGGTGGAGAACATGGAGCAAAGCCTTGCCCTCCCCACCGCCACCAGCTTCCGCACCGTGCCCATCAAGCTGCTGGAAGAAAACCGAGAGCTGATCAACGAGTACCTGGCGCGCAAATTGGCGGGCAAGGTGAGCTTCACCCACATCCTGGCTTATGCCGCCGTCAAAGCCCTGGCGCGGGTGCCTGCCATGCGCAACACCTACGCCGTTTACCAAGGCATGCCCTACCGGGTGGTCCCGGACCACGTGAACCTGGGCATCGCCGTGGATGTACAGCGCCGGGACGGAACCCGCACGCTCTTGGTCCCCAACATCAAAGCGGCGGAGCGGATGGATTTCCCCACCTTTTTTGCCGCCTACAACGAGGTGCTGCGCAAGGTCCGCACCAACCAGCTCTCGCCGGAGGATTTCGCTGGCACTACCATGAGCCTCACCAACCCGGGGATGCTGGGCACCTCCCAAAGCCTCGCCCGCCTCATGCCGGGACAGAGCTTCATCCTCGCCACGGGGAGCATTGATTGGCCGCCGGAGTTCCACAGCGCCGATCCCCGCACCCTGGCTCAGCTGGGGGTAAGCAAGGTGATGACCCTGGCCTGCACCTACGACCACCGGGTCATCCAAGGAGCCGAGAGCGGAACATACCTAGGTACCATTGCCGCACTGCTGGCCGGGGAGCACAACTTTTACGAGGAAATCTTCGCCTCCTTGGAAATCCCCTACGAGCCGCTGCGGGTGGTACGGGATATCAACCCGTACCTGGTGGCGCGGGATAACCTGATTGAAAAGGAAGCGGCGGTGCTGCAGCTCATCCACACCTACCGAGTGCGGGGCCACCTCATCGCCGCCATCAACCCCCTCTCCTCCGAGCCCCGCACCCATGTGGAGCTGGAGCTCACCCGCCACGGGCTTTCCATTTGGGATCTGGACCGGGAGTTCTTTACCGGAGGCCTAGGGGGAAAGCCCCGCAGCACGCTACGGGAAGCCTTGCGCCTGCTGCGGGGCGCCTACTGCCACACGGTGGGGGTGGAGTACATGCACATCCAGGACCCGGAGCAACGCGCCTGGATTGCCCAGCAGGTGGAACAGGACCCACCGCCTGAGTTGCCCCTAGAGACCAAGAAACGCACCTTGCAGAAGCTGAACGAGGCGGAAGCCTTTGAGCGCTTCCTGCACACCAAGTACATCGGCCATAAGCGCTTTTCCCTGGAAGGGGGGGAAGTGCTGATCCCCATGTTGGATCACTTGTTGGCCCAGGCGGCGGAGCTGGGGGTTGAAGAGGTGGTGATGGGGATGGCCCACCGCGGCCGCCTCAATGTCTTGGCCAACATCCTGGGAATGAGCTACGGCAAGATCTTCCGCCAGTTTGAAGGGGATTTGGACCCCAACTCCCGCGAGGGCACTGGGGATGTGAAGTACCACTTGGGGGCCAAGGGGGTCTACACCTCCCCCTCCGGCAAACAGGTGATGGTGGAACTGGCTTCCAACCCCTCCCACCTGGAGGCGGTGGACCCGGTGGTGGAGGGGATGGTACGGGCCAAGCAGGACCAGCGGGGGGATAGTGAGCGGAACCGCGTGATGCCGGTGCTCATCCACGGGGATGCGGCCTTTGCCGGTCAAGGGGTGGTGGCGGAAACCCTCAACATGAGTGCCCTTTCTGGGTTTCGCACCGGCGGCACCGTCCACATCGTAGTCAACAACGGCATTGGTTTCACCACTGCCCCCACCGACGCCCGCTCCTCGGTGTACGCCACCGATGTGGCGCGAATGGTCCAGGCCCCCATCTTCCACGTCAACGGCGAAGACCCCGAAGCCTGCCTGCGGGTCATCGCCCTGGCGGTGGCCTTCCGCATGGCATTCCACAAGGACGTGGTCGTGGACCTGGTGTGTTACCGCCGCTGGGGGCACAACGAGGCCGATGAACCGGCCTTCACCCAGCCCTTGATGTACGCCAAGATTCGCGAAAAGAGGTCCGTGCGAAAGCTCTATACCGAGCTTTTGGTCAACCGCGGGGACATCACCCTCCAGGAAGCCGAACAGGCGTTGGAACAGTTTCAACGCCTCTTGGAGCAAGCCTTTGAGGAAACCAAGGAATCCGCCCCACCGCCGGTGGAGGTGGTGTTCCGCGATCCCGTCCCCCCTGAAGCCGCTCCTCCCGCACCACCTTTGACCCGCGACACCCTCCAGCGGGTGGCCTCTTGTCTCGCCACCGTGCCCGAAGGCTTCCACGTCCATCCCAAGCTGGCGCGCCTTTTGGCTTACCGCGGGCGATGCCTGGAGGAAGGGGTGGACTGGGGGACGGCAGAGCTTTTGGCCTTCGGCACGCTCCTTTTAGAGGGCATTCCGGTGCGCCTTTCCGGCCAAGACTCCCGCCGCGGCACTTTTTCCCAGCGGCACGCGGTGTTGGTGGACCAGGTCACGGGCCAACCGTACATCAACCTAGAACATCTCCCGGGAAGCCGCGCCCAGTTCCTCATCTTTGACTCGTTGCTGTCGGAGTACGCGGTGATGGCCTACGAGTACGGCTACTCCGTCGCCCGACGGGAAGCCCTCGTGCTTTGGGAGGCGCAGTTTGGCGACTTTGCCAACGGCGGGCAGATCGTCATTGACCAGTTCGTCAGCTCTGCCCACGAGAAATGGGATCAGCACGCGCGGCTCACACTGCTGCTGCCCCACGGGTACGAGGGGCAGGGACCGGAGCACTCGTCGGCCCGCATGGAACGCTTCCTCCAGCTAGCCGCCGGCGACTCCATGCGCATTGCCTTTCCCACCACCGCCGCCAACTATTTCCACCTCTTGCGCTCCCAAGGCCACCTACCCCATCCCAAGCCGTTGGTGGTGTTCACGCCGAAGAGCTTCCTGCGGGCGGATTTGGCCAAGTCCCCGGGTGAGGCCTTTACCTCTCAAACCTTCCAGCCAGTCCTCGCCGACCCCAACCCCCCTGCCCGCGCCCGGGTGGTCGTGTTGTGTACCGGCAAGGTTTTCTTTGACCTCTACCCGGAGCGGGAACAGCAGCGCGCGCCGGTTGCCATCCTCCGTTTGGATCAGCTTTACCCCTTCCCCGAGCAGGCGCTCCAGGCCGCCCTGGCGGCCCTGCCGGCCGAGGCAGAGGTACGCTGGGTCCAGGAAGAACCCCGCAACATGGGGGCTTGGCCTTTTGTCAAAGAACACCTGCCCGCCTTGCTTGGCGATCGGCCCCTGAAGGTGGTCAGCCGCCCACCCGCGGGTAGTCCCGCCACCGGTTCGGCCAAGCTTCACGAAGCGGAGCAGGCCTACCTGGTAGGGCTTGCCCTGCGCACCTGAATTACTGCACGGCGATCCGCGCCAAGGTATGGGCCTGTTCCGCCACGGAAAAGGGCTTTTGCAAGAAAAATGGGGCTACTTGGAACTTCCCGTTGAGGGTTGCCATTTCCGGGTCATAGCCGGACATGAGCACCACCTTGAGGTGGGGGACGCGAGCCACCAGGCAGGCCGCCAGCTCCAAACCCGTCATGCCGGGAAGACCAAAGTCGGTGAGTAGGATCTGAAACTGGGCCAAATCGGGCAGAGACAAAGCCTGTTCTGCGCTGCCTACGGCGGTGATCTGGTAGCCCAGCGCCGCCAAGGCAACACTTAAGGCTTCGCGGGCCATCGGCTCATCTTCCACTGACAAAACCCGCTGCCCCTGCCCTTGCGGGGAGCGCGGCGCTTCGCTGCGGGCAGTGGCCGGGGAGAGTTGGCGGGTTGAGCGGGGAAGCCAAACCTGGAAGCAAGACCCCTGCCCCAACTGGCTTTCCACCTCCACCCTTCCCCGGTGAGCGGCGACGATGCCGTGAACCACGGCCAGGCCCAACCCGGTACCCCGCCACGCGGGTTTGGTGGTGAAGAACGGCTCAAAGAGCATTGGGCGGATCTCCTCGGGGATACCCACACCGGTGTCCCGCACCTCAACACCGATCCAGGCCCCTTGGGAGAGGGTACGCACGGTGAGGGTACCTCCCCCAGGCATGGCGTCCTGGGCATTTACCACCAAGTTCATGAGCACCTGCCCCAGCTGGTGCCAGTCCCCATCCACCACCAAGGGTCCCTCGGCCAACTCCTGCACGAGCTGAATGTTCTCCGGTCAAAGCCGGGTGAGAAAAGGCAGCTCTTCGTCGACAAAAGGGTTCACATCCAGGGGGGAGAAACTTTCCGTCTCCCGCCGAGCAAACAACAAGAGTTTGCGGGTCAAACCGGAGCCCCGCTGCACTAACCCCTTCAGCTGCTCCACCCGCGCCGTCGCCTCTTGGGAAAGAGTCGGCAAGCCTTTCAGCACCTGCACCAAGGCCAGCTGGGCCTGGAGGATGTTGTTGAAGTCGTGGGCAATACCCCCCACCAGCCGTCCTAGGGTTTCAAGTTTCTGCGCCTGGCGCAACGCTTCCTCGCGTTGGCGCTCAACGGTGATATCGCGAGCTACCCCCACCAGGGCCAAAGGGGTTCCCGCCTCATCGCGCACCACCGAAGTGGAAAGACGTATTAAGATTTTGCGCCCGTCCTTGGTGCGGTTCCAAACCTCTCCTTGAAACCCCCCTGCGGCCGTTTGCCGCAAGGTTTCCAGCATGGTAGGTGTGGGGTCTTCGGGAAGGCGGACCAGGCCGATGTCTTGACCCAGGAGCGCGTCCACGCGGTAGCCATAGGTCCGACAAAAGGCGTCGTTGACAAACATGATGCGGTTTTCTGCATCGGTGATGCAAACGCAGTCGGAAATGCTCCGCAGGGCATGGGCCAAGAGCCGCACGTGCTCCTGCGCCCGGTGGACCTCGTCCCAATTCATGACCACACCCTCAATGATCTCCTGTCCACCCTCCACCTCCAGGGAAGCATCCCGCAGTACCCAAATGGGTTGACCGTCCTTGCGCCGAAGCAAGACCTCGTGCACCGGCAGATGACGTGCACTCCGGAGGGCGCCAAGAAAGGCCTCCCGCTCCTCGGGGCGTACAAGCTCGCGGCTCCCACTTCAGCCAAAGCCTCAACGCTGGGATAACCGAAAAGCTCGGCGGTGGCAGGGTTACAGGCCAGGATCTTGCCCTCGGTGGTGGCACGGAAGACCCCCACCGGCAAGCGGTTGACCAGCGCCTGAAACTTCGCCGCGGTGGCCAAGAGCTCCTCCGTTCGCCGACGAAGGGTACGGTGCAAGACCAGCGCCCACACCAAGCTCACCAGGCCCAAAAGCACGAGCACCAAGACGAGCTCGGGCGGGGTCACGTGCAAAAAACCCACGCTCAAAGCGGAAAACCAAGACACGCTGCCTTCTTTCCGTTGGGATCGTGGCCGCAATGCTCCCCAAAAAGCTGCAGCATACGCCGACCACGCCGAAAAAGATAGCTAAGCACTCCTACAATGCTCCCGTGCGGGTACCCAGCTTCGTGCAACGGGACCACCCCTTGGCACCCTACACCTCGCTGGCGCTGGGGGGCCCGGCGGAGTTCTTCTGCCAGGCCAGCAGCCGAGCAGAGCTCCAAGCCGCCTGCTCCTGGGCCAAAAGCGCCAGGGTTCCCCTCACTGTGCTTGCGGGCGGCTCCAACGTGGTGGTGGCGGACGCTGGCGTCCCTGGCCTGGTGGTGCACCTGGTTTGGCCAGGGGTGGAGGTGTTGGCGGAAGGGGAGGGCAGAACCCTGGTGGCAGCCGCCGGCACCCCGCTGGACCAGTTGGTGGCCTTGACGGTGCAGGAGGGCTGGCAAGGGCTGGAGTGCTTGTCCGGCATCCCCGGCAGCGTTGGGGCAGCGCCAGTGCAAAACGTGGGCGCCTACGGGCAGGAAATCGCCCAGGTGCTCCTCTGGGTTGAAGCGCTCCACCGCCAAAACCTGAGCCTGCAGCGCTTTGCCCCTTCCCAGTGTGGCTTCGCCTACCGCCAGAGCCGATTCCGCCAGGCCACACCTTGGATCATTACCCGCGTGGCCCTACGGCTTTGCCCGGGGGGATTTGCCTTGGCGTGCCACCCAGAGCTTTCACGCCTGTTGGGCACTCCGCGTGGCACCCCTTCTCTTTCCCAGGTGCGGGAGGCAGTGCTCACCCTGCGGCGGGCTAAAGGCATGCTCCTGGATCCCCATCGGCCCCTTCCGGGCAGCGTGGGCTCCTTCTTCAAGAACCCCGTGCTTTCCCCAAAGGCGTGGGAAAGCCTCAAGGCACGGCTCTGGGCACAGGGGGTACTCCCCCCAGGGGAGGCCCCACCCCATATGACCCTCGGAGAGGGCATCAAGGTGGCTGCCGCCTGGCTCATGGAGCAAGCAGGGTTTGCGCGGGGGCTGCGTCACGGGGCGGTGGGGATTTCCCCTCACCACGCCTTGGCCTTGGTCCACTGGGGGGGTGGGACCACCCAAGCCCTGCTGGACTTGGCCTCCGCCATCCAGCAGCGGGTGGAGCAGACTTTTGGCATTTCCTTGGAACCGGAGCCGATTTTCTTCGGCTTCGGGTCAACCCCGCCCCTGCGCCACGCGGTGACCCTGTGAACCAACCCTCCTTGGTCGCCGTTTTCTCTAGATGAAGACCGGCAAACGCCGGGGGAGGAAACCATGGCCGCCGTCGCTGTGCACGACCTTCACCGAAGCTCGCCAAGCTTACGGCGCTATCCCGTCATCTGTGATGCTGGGGACACGGCTGCGGTAGCGGTCCTGCTGTTGCCCTGCCCCCCGGCGCCGGGGACGCGCTTTTGGGCGTTTGGTGCCGTTTGGGAAGTGGTGCGCCGGGCCACCCTCACCCGCGGCGCCGTGGCCTACCCGATCCACAGCTTGTCCCGCTAAGCCCCCTCGGGCCCTCGGCAGCCGTGTAAGATAACCATCTACAAGGAGGCAAGCGGTGCTGCGGGCTTTGATCGTGCTCGTCCTTTCAACGCCGGTGACCGCCCAACCCACCCAGTGGGCGAAACCCTACGTTGCCGGGGCCAGGCTCCTGGTGCAGGAAGCCGGCGAGCGGCTACCCCGACCGCTCGCGGTGGGGCGAGAGCTGGAGGTGGAGGCGGGCTCTGAGCTGATCCTCCACCTGGAACCTCTGGACCAATGGGGGCGCTCCTTTCCCGCCGATTTGGCGACGTTCTTGGTGGCCGACAGCCGATCCTGTGCCACTTTGGTGACCATCGCGCCAATCTCTTCTACTTCCTTTTCCCTCAAGGCCACCGCCTCCCGTGGGCGGTGCAACCTGCGCCTGGTGGCGGCGGGGAACCTGAACCTGGAGTGGAACCTCCCCGTGACCGTGACCTCCCTGGCCAAGGGCGGCTACAGCCGGCGGGAAGCGGAGTTCATCGTCACGCGCTTGTACCGCGCCCTCTTGGCCCGCGAGCCAGACCCGGAGGGGTTTCGCTCGGCGGTGGCGGAAGTCCAGCGCAACCGTTTAGGCTCCCTCCTGGAAGGGATGCTGCACAGCCCCGAGTTTAAAGAGAAGTGGCAGGGGCATACGCCGGTGAGCTTTCTGGAGCAGGTGTACCAGGGATTGCTGGGCCGATCACCCGACAGTGAGGGGGTCAGGCGCTACCTCCGCGAGGTGGAACGGGGGCGGCTCAAGGGCGTGGTGGCGGAGATCCTGCGCTCTGCTGAGTTTGAGCAGTTAATGCTGCACCAGACTCGGACGGCTCCATGACGGGCGGGGAGCTGGGGCCGACGGCCTGCCCCTGGCGAGCCTTGCTTCACTCGTTGCGCCTGCGCCAGTGGCTGAAAAACGCCTTCGTCTTCGCCCCGGCGGTGTTCGGCTTGCAATTTGCCGACCCGCTGGCCCTGATGCACGTACTTGGTGCCTTTTTTGCCTTTTCCCTGGCTGCCTCGGGAACCTACCTGATCAACGATGTGGTGGACCGGGAAGCCGACCGCGCCAACCCCAGAACCCAACACCGCCCCATCGCCCGCGGCGAGGTCCAACCTGCCACCGCCTTGGTCACAGCGTGCGTGCTGAGCGCAGCCGGAATGGCCCTGGCCTGGTTGGCTCAGGCGCTCCTGCCGCTGGTGCTGTACATCCTCGCCAGCCACGCCTATTCCCTCATCTTCAAAAGGGTCATGGTGCTGGATGTGGTGTGCTTGGCGAGCCTCTACGTGCTCCGACTGGTGGCC
>JANXCP010000129.1 GCA_025060245.1 Thermoanaerobaculum sp. | reverse complement strand
GATCCCCGAGCTTCCCCCTACCCCGGAAGCACAGGCCCGGGTGGTGCTGCAGGAGCTGCTTTCAGGCCCCCGGTCCCCCCTGGCGCCGGTGGTGTGGTGGCCGGCGGAGGTGCAGGAGGTGTTCCACGACGGCCGGGGTAACTTCTACGTCAGCCTCAGCGCCCCGCCGCCGGGGAGCTTGGGCAGTGAAGCGGAGCTCAGCCTGCAGGCGGCGGTGGCCACCACCTTGGCCCTCAACTTGAAACAGGTGCAGCGGGTCCAGCTGCTGTTCGGTGGCAAGGAAGTACCCACCTTGGGGCACGTGGACTTTTCCCGCCCCACCCGGCCACGTTGGGAGCTGGTGGCGCCATGAGAGCGGATTTGCCCATTGGCGTCTTTGACTCGGGCATTGGCGGGCTCACGGTGCTGCGCGAGCTCATGGCGCTGCTGCCCGGGGAAAGCTACCTCTACCTGGGGGATACGGCACGCCTGCCCTACGGCACCAAATCGCCGGAAACGGTCATCCGCTACGCCCTTGGGGCGGGCCAGTTCTTGGTCGCCCGGGGGATCAAGGTGTTGGTGGTGGCCTGCAACACCGCCTCCGCCACCGCCCTTCCTGCCCTTCAGGCGGCTCTGGCGGTGCCGGTGGTGGGGGTGGTGGAGCCGGCGGCGCGGGTGGCGGCCGCCGTGGCCCAGCGGGCCGTGGGGGTACTGGGCACCGAGTCCACCGTGGCCTCGGGGGTGTACCAACACCTGCTGGCAGCCCTGCGCCCCGAGCTTTCGGTGTTATCCCAGGCCTGTCCCCTCTTTGTGCCGTTGGCGGAGGAGGGCTGGTTTGACCACCCCATCACCCAGCAGGTGGCCCAGCTGTACCTGTCCCCCCTGCGCCAGGCGGGGGTGGACACGGTCATCTTGGGCTGCACCCACTACCCCCTTTTGGCGGCTCCCATTGCCCGGGCCCTGGGTCCCCAGGTCACCCTCATCAACGCCGGTCAGGCGGTGGCAGAGGAGGTGAAGGCCACCTTGCACGCACGGCAGCTGTTCGCTTCTCGTTCCCAGGGGGAGGTAGAACTTTGGGTCACCGACGCGGCGCCGCGGGTGCGACGCCTGGCATCGGTCATCATCCCCCAGGTGGGGGAACGCCTGGCGCTGGTGGACCTGGGCAATGGGGCCAAGGGGGAGCAAAGCCAAAGGGGGGTTGCCTATGCTCCGTGCTGATGGAAGGACCTACGATCAGCCCAGACCCCTGGTCTTGACCTTGGACTTCGTCAAGTACCCCGAGGGCTCGGTGCTCGTGCGGGCGGGGGACACGGTGGTGCTGTGCAACGTCACCGTGGAGGGGCGGGTGCCGCCCTTTTTGCGTGACACCGGAGAAGGGTGGCTCACCTCTGAGTACGCCATGCTCCCCCGCGCCACCGAGGAGCGCACCCCGCGGGACGTGGTCAAGGGGACCCTGTCCGGACGCTCGGCGGAGATCCAACGCCTGATCGGCCGCTCCCTGCGCGCGGGGCTCGACCTGGGCCTTTTAGGGGAACGCACCCTGGTGGTGGACTGCGACGTGCTGCAGGCGGACGGCTCCACCCGCACCACCGCCATCACCGGCGCCTTCGTGGCCGTGGTGCTGGCCCTCCTGCGCCTGTGGGAACAGAAAGCGCTCCCAGGCTGGCCGGTGCGGGACCAGGTGGCGGCGGTCTCCTGCGGCCTGGTGGGGGGCCGGGGCATGGTGGACCTCACCTACGAGGAGGACTCCCGCGCCGAGGTGGATTTGAACCTGGTGGGCACCGCCCGCGGGGGCATCGTGGAAATCCAAGGCACCGCCGAGCGGGAGCCCTATACCCGGCGGCAGTTGGAAGAGCTCTTGGACCTGGCGCAAACCGGCCTGCAGGCGGCCTTTGCCGCCCAACGGGCCGTCCTTGGCCCCCGCTTGGACAAGCTGGGCCTGAAGCTCACCGCTTCGGCCTAGACCCAAACCCTAAGCCCTCTGGCGTATCATGGGGCACCACCAGGAGGGGTGGCGCATGAAGCGAGCTCTGGTGCTCGGCGGAGGGGGCGCCCGTGGGGCGTTCCAAGTGGGGATGCTGGAACAGCTGGTCTGCCATGGCGGGCTGGACTTCCAGGTGCTGCGCGGGGTCTCGGTGGGGGCCCTAAACGCCGCTTTCCTGGCCCAGGCCTCAGTCCGCGGCAACTCCTTGGCGAACTTGCAGGAAAAGGTACGGGAGCTCAAAAGGCTCTGGACGGAAGCCATTGAGGGCAACCACTCGGTGTACGGCCAGCGGGCCGGAGGCCTGGCAGCCCTGGCGGCAGGGGCCGACTCCCTCTACACCGTGGAGCCGCTGAAGGCCCTCATCCGCGCCCACTTGGACCTGGCTGCCCTGCGCGCCTCCGGGCGGGACTTTGCCGTGGGCACGGTGTCCCTGGTCTCCGGCCAGTACCAGGAGTGGACCCCCCAGGATGCGCAGTTTTTGGACAAGCTATTGGCCTCCACCGCCATCCCCGTGGTCTTCCCCTACGTGGACACGGGTGAGGACGTGGTGGTGGACGGCGGCGTGCGGGACATCACCCCTTTGGGCTCTGCCTTTGCCACCGGGGCGGAGGAAATTTACGTCCTCCTCACCTCGCGTATCATGCCGGAAGCGGACGGCTCCCTGCCCCGCTCCACAGTGCCCGTGCACAGCTACCGCCAGTGGTCGGACAACTGGCTGGGCACCAAGGTGGGGGCCTTTGACGTCCTCAAGCGGGTGGTGGAGATCCTCACCGATGAGATCTACTTGGGCGACATCCGTGGGGCGTTGGAGTGGAACCGCATCCTCACCGCCGTCCAGCAGGCCCTGGCCGGGTTGCGGGGGAACAGACGCCGGGCTTTGGAGCAGGCCTTGGCGGCGGTGGGCAAGCGGCCGGTGCCGGTGAAGGTGTTGGCCCCCCGGATCTGGTACGGCACCGACAACAGCTCCACCAACTTTCACCCTCAGCTCATTGCCCAGGCCATCGCCCACGGCCGGGAGGTGGCCGCCAACCCCCACCTGTGGTTGTTGGCGTAGCCTCAAAAACTTTCTTGGCAGCAAGCAGCTCAGCTTCCGAAAAAACCACCCGTGCTAGGCTTTGATGTCGCCGTGGCTGGGGAAAGTGGTGGGATGAGGCGTGCGTTGAACCACGGCACAGTTGCGCACCGGCGTGGGCGCGGTAGGTTCGGCGCCAACCGCCTTGGCGTTGCCCTGGGGAGGTGTTCATGGAGCGAGCTGCCATTCAACCCGATGACCTTCTAGAGGGCCCCTTGTGGCCGGAGCGGGTGCGGGTCCTGCGGGTTCAAGCCTTGGGGCAGTTTCTGAACCTTGAGGTGGTGGGAGTCCAAAGCCGCCAGCTGTACTCCCTGGTGCTGGAGCCGGAAAGTCTGGACAAGATCACCGTCATTTCCCCGGCTCGCTGGGATTTCCAGGGCAACGCCGAGGCCTTCTTCCTGGCGGTGGAAGCCTCCCGCATTCGCCTGGCCACTCAGTTTGACCCGCTGTTTGCCGTCAACGTTTCCCAGGTGGATCCCCTGCCGCATCAAATTGAGGCGGTGTACCACGTGATCTTACGCCGTCCCCGCGTACGTTTTCTTCTGGCTGACGACCCGGGGGCTGGCAAAACCATCATGGCGGGGTTGCTCCTAAAAGAGCTCAAATACCGTGGCTTGGTTCGCCGAACCCTGATCGTGGTGCCGGGTCAGCTCACCGACCAGTGGCGGCGCGAGTTGAAAGAGCGCTTCGGCGAAACCTTCCTGGTAGTGGATCGGGCGGTGATGGACGCCAACTGGGGGCGCAACCTTTGGCGCGAGGAGCCGCAATGCATCACCTCCATGGACTTCGCCAAACAGGCGGATGTGCGCGAGGCCTTGTTGGAGGCGTTGTGGGACCTGGTTATCGTGGACGAGGCGCATAAGCTGGCGGCTTACCGGTACGGGGAAAAGACCAAGAAAACCGAGCGTTACCGCCTGGGGGAGGTGCTGTCCCAGGCCAGCCAGTTCCTCCTGTTCCTCACGGCCACCCCCCACCGCGGCGACCCCGAAAATTTCCGCCTCCTCCTGGAGCTTCTAGAGCCGGATCTGTTCTCCAGTACCGACCTCTTAGAGGAATCGGTGAACCGGCGGGAAAACCCCTTGTTCCTTCGCCGCCTCAAGGAGGACCTCAAGGACTTCAACCAGCGCCCCCTCTTTCCGCCGCGTCACGTCTTTACTCGTGCCTTCCCCCTCTCCGACCCAGAAAAGCGCCTTTACAACGCGGTCACCGAGTATGTGGAAAGCTTTTACAACCGCGCCCTGGACGCCGACAAGCGCAACGTCGCCTTTGCCCTGCTGATCCTTCAGCGGCGCCTCGCCTCCAGTGTGCGCGCCGTGCGCCGCTCCTTGGAGCGCCGCCGGCAGCGCCTTGGGGAGCTCCTCAAGAAAGGGCAGTGGCTGGCCTCCGGTGACGGCTTTGACGAGGAGGCTCTGGAGGATGCGCCGGAGGCTGAGCGCCAGCGGGAAGAGGACCGCCTGGTGGAACAGCTCACCGCCGCCGAAACCCGCGAGGAGCTGGAGGCGGAGATTGCCCAGCTGGACTGCCTGGTCCGCATAGCCTGCGAAGCGGAACAGCAGGAGGTGGAGACCAAGTTGGTGGAGCTCCGGCGCGTTATGGAGGACGAGGCGGTGCGGCAGCGCCAGGAAAAACTCCTCATCTTCACCGAGTCTTACGAGACCCTCCAGTACCTGGAGGAGAAGCTCACCTCCTGGGGGTACTCGGTGGTCACCCTCCACGGTCGCATGAACCTGGAGGCCCGTATTGCTGCCGAGAACACGTTTCGCCACCGGGCGCAGGTGATGGTCTCCACCGAGGCAGGTGGGGAAGGGATCAACCTGCAGTTTTGCTCCCTCATGGTCAACTACGACATTCCTTGGAACCCCAACCGCCT
>JANXCP010000128.1 GCA_025060245.1 Thermoanaerobaculum sp. | reverse complement strand
TCCCCCACCAGTTGGGGATCGGAAAAACCGTTCATACCCCCTCCGCCGCCAGGGCCTCCCGAAGCAACGCCAGGGTGGTCTCCGCTTCCTCCTCATCCACCTGGGAGATGGCGTAACCGGCATGAACCAACACGTAGCGACCCACCTCTGCCTCAGGCAGGAGCATGAGGGAAACCTCCCGGCGTACCCCGGAAAGCTCCACCACCCCTTTCAGCTCCTCCCGGCTCACCAGCTTCATGGGCACTGCTAGGCACATCCGGTACCTCCTTCAAAGGCGGGCTGAACGCGGCGCGCCATCGCCACCGCCCCCAAAACCCCCTGCCCGTAGCTTAACCCACCGTCCCCCGGGGGTACGGCCACCGGCAGGAACACCTCAAACCCCCGCCGCTTCAGCTCCTCCCGCAGGTGGGTGCGCAACAGCCGGTTGACCAAACAACCACCACCCACGGCCACGGGACCAGGGGAAGGCAAAACCCGCGCCGTCAGCTCTGCCAAGAGGTGAGCGAAGGTTATGTGGAACTCCAGCGCCAACCGACGCCTCGAAACGCCGCCCACACGGCGCCGCGCCAGCTCCGCCAAGAGCAGTTCCGTGCGGACCACGGGGCCCGCAAGAAAGACTTGCCAATCAGGCCAGGCCTGGCCTTTGCCGGTCCACTGATTGGCCGCAGCTTCCAGGCGCATGGCCAGCTCCCCTTCGTAGCGGTTCTCCCAACCCAAACCCAGGATGGCCCCCGCCGCCTCAAAAACCCGACCCGCGCCGGAGGCCAAAGGCCACGAACTGCAGCTGGCCAGCGCCAGGAAGCTATCCAGCTGCGCCCCCATGCGGGAAAAAACCCGGCGAGCCAAACCCACCTCCCCCGCCTGGGTCAAAGCCGCCAGCGCCACCCGCCAGGGCTGCCGCACCGCCGCCTCTCCCCCCACGAGGGGCAGGGGCTGCAGGTATCCCCGCCGCCACCACTGCAGCCGTCCACTCAGCTCCAACACCTCCCCACCCCAGGCGGTGCCATCTTCGCCAAACCCCGTGCCGTCCAGACAGAGGGCTCCCGCCCGCTGCTCGGGGGCGGGAAAGGCGTGGTGCTCCGCCAGCACCGCGGCCGCATGCGCCACATGGTGTTGGACCTCCAGCACCTGACCCCCTCGCTGCCGCGCCAGCGCCTCCCCCACCCAGCGGGAGGGGTAGTCGGGGTGGGGGTCCACCACCACTGTGTTGGGACGCACCTGCAGGAACTGCTCCAGGTTGTCCACCACCTCCTGGAGGAAAGTGCGGGCCGGCTCCGTATCCAAGTCCCCCACGTGCTGACTCAGGAACGCCTGTCCCTCCACCACCACCGCCACCGTGTTCTGCAGGAACCCCCCCATGGCCAACAGCGGCTGCGGTGCCGGTTCGGGCACGGGAAGCCCTTGCGGCACATAACCACGGGAACGCCGTACCAAAAAAGGCCCCTGGGGGTGGCTGCGGGCCACCGAGTCATCCACCCGCCGCACCACGTCACGGTCGTGGAGGAGGAAGGCGTCGGCAATCCCGGACAGGCGTGCCATAGCCTCACGGTTGCCGCGACAGATGGGCTCGTCCGAGGCGTTACCGGAGGTCATCACCAGGGCGGGGAAGGGGGCCTGGCGGAACAGCTCCACGTGCAGCGGCGTGGTGGGCAGCATCACGCCCAGGTCGGTAAGCCCCGGCGCCACCGCCCCACTGATGTTCACCCCCCCTCGCCGAGGGGCCAGGAGAATGGGAGCCTGCGGGGAGGTGAGGAGCGCCTCATCGGCCGCGGTCAACTCCACTAGCTGTCTCGCCGCTTCCAAATCCGCCACCATTAAGGCAAAGGCCTTCGCCGGACGGTGCTTCCGGCGCCGTAGGCGGCGCACCGGCGCCGGCCAATCGGCCCGACAGGCCAGCTGAAATCCCCCCAAACCCTTCACTGCCACGATCCTGCCTGCCGCCAGAAGCCTTTGCGCCTGGCTGATCGCCTCCGCATCCTCGCCCAAGAGCTCACCCCGGGGGGTAAGGAGCTTGAGCCGCGGGCCACAGGTCGGGCAACAGAGGGGCTCGGCGTGGAAGCGCCGGTTGGCGGGGTCCTCGTACTCCCTCTGGCAGGGAGCGCACAGGGGGAAGCAGGCCATGGCGGTGCGGCTGCGGTCGTAAGGCAGCGCCCAGGTGAGGGAGTAACGCGGACCGCAGTTGGTGCAGGTGGTAAAGGCGTAACGGAAGCGCCGATCGCGAGGGTCTGCCATCTCCCGCCGGCAGTCGGCGCAGAGGGCCAGATCCGGGGGGACCAAAGCACCGCTCCGCCTCCCCTCAAGGCTGGTGATGACTGAAAAGTCCCGCTGACCCACAGCGGCCAGCCAGGAGGTCTGCACACCCTCCAGGCGAGCATGGGGGGGAAGGGCGTCCGGCAAAGTCTGGAGGAAGCGCTCCACCCACTCCCGCTCCCCCTCCACTTCAATGACCGCTCCCTCCGGCGAGTTGGCCACGAACCCAGCCAGGCCCAAGGCACGGGCGTGGCGAAAAACCGCCGGTCGAAACCCTACCCCCTGCACCACTCCCGTGCAGGTGATGCGCAGCCTCACCCGCGCTTGGC
This sequence comes from Thermoanaerobaculum sp., assembly GCA_025060245.1. GTDB lineage: Bacteria > Acidobacteriota > Thermoanaerobaculia > Thermoanaerobaculales > Thermoanaerobaculaceae > Thermoanaerobaculum. The sequence goes on along the minus strand of JANXCP010000128.1, from coordinate 2,336 downwards.
CTGCCACCGCTGCTCGAGGGTGCGACACCAAAGCTCCATTCCCTGCCCGGTTTTAGCCGAAACGGGGATGATGGTTCCGGTAGGGTTAAGGGTACGAATTTGCTGTTCCACTGCCGCCACATCAAAGGTGACCAGGGGCAGCAAATCCATCTTGGTGAGGAGCGCCAACTCGGCACGGGAGAAGATGGCCGGGTACTTGAAGGGCTTGTCATCGCCTTCGGTCAGGGAGAGCAACACCACCTTAAAATCTTCCCCCAGGTCGTAGGAGGTGGGGCAAATGAGGTTACCCACGTTTTCAATGAAGAGGATGTCCAGCGCGCCAAAACCTGCCTTGGCCCACGCCTCCTCAATTTGCCTCGCATCCAGGTGGCAAGCACCACCGGTGAGGATTTGGTAGGCCGGGAGGCCAAGCCTGCGGATCCGCTCCGCGTCCCTCTCGGTGGCGATGTCTCCCACCAGCACCCCGGTTCGGAAGCGGCCCGCCAGCCGCTCTAGGGTGGCCTCCAAAAGGGTGGTCTTGCCCGCTCCCGGGGAGGAAATAAGGTTGACCACCAGCGTGTGGGTTTCGGCAAAGCGCTGTCGGAGCGCCGCCGCCGCTTGACGGTTAGCCTCCAGGATTTGCGCGCGCACGTCCGCCGTAGGACTCATCCCGCCTCCCCCTGTGGTTCAAACTCCACCTGCAACAGGTCCAACTCCGCACCCCCCTCCACCGTGAGGGGTGCACCGCAGCCCAGGCAAAGGGGAACCCAGCTCCCCGGCCGGCGTTCCACCGGCCCACACTGGGGGCAGCGCTGGCGCGCGGGGAAAAATTCCACCTCCAGCCGTGCTCCCTCCGCCGGAGTTCCCGCTACCACCGCCTCCCAAGCGTAGCGGAGCAAATCCGGCTCCACCGCTGAGAGCTCCCCCACCGCCACCCGCGCCCGCAGAATACGTCCCCCACCCTGTTGCTGGACGATCCGCTCGCTCATGCGCAGGATTTCCAGGGCGATTCCCGTCTCGTGCATGCCCGCCCATGCTAACCCGGGCTTTTCGCTTTGCCAACGGGGAGCCAACCGAGCCTGCCGCCGGCTACAGGGAAGAGGGGGACGCGGGTGGGAGCAGTCGGGCCACAAGTTGTGCCAGGAAGGCCTCCACCTCCGCCAACAGGTGGGGAAGGCGCTGTTCCAGGTGGGGCGAAAGGCCGTGCCTGGTTTCCACCTCCCTCACCTGCACCACGCCAACCCAGCTCTCCTCGGGGAGAAGGCCCACCAGGCTGGCCGCTTGCAGCAGCTCTATGGCTGTCCCCTCATGGGGTGAGAGGCCACCGGTTGGGGGCCTGAGGCCCAAGCTGTTGGCCCGCTGCCAGGACAGGGTTCCTAAAGCCTCCTGCCCGCGGCCGGCATCCAGCACCACCACCGCCTTCCGTCCCTCCAGATGGGCCAAAAGGCTCAATCCCATTGTGCCGCCATCCAGCACCTCCACCCCCGCGGGCAGCGGCCGCGAAGTCAGCCGCCGCGCCAACACCACACCCACCCCATCGTCCCCCAAGAGCAGGTTGCCCACCCCCATCACCAGGATGGGCGCGGTGGCTAGGGGTGGGCTGTTCACACCCGTGTTGCCTCGTCTACGAAAGCCAGGTCTCGTGATCCAAATCCCCTTCGCGGTAAAACTTCTCACCGGAGATCATGGCGGAAATCAGGCCGTTCTTGTACTGCAGACCGTCGTAAAAGACGATGTACACGTGGAGGATGGCAAACACCACAAATCCCCAGGCGAACAGGTGGTGCCACATGCGGGTAGCCATGGATCCGCCCAACAGCGGGATGACCCATCCCACCAGGCGATCCCAGAAGCCGCCGGGGTTTACCTCGGAGTACAAGGCCAGTCCGGTGAAGATCTGCGCCCACCCCAGGGCAATCACGAACACCGTATACGCCAGACCCCCCAAGGCGTTATGGCCCAGGTGCACGTGTCCCCGCTCCAGCCGCAGGTAATCCATCGCCTGCCGCCACAGGTCGCGCCACCACTGGGCCCGCCATACCATAGGAAAGCCCGAGCGGGCGTAGTTGTTCCCCATCCAAAACCAGTAAATCCGCCAGAGAAAGGCCACCAGGAAGATGAAGGCGAAGATGAAGTGGAGCTTGCGGGCAAAGGCCATGACAAAATTGCGGTACGCCTCACCCGCCGGGGCCAGCTGCGGGCTAGCAATGTAAAGACCAGTGGCGAAGAGCACCACCAGGCACAGGGCATTGACCCAATGGAAGATGCGGATCGGCCACTGCCACACGTACCGCCGGCGAAAGTAGCGATGGGGTCTGGCCACCACGTCGTTCGGGTCCAAGGGCTCTACGTAGGTT
>JANXCP010000127.1 GCA_025060245.1 Thermoanaerobaculum sp. | reverse complement strand
CCGAGGGCTCGCCCCAGCGTAGGAGAACAGGACTAAGGACCGGGTGGGTTTCGCTTATGCCGCTTGCTTTATCGCGGGGTTTTGGGCAGCATGCGGGCGGGAGCGAGCCATGATTGCCGTGGTTGATACCCGCGCCATGCGAGAGGCGGACCGACAGACCATTGAACAGCTGGGCGTGCCCAGTTTGGTCCTCATGGAGCAAGCGGCGACGGCCGTGCTGGCAGCGGTGGAAGAGCTGGTACAGCCTGAAGATTCTGTGCTGGTGCTGTGCGGGCGTGGCAACAACGGCGGGGACGGTCTGGCCTTGGCACGACTGCGGCACGCCGCAGCGGGGTCGGTGGAAGTGCTGCTCCTCGCCCACCCCGGCGAGCTGGTGGGCGATGCGGCGAAGCAGTGGGAGCTGTGCCGGCGTTTTGGCGTGCCCTGTGGAGTGCTTCAAGAAGAGGGCGTAGAGGGAATGGAACAGCGGTTGCAGCGGGCAAGGGTTGTGGTGGATGCGGTGTACGGCACCGGCCTCGACCGGCCGCTGAGTGGGTTGGCAGCAGAACTGGTGGCCAGGGTGAACGAGGCGAAGGGGACAGTGGTGGCGGTGGACATTCCCTCGGGGCTTGCGGGTAGTAGCGGCAAGCTTCTGGGACCGGCGGTCCGGGCAGACCTCACGGTGACCTTCGGTGCCCTGAAATGGGCCCACGTCTTGGCACCCGCCGCTCTTTTCTGCGGCGAGGTGAGGGTGGCTGACATCGGGATCCCGCGGTGGTTGCTCCACCAGGTGGCCGGTGGGTTCCTTTTGGAAGCGGAGGACGTGGCGCGCTGGCTGGTGCCGAGGGTGGCCGACGCCCACAAGGGGCACTTCGGACACCTCCTGGTGGTAGCGGGTCGGCTGGGCCGGGCAGGTGCCGCTGCCTTGGCGGCTAGGGCAGGGGTGGTGGCGGGGGCGGGGCTGGTCACCGTGGCGACGCCGCAGGGCGCTGTGACACCTATTCAGGCCCAGGTGCCCGAGGCCATGGTGGATCCGCTCCCCGCCGGCGAGGACGGCAGTGCCGCCGGGCATGGCATTGCCGACAGCCTGGGGAAGGCCACGGCGGTGGCGGTGGGGCCTGGGCTGGGATTGGGTGAGGGGCCAAAGCGGCTGTTGGACTCCATTCTTCAGGTATGGGACGGACCTCTCCTGCTGGATGCCGACGCCCTCACCCTGTTGGCGGGTCAACTGTCCCGTTTGCGCGATCGGCGAGCCCCAACGGTGCTGACCCCTCATCCGGGTGAGCTGGCACGGCTTTTGGGGATCACCACCGCTGAAGTGCAAGAGGATCGTCCTGGATGGGCACAGAAAGCCGCCGAGCTTTCCGGGGCTACGGTGCTCCTGAAGGGCTTTCACACCCTGGTGGCCACCCCAGGTGAACCCCTATGGATCAACCCTACGGGCACGCCTGGGTTGGCCAGCGGTGGAGCGGGGGATGTGCTGACGGGGGTGGTTGGGGCGTTGCTGGCACAGGGCGTGGAAGGAAGGCGGGCGGCGGCTCTGGGAGCGTACCTGCACGGGCGGGCCGCTGAGCTGGCTGGCAGGCGCTTTGGGGGTGCTGTGCCGGCGGGAGCGGTGTGCCGGTGGCTGGTAAACGCGGAAAAGGAATTGCGGAGGATGGGCCGATGAACGAGCCGTGGCGGCGCTTTCTCCCCGATCCTATGGCCACTGAACAGCTGGGGGCCGAGCTGGCCGCGCAGCTGCGTCCGGGGGATTTGGTGTTGCTGCGTGGTCCCCTGGGTGCGGGCAAGACCACCTTGGTGCGCGGGCTGGTTCGCGCCCTCGGCGGAGACCCGGCCGAGGTTTGCTCACCCACTTTTATCCTGCGCGAGACCTATGCCCTTGGCGGTGTTCATGGGATCCGGGCCCTCCACCACCTGGACCTTTATCGCCTTCGGGGGCGTCCCCAGAGCCCCTGGCTGGAGCTGGGTTTGGGGGAGCTGCTGGATGACCCGGGGGCCATTACCGCGGTGGAGTGGCCGGAAGACCTCCCCCCCACTGGCCTCGCGCCGCGGGTCCTGCACCTGCTGCTCCAATGGGAAGGAGACGGGAGAGCGGTGGAAGGGCACTGGGAGACGGAACCAGGTTTGGGTCCCCCATCTAGCGTTTGAAAAAGCCGGTGGTGGGCTTTTCCTGCCCGGGTCTCCCACTGCCCAGGGCGGCAATTTGTTGGTTCAGTTCTTTGATGCGTTCTTGCAACCGCATCACGGTTTCTTTGTTTTCTGCCTCAATTCGCGCCTTTTCTGCGCGCAAAGCCTCCAGCTGGTTGCGCAGCTCTGCTGCAAGGGTCGTGTGGGAGCTCATTTCCTGCCGCAAGCTTGCCAGCTGCGCCTGCAGATCGGCGATGAGCTCGTCTTTTTCTTGCATACGCTGCCGCCAGCGCTCCTCCTGCTCCTCGTAGAGCTTCTTAATTTCCATCAGCTCCATAATTTCCGCAAAATCACCAGGCGACGGCGCCATACCTTCCTCCCGGTACGCCTCTTCAATATGCGGGAACATCTTCCGCAGCTTGAGGGATAAATCCTCAGGGTCGAGGGACTTCTCCATGGCCACGCGGTAGTCAATGACGTTGTTCACCAAAAGTGCCAGCAGGCTTTGGTTCATGGACTGCATGCGGTAGTAGGCCACTGAGGATTCAATTTCCTCGTGGATTTCTTTGATCTCACCGGCTTCAATGTGTTTCGCGATCTTGGGGGAGTTCACCAAGATTTCCACCGCCGGGACCAAACCCTGCCCGTCGCGACGTGGCACCAACTGCATGGACATCACCGCCCGCAGCACTTGCGCCAGTTGCGAGCGCACCTGTTCTTGTTGCTCGGGGGGAAATGCATCAATGATCCGGTCCACGGTTTGGCTGGCGGAGTTGGTATGCAGGGTAGAAAACACCAAGTGACCCGTCTCAGCGGCCGTGATCACCGTGGCAATGGTCTCCAGGTCTCGCATCTCGCCGACCATGATGACGTCCGGGTCTTGGCGCATGGCGTTGCGTAGGGCCTCGCGAAAAGAAGGGGTATCGGTCCCCACCTCCCGTTGCGAGACCGTGGCCAGGTGATCGGAAAAGAGGAACTCAATGGGATCCTCAATGGTCACCACGTGGCACGGCCGGGTCTTAATGATGTCCTGAATGATGGCAGCCAAAGTGGTGGATTTTCCGGAGCCCGTGGGACCGGTAATGAGCACTAGACCCGCAGGGTACTGGGAAAAGCTCGCCACCACTTTTGGCAAATTGAGATCGTCGTACGATTTGATTTCAAAGGGGATGCGCCGGAACACGGCGGCAATAGACCCGCGCTGCTGGAAAATGTTGCAGCGGAAACGCGCTACCCCGGGAACCCCGTAGCCAATGTCCACCGATTGCCGCTCATCAAACTTTTGTTTTTGTGCGGGTGTGAGGAGGGGCAGCACCATGGCCTCCACCTCGGCAGGCTTCAAGGGCGGTGACTTGATGGGCATCAGCTTACCGTCAATCCGCACCATGGGTGGACGCATGGGCTTCAGGTGCAGGTCTGAGGCCCCTTTCTTGGTCATGAACCGCAGCAGGTCATCCAAGGACAACGAGGTTTCCATCAAGGCCAATGTAGCACACCTCCAAGCCCCGCCAGCATGGCGATGCTCGCGTCTTGGACGGGAAGTTGGGCTAGAATTCATCCCGAAGGATTCAGTGAGGCTGATTATGGACCCCATGACCCTGGTGGAACGGCAGGCTCAGCAAACCCCCTCACGCATCCTCCTTTTGGTCCTGGACGGCTTGGGGGATCTCCCCGATGTGCACGGCCAAACGCCTCTTTCCGCGGCGCACAAACCGAATCTGGACCGCCTGGCCCGGGAGGGCTGCTGTGGGCGCTTTGACCCGGTGGGGCCGGGCATTACCCCGGGTTCGGGCCCGGGCCATCTGGCCCTTTTTGGCTACGACCCCACCGAGTACGAAATTGGCCGCGGCGTGCTGTCAGCGGTGGGCGTTGACTTTCCCCTGCAACCAGGGGACGTGGCTGCCCGCTTTAACTTTTGCACCCTGGATGCGGCGGGGCGGATCGTGGACCGGCGCGCTGGCCGCATTCCCACGGAAGAAAACCAGCGGCTTGTGGCAAAGCTCCGGTCCATTAGGCTTGCTGGGGTGGAGTTGTTTCTCCAAACCGAGTCCGAGCACCGCGGCGTGTTGGTGCTGCGCGGAGCCGGGCTCAGTCCCAAGATCGCCGACACGGACCCGCAGCAGACCGGCGTACCCCCGTTGCCGGTGCGTCCCTTGACCGCGGAAGCCCAGTCCACGGCTATGTTGGTGAGCCAATTCGTAGAGCAGGCGACTCAAATCTTGGCGGGGGAGGCGAAGGCCAACGGCCTTCTCCTGCGGGGTTTTGACTCACTACCGCACATCCCATCACTGGCTGAACGTTTTCGCTTACGCCCCCTCTGTGTGGCCACGTACCCCATGTACCGCGGGCTGGCCCGCCTGGTGGGAATGGAGGTGGTGAAGCCACCGGTTGGTCTGCAGGAAATTCCCGATTTGCTGAGGGCTCACCTAGAGGGCCACGATTTCTTTTTTGTTCACGTCAAGTACACCGACAAGGCAGGTGAGGACGGGGATTTTTCCCGTAAACGCGAAGTGATTGAGGAGGCGGATCAACTTCTTCCGCAGCTTATGGCACTTGGGTTTGACGTAGTGGTGGTGACGGCGGATCACTCCACCCCTGTGCCCCTCAAGAGCCACTCCTGGCATCCCGTTCCCGCGCTCCTGTGGGCACCGGGTCGGGCCTTCCGTGACTCGGTGGAGAAGTTTTCCGAGGCTGACTGCGTTGCTGGCGCCTTGGGACGACTGCCGCTGCGCTTTTTGCTGGCGGAAGCGCTGGCCGCGCTGGGCCACAACGTCCACGTCATCACTGGCCCCCTCCGCAAAACGGAGCACGTAGTACGCAGCATACCCCTCACTGTCCATCGCACTGTCCCCTCCTGGCGCTGGGGCTGCTGGAGGG
>JANXCP010000126.1 GCA_025060245.1 Thermoanaerobaculum sp. | reverse complement strand
GAAAGGAGTAGGTGAAAACACCCAGGTGATCAAACTCCACCTCCTCCACAAAGCGTAGGAGCTCGTGAAACTCCGCCTCACCCTCCCCGGGGAAGCCGACGATGAAGCTGGTGCGCACCGCCAATCCGGGAACCTTCTGCCGAGCCTGCTCAATGAGCTGACGGTAGCTACCCCCGTCGCCACCCCGCTGCATAAGCTTCAAAACCTTCCGGGAGGCGTGTTGCAGGGGAATGTCCAAGTACGGGACCAGTCGGGGGTTTGCCGCCATCAGGTCAAAGATGGCCGGGTCCAGCGTGGCGGGGTAGGCGTAAAGAAAACGAATCCAGGGAAAGTCCGTTTCCCTTAGCAATGCCTCCAAAAGCTCGTACAGCCCCCGGCGCCCCATGCCCAAATCCTCGCCGTACCGCGTGGTGTCTTGGGCAATGAGGATCAGCTCCTGCACTCCCTTTCGGCGCAGCTGCTGGGCCTCCGCCACTGCCGACTCCAAGCGACGGGAACGAAACGCCCCGCGCATGCGGGGAATGTGGCAAAAGGCGCAGGGGTTGTTGCACCCTTCCGCCACCTTGAGGTAGGCGTAAACACCTCCCGTGGCCAGGAGCCGAGGCGACTGGTGATCGTAAAGGCGCACTGAGGCCACCTGATCGGGGATGTGGTCCCGGCCCAGCTGGCCCAACACCGCCTCGGGGGCCCTTTCTAACTCGTCCAACCCCACGAACGCATCAATCTCTGGAATCTCCTGCGCCAGCTCGCGGGCGTAGCGCTGCACCATGCACCCCGCCACCACCAACCGCTTCAGCCTTCCCGTCTCTTTGAGCTGGGCCATTTCCAGGATGGTGTTGATGGACTCCTGTTTTGCCTCTTCCAAAAAGCCACAGGTGTTGACGATGATCACCTCCGCCTGTTGCGGATCGGTGGTCACCTCCACCCCACGCTGCGTCAAAAATCCCAGCATGACCTCGCTGTCCACCAAATTCTTGGCGCAGCCGAGGGAAATCATTCCCACCTTCAGAGGGTGCGTTCCCGCCATGGCCGCCTATTCTAGCGAAGCGCGCAGAAAGCCCAAGAGCCCAGGTCACCGGCCTCCCTTTTGCAGCAAAGCCACGAAGGCACAGGTGATGGGTGCCTCATGGGGACGAGGAACGCGATTTTTTTCGGCTCCGCCGGGAGAAGCCGCAGCCAAGGGCTGATTCCACCCAAAAACCCGGGTGGCGCGAGAGAAGTGGACGACTCCTCACACGCTCGACACGACCGTTCGTAAGACCGTCTTTTCCCCAGGAATTCGTTGAGCCTCTCCGTGCCTCCATTAATCTCCGCCGTTGGGTCAGCCTCTCAGAGAGCACGGTCGCCGAAAGCTTCCCCCGGAAAAGGCCCAGTGGGCCAACAGAAACCCTTTGCCGCCGGTTACAAACCCGAAGGCTTAGCGGAAGGGTGGCGTAGTGCCACCTCGTTCCCACCTTAGGCCGCCATCCAGCTCTTCCTCGTTTAGATCCAGCGCTTGCGCCACCAAGTCATGGGCTAGAAAAGAGTTTTCCTTTCGGGACGTCCCTCGGCGCAGGGCCCCAGAAACACGATACCTTCGGAAAAAGTGTGATGCTCAAGATTAGGCGAGCAAGGTTGCCACAGATCTGGTTTGACTCCCGGGCGAGCGAACTAGTTCTAAGGAACGCTTGGAATTAAGAACATTTGCATTTTATTCTGGTCCAAGGCGATCAGTGTCGGTTTCTCATCCGGGTTTGAATTGTCTTTACGAAGCTTGATCTGTTCAAAAAAAGCATCTTTTGAATTAGAATACAGCACGGATTATTGTTGCAGTTCTCAAGAACAAATAATTCTATAAACATTGTGATACAAACTAGGATTTGACGTTAACTGTTTAGTTGCTAACCTACCCAAATGATGATAAGACGAGACACGTTTATGGGGAGGGATCCCAGGGATGACTCAGTCCACAAAGCCAACGTTGTCAGAGCGCCCTCCGCTGCATACCGTGCTGGAGCGTCTCTGCGGCGGCATCTTAAAAGCATATGGCGAGTTTCCTTTATTGCTGCGGGAACACCACGGCATTGAGCAGGTGGTCTTGGCTGGTGGGTACGGGTACCGGCAGATCTTAGAACTCGTCCAAAACGGGGCAGATGCGGCGTTGGAAGGCACAGAACAGGGTTGCTCTCCTCCTGAAGGCCACCGGATGCGGGTTTTGATCCGCAGCGGTCAATTGTATGCCGCCAATACCGGTGCCCCGCTGAGCGAGGAGGGGCTCGGCGTCCTGCTTAGTTCCCATTACTCAACGAAAAAAGGTAACCAAATCGGTCGCTTTGGGCTCGGCTTTAAGGCCTTACTTCAGCTCAACGGGCAGATTGACATCTTCACCCGTGCATCCGGCTCCGTTCGTTTTGATCCCGAGCGTTGTCGGCGGGAACTACGAGAGAAATTCTCGGTGCAGGAAGCCCCGGGGCTGCGACTTGCCTGGCCGTTGGCCGAGTCCGAACGAGCTTCCGACGCTACGCTGCAGGAGCTCGCTTGGGCTGAAACTATCGTACGGGCGCAAATCAATCACCCCGGGGCAGCGGATCAGTTGCAGCAGGAGATTGCCAAATTTCCCGCCGAGTTCTTGCTCTTTCTTCCAATTTCATTAACCCTGGAATTGGAGGACGGGACAGGGACGTTGCGCGTGTTGAAAGTAGATTCGGCGTCGGAAGAAAAACGTTTGTACGTGGGACGAGAATTATCCCGATGGCGGGTTGTTTCAAAGCAAATCAGAATCTCTGATGAGCGGGCGCGCGCCGACGCCACACACATTCATGCCCGCGAGGAGGTTCCCATCGCCTGGGCCATTCCTCTGGAGGGGCGGCGGGAGGAAGCAGGGCGGTTCTGGGCTTTTTTCCCGACCCAAACGGCAACGTATTTAACTGGAATTCTCAACGCCCCCTGGAAGTTGAACAGCGACCGCAACGCGATTATCGGCGGCGACTGGAATTTCTCCCTTATGGAAAAGGCGGCGGAACTGGTGGTGGAAACCTTACCAACCCTTGCCTCGCCGGAAGACCCAGCGAAACCGTTGGATGCCTTCCCGCGGCAGCCAGAACGAAAGGACGAGCTGGGCGCCTTCCTGGCAGAAAAAGTTTGGCGTGCTCTGGAGCAACGCGCCCTGGTTCCCGACGGCAACGGGGAATTGCGCCCTCCGCAACAATTGTGGCGGCACCCGAAAGACAGCGCCGCGCTGGCACGCCAGTGGCATGCACTGGCCGACCGCGATCAGAACGCAAGGCTTGTGCACGCCTCGTGCTATGAACGTCAACGCGGTGCGCGCTTGAATACCTTGGCCGATCGGCTAGCTTCCTCGCAATCTGAGCTGCCGAACCTGCGGAACCTATCGCCCCAAGAGTGGTTTGCAGCAGTGGCCAGCCCGTCCCACAAAAAGGCCAGCCACGTGTTAAAGCTCGCGGAGGCGTTTGCCAACGACTGCACACGTGGTGAGTGGGACAAGATACGCCCTAGCCTGGAAATCATCCCAACCAGCGACGGCAGGCTGGTGAGCGCTGAACACGCCGTGTTGGCCCCAGAGGGCACCCCCCTTCCCGATGGCCTCCACGGCGTGTCCCCACAGCTCCTTGCGGACGACGAGGCACGAAGAATCCTTGTTGAGGTCATGGAAGTCGGGCCTTTAGATGAAAGCCTCTGGAAAAAAATCCTCAGTGAGCAACTGCCTTGGAGCTCACATGGTTCGGAAGCGCGCTGGCTGAAGTTCTGGGATCTCCTCCGCTCAGCTCCAGAGCGTGTACAAGAGTCGTTTATTCACGAAAGGGCATCCTGGATCCGAGTTTGCCGGCGGGATGGCCAATGGGTAAGGCCTTCCGAAGCACTCCTCCCCGGCCGGCTGGTCTCACCAGAAGATGCATTCAATAGTTCCCTGCTGGTTGACGAAGCCACCCACTCGAACGACGAGAAGTTGCTAAAAAAGTTAAAAGTGAATGATTTTCCGGAGGGAAAGCGCGAAGTTTCAATCAGCGGGTACAATTCAGGACTCTTTTCGGAATGGGTTGATTATTGGCGGTCTTATTACCTTGATAATGTTAGCTCTTCGCCTCGTTGGGAATACTTGGGGCCAAAACTCTTCGAATTTCCTCTGGCCTTTCATTTTTTACCGGAGCTCCGTTCCACGGCAAACGCCAGGTTGACCACCTTTTTCCTCGGTTTGCTTAAAAGAAACGAATTTCCAGCTACCGTCTCGTTTGGCCATGACACCGTCAAGCACTATCCACAAGTGGAGGTCCAGCACCCTCTGCCGTGGTTTCTGATGAAGTATGGACTCGTGGCGGTGAGTAATTCGGGGGTACGACTAGCAGCGGTGGTCGCCCGCGCCCAGGAACCCGCGGTAAGAAGATCAAAGACTTGGAGCGAGGTGGAGCCGCTTTTGGAACTGCTCCGGGGCGCACTTCCCGCCGTTGAGGTGACCCGGGACGAGCTTGAGGGGCTTTGGTTGGCGCTCGTCAGCGAGCTCGCGACGCCTGAACGGGTTGCGGGAAATTCACTGCAAGACCTTTGGCACGGGGCGGCCAAGGACGGAGTTGTTCCCAAAGAGCTCCCCAGCATGAAGGGATGGGTGCCCCTTTCCGAGGTCTACGTCACCGGCTCTCATGACCTCGCCTCCTACGGGCGTGCTGCCGGACTTCTCGTCGTCACCTTGGACGAGCACACCCTCCCACTATGGCTTGAAAAGGGAGCGCAAAATCTCACCAACGTGCTGCGCCCCCAATGGGAAGGGCAGGCAAGCCCAGACGTCTTGCTGGTCTCGGTGTTCCCGGAGCTAGCCGAGCTAATGAAGACCGAAATCATAGAAAGAGCCCTTTGTCAACCGGTGAAAGGCTTGAAAATTCTTGTGGCAGGGCAACCCCAGAGCGGATACTGCCTCATGTGGGGGAGCCGCTTATTGGTGGACCTAGCCCAGCTGGCCGCGATCCCGCGGGTGGAGCGCCTCAAAGCCCTGCTCCAGGAACTTGCGCCCTTGGGTTGGCTCCGCTGCAGCCG
>JANXCP010000125.1 GCA_025060245.1 Thermoanaerobaculum sp. | reverse complement strand
TCCCCACCTCCCGCACGCAGCTGCGCCAGGCGCCTGGCCTGCCGGGCCACTGCGTGGCGGCAGTAGGCCAGCGAGGACACGGGGTCTTCCCCCCGCTGCCGCTTCTTGGCAAAGACCTCCCCAAGCGCCAGCAAAATCGCCGACAACGGCACCCCCTCCCGCCACCACCGCCGAAGGTATGCGAAATCCTTCGGGGAAAAGAGGAACGGGGTTCCCCGCAGACGGCAAAAATGGTCTTCCACCGCGCGGTAGTAGGCCAGCTCTTCCGCGCCTACTTCCGACTGGGACGGTTCTTTTCCCACAGGAGGCGCAAGCCCTTCAGGGTGAGGTGACCGTCAATGGCGGCAAAAAGCTTGGTGTGCTTGGCCAGGACCGGTGCCAACCCGCCCGTGCCGATGACCTTGGCCCCTGGGAGTTCGGCCAGTACGCGTTGGGTGAGGCCTTCCACCAAGCCCACATAGCCGTACACCAGGCCCGCCTGCATGGAGTCCACCGTGGCCTTGCCAATGACGTGCTTGGGAGCCTCCAGCTCCACCCGCGGCAGCTTGGCAGCCCGGGAAAAGAGCGCCTCGGCGGAAATCTCCAAACCCGGGGCGATGATCCCACCCAAAAACTCACCCCGCTCGGAGACCACGTCCCAGGTGGTGGCGGTGCCAAAGTCCACCACCACCACCGGCCCGCCGTACTCGGCGAAGGCAGCCACGGCGTTGCATAGGCGGTCAGCCCCCAACTCCTGCGGCGCCTCCACCCGCAGGGGCATCCCCGATTTGATCCCGGGCTCCACAAACAACGGCTTGACGTGGAGGTACCGGGCGATGGCCTGGCTGAGGGAGGGGTCTAGGGGGGGCACCACAGAGCCCACGATGACCCCTTCCAACTCGTCTAGGGAGATGTGGGCCCAGGCCAGTAACTGGCGCAGCCACAAGCCCAACTCATCCACCGTACGGTTGGCCGCAGTGGTAAGGCGAAAACTGGAGACTAGCTCACCCTCGCGAAACACCCCCAAAGTGGTGTTGGTGTTCCCCACGTCTAACGCCAGCAGCACCATACCCACCTCCGTCACTCCACCTCGCCTGAGGCCAAGGAAATGATGCGGTCACCCGCCCGCAGTTCCAACATCCCTTGGCGGGAGAGTCCGAGGAACTGACCTTCCACCGGACCGGTGGTGGTCTTCAGGCGCAGGCGATCCCCTGGACCGTGGATGCTGGCGGCAAGCCAGGTCCGGCGCAGCGATTCGGGATTTGCCAAGAGCACGGGAAACTGCGTCACAAAAGTTTCTAGAATGGCTTCCCGCGCCTCCTCCAGAGTTCCGCCAAAGCCTAACTGGGCGAGGCTGGTGGCCTGCCGGGGATCCCCCGGCAACGCCGGCGCGCCCAACACGTTGACGCCAAACCCCGCCACCGCCCAGGCCCGATCTCCCTGGATCCGGCTGGAGCACAGCACCCCCCCCAACTTGCGCTGCTCCACCTCTAAGTCGTTTGGCCACTTGAGTACCCGCCCCAGGGACGGGAGGAGGCGGCGCACCCCTAGCAGCACCGCTACCCCGGCCGCCAGAGGCAACCACGGCAATGCCTCCACGCCCACCCAGCTCACGAAGGAAGCGTACAGGCCACCGCGCGGGGATTGCCAGGAACGCCCGTGCCGGCCCCGGCCCGCCCACTGGGTATCGGCGCAAATCAAGGTTGGCGGGAGCACCGCCTCGGCATCGGCCAACCAGGCCTCCTGCAAGCGCTCTGCCATGGCGTTGGTGGAGTCCACCGCGGCCAACCAAACCCAGTTCACCCCAGGCCAGCCGCTCACACCCCTGCCCCAAGCGTTTCCGTCAACAGCTCCAGCCGGTGGGCCAGCTCCTGTTCCCGCAGCCGTGTTTGCTCCACCACCTCGGCGGGTGCCCGTTCCACGAACCCCCCATCGGCCAGCCGTGCACGAAGACGGGCCAGTTCCTGCTCGGTGGTGGTGCGCTCGCGCTGCAAGCGTTGCCGCTCCTCCTCACCCAAGGCTCCGTGGGGGAGCAGGATGGCCATGCGCAGCCGGCCCACCGCATCGCGAACCGCTCCCGGGGGGATGTCCCCTGCGGGTTCCAACTGCGCCAAACAGGCAAAACGCATCACCTCGCTGCGCAGCTCCGAAAGGGCCTGGGCCAGCGCCTCGCCGGGGTTTTCCAGGAATACCGACAACGGCGCGTTGGGAGGCAGACCCACCAGGTGCCGGTAGGACCGCACGGCCTGCACCAACCCCTGCACCAAGCGGAAGGTGTCGCGCTCCAGCACAAAGGCCCACTCGGGCCGCAGGCGTGGGTACGGGGAGGTCATGAGCATGCCCTCGTACCCCAAATGGGAGGCAATCTCTTCGGTGATGAAGGGCATGATGGGGTGCAGCAGCTTCAAGGTTTCCAGTAGGACTCCCCGCGCCACCGCCCGCACCACCTGTGGGGAACGGGCCGCTGAGCTTCCCGAAAGCACCGGCTTGGCCAGCTCCACGTACCAGTCGCAGTAGTCATTCCAGACGAACTGGTACAGGCACCGACAGGCCTCGTCAAAGCGGAAGCCCTCCAAGGCTTGCCGGACCCCCACCACAGCCTGGCTCAGCTCGGCCAAAATCCACCGCTCTGGCAGGGCCATTGCCTGGAGGTCCAGCTCCTCCAGGGTGGGCTCGTCCCCTTTGAGGTGCATCTGTACGAAGCGCGCCGCATTCCAGAGCTTCGTGGCAAAGGCGCGGTACCCCTCCATGCGGCGCGGATCCAACGGCAGGTCCCGGCCGGGGGAGGCCAGGGCTGCCAGGGTGAAGCGCACCGCATCGGCGCCATAGGTGTGCACCAGATCCAGGGGGTCCATCACGTTGCCCTTCGTCTTGGACATCTTTTGCCCCTGGGCATCCCGGACCAGACCGGTGAGGTGCACCTGGTAAAACGGTGGACGGCCGCGGAAGTGATACCCCATCATGATCATCCTCGCCACCCAGAAGAACAGGATGTCAAAGCCGGTGATGAGGAGCTGGGTGGGGTAAAAGGCGCGCAGGTCCTCGGTCTCCTCCGGCCAACCCAGGGTGGAAAGGGGCCAGAGGGCGGAGGAAAACCAGGTGTCTAGGACATCTGGGTCCTGTTCCACCGCTTCGCCGCAGTGGAGGCAAGCGCCGGGGGCGGTTTCGGCCACGGTGGTGTGGCCCTGGGCACAGTAGTAGGCGGGGATCCGGTGCCCCCACCACAGCTGACGGGAAATGCACCAGTCCAAAATGTTGGTAAGCCAGTTCTCGTACGTGGCTAACCAAAACTCCGGGTGCAGCTGCACTTCTCCCTTGCGCACCGCCTCCAAGGCCACCTCTGCCAACGGCTTGGACCGCACAAACCACTGCAAGGAAAGGTAGGGTTCCAGGATCGTGTCGCAGCGCTGGCAATGCCCCACGGCGTGCCTGTGGGCCTTTTCGCCGCGGCGCAGGCCCAGCTCCCCCAGCGCTTCCAACACCGCGCGGCGAGCGGCAAAGCGGTCCAGTCCGGCAAAGCGGCCGCCGTGCTCGTTGATCCTGCCGTCCTCGGTGAGGATGTTGATCTTGGGCAAGTGGTGGCGCTCCGCCGTGGCAAAGTCGTTGGGGTCGTGGGCTGGGGTCACCTTCACCGCCCCGGTACCGAAGGCGGGGTCCACCAGGTCAGCATCCGCAATGATGGGGATGAGGCGGTCCACAAAGGGGTGGCGGATGAAGCGCCCGACCAAGGCCCTGTAGCGCTCATCCTCCGGGTGCACCGCCACCGCCGTGTCCCCCAACATGGTTTCCGGCCTGGTGGTGGAAACCACAATTTCCCCGCCACCTTCCACAGGGTAGGCGAAGTCCCACAGGCCGCCGTTAATTTCCTTGTGCACCACCTCCAGGTCGGAAAGGGCCGTCAGGCAGCGGGGGCACCAGTTGATCAGACGTTGGGCACGGTAAATCAAACCCTCCTGGTAGAGCCTGACGAAGGCATGGATCACTGCGCGGGAGAGCATGGGGTCCAGGGTGAAGCGTTCCCGGGTCCAGTCGCAGGAGGCCCCCAAGGCCTTGGCCTGGCTAGAAATGTTGGTGGCGTACTGGTCCTTCCACGCCCACATCCGCTCCAGGAATTTTTCCCGACCCAAGGCGTGGCGGGTCAACCCTTCTTTCGCCAGTTCCCGCTCCACCATCACCTGGGTGGCGATGCCGGCGTGATCTGTGCCGGGAAGCCAAAGGGCGTTGTAGCCGTCCATGCGCTTGAAGCGGATCATGATGTCCTGCAAGGTGAACTGTAGGGCGTGGCCAATGTGCAGCTTGCCGGTGACGTTGGGGGGCGGGATGAGGATGACAAAGGGCGGCTTGTCCGAGGGGAGTTGCGGGGTAAAGGCACCCGACGTTTCCCATCGGTTGTACCACTTCCCCTCAAACTGCGCCGGTTCAAAACGCGTGGGTAGGGTTGCTCGCAACTGGCACCTCCTCGCCAGGTGGGGAAAAAGTCTAGCATCAGCGGGTAAACCTTTAGAAAAACAGGGGGGTGAACGGCCCCGAACCCGGAACCCCTCGCAGGCGCTCAAAGGCCTGCTGCACCTCTTCGGGCGGCACCTCCACACCCACCACCACCCCGCCAAACCGGGGCAACACCCAGCGCACCGCACCCCCTCGCCGCTTCTTATCCCTCCCGAGGTATGGCGCCACGTGCTCCCAGTCTACCGAGATCTCCGGCAGGGGCGTCAGCTTTTCCAGTCGCCCGGCCCAGCGGGCACACTCCACCGAGGCCAATAAACCTCGTCGGCGGGCCAGCTCCAACTCCAACAGCAACCCCCAAGCCACCGCCTCGCCGTGCAGGAAGTGGGTGTACCCGGTGGCCGCCTCCAGGGCATGGGCTAAGGTGTGCCCCAAGTTGAGGGACGCCCGCGCCCCTTGGTCCCGTTCATCCAGGGCCACCACCTCCGCCTTCACCTTGATGGCGGCAGCCACCAAAGGCGCGGCGGCAAAAAGGTCACCCGCCGCCACCCGAGAAAGGTGCCCCTCCAGCAGATGCTCCAGGCTGGATGGGGCGATGAGGGCAGCCTTCACCACCTCCGCCAAGCCCGCCTTGAGCTCCCGCTGCGGCAAGGTGGCCAAAACGAGGGGGTCGGCGACGACCGCCCGCGGTTGCCAAAAGGTG
>JANXCP010000124.1 GCA_025060245.1 Thermoanaerobaculum sp. | reverse complement strand
CGTGGGGCTGCACGTAGTTCAACAGGCGTTGGTAGTGGGTAACCAACAACAGCCCGCGGTCACCCGAGGCAGCGGCGTTGATCCCGGCGGCCACCACTTTCAGCGCGTCAATGTCCAGACCCGAGTCCGTCTCGTCCAGCATGGCGAACAGGGGCTGCAACATCAACAGCTGCAAGATCTCCACGCGTTTCTTCTCCCCACCGGAAAAGCCATCGTTGAGGTAGCGTCCGGCAAAGGACGGGTCCATTTCCAACTGTTGTAAGCGGGCCATGAGTTCCTGGCGGAACTCCTTCACCGGCACATCCTGACCCCGCCGGGCGGCCACCGCCGCGCGGAGGAACGATGCCACGCTCACCCCCGGGATCGCTACGGGGTATTGAAACGCCAAGAACATACCCCGCCGCGCCTTTTCATCCGGCTCCAGGCCCGTGATGTCCTCACCGTTGAGGAAGATCTTCCCCTCCACGGTGTACGCGGGGTGGCCCATGACGGCCTGCACCAGGGTGGTTTTCCCGGAACCGTTGGGTCCCATGATGGCGTGGATTTCGCCTGGATACACGGCAAGGGTGACCCCTTTCACCACTTCCCGATCCCCCACCCAAACGTGGAGGTCTTCCACGGAAAAGATCGGTTGACGCTGGTTCATACTCGCTCCTCTCGTGATGGTTCGCTTGGCCGCAGCGGGAGCCTTAATGGAGCCGTGCTGGCTAGCTTGCGGTCCAAGGCCCGCTCTTCGGCCAAAAGGTCGGCCAGGTTTGTTCCCGCGAAAAACTCGCGAAACATACGGTCCAAATGGAAGAAGAGGGGGCGCACCGAGCACTCCTGGGTGTGGACACAAAATTCTTGTTTTCCCCCGTGCTGGTGGCAAAATCCCTGGTAAAACAAAGGCTGACCCAATGCGCCCAAGACCCGGTCCAAGCTGATGTGGCGCGGCTCCCCAGTGAGCTCGTAGCCCCCCACCCGCCCCCGACGGGCGCGGACCACCCCAGCACGACGCAGCTTGGCCAAAACCTTGGCCACCAACGGTTGCGGAATGCCTTCCCGTTCTGCCAGCTCCGCCAGCGTGAGGGGCGCTGGGAAGGAGGCTGCCAGCTGCACCGCCAGGCGTAACCCGTATTCCTCGCTGCTGGTGATCCGCATCGTTCCCCCTTTTCCCTCAACGGAAAAATCTTGAAAGAAATTTCCAAATTTTTCAACCTCCCTCCACCCTGCTTCGTTCCCCGCTTCAGTGGGTGCGGGAGGAGCAAAGTCTGGCCCCAGGGCTAGGGGTTTTTGCCCGGATTGATGGGTTTAGCGCCTGAGGCTCTCTCGCGGATACCCTTCCTGGGTGAGGGCGCGCAGCAGCTGTGCTGCCAGGGCTGATCCCACCAGCGCTTCCTCCCCTACCGCCACCGCGCCCCAACGTTGGATCATGGGCACGGAAACTTGGTGGCGAGCGCGGGAGATCACGGTTTTGCTGGGAAAGTTTTTGGCCACCCACTGGGTGACTCGCACTGCTTCCCCATCGTCGGGGATGGTCACCACCACCGCCAATGCCTCCTCCACCCCGGCATTCAGCAGGATGTCCCCGTGGGTGGCATCGCCGACCAGGGCTGAGGCACCGGCGCGGGCGGCGGCTTGGGCCAGTTTGGGGTTGAGGTCCACCACGGTGACGGAAAGCCCTGCCTCCATGGCCCGTTCCGCCACTGCCTGACCTGCTGGACCGAAACCGATGACCAGCACCTGGCCGCGTGGTGCTGGAGTGGAGACGGCCGGTACCACTTGCCCCTTGGCTTTCAGGTGTGAGGCGAGGCGGGCGGCCAAAGGGGTGAGGGCAATGGTGAGGACGGTGAGCGCCACTACGGCCTTGGCCGTGAACGGCGAGGCAAGCTGCAGGCCGGCTGCGTGATGTACCAGGATGAAAGAGAACTCACCCAGTTGGGCGAGGGTGAACGCCACCGCCAGGGCCACGTGGTGGGGGTAACCCGCCATGCGAGCGGCGAGGTAGGTCGTGGCCGTTTTCACCACCACCACCACCGCAGCCAGGGCCAGGAGCTGTCCACCTGAGGCAACCAGCCACGGCCCGTCCAAATACATTCCCGCGCTGGTGAAGAAGACGCAGAGGAACACCTCTTTGATTCCGGAAACATCAGCCCGCAGCTGAGGGGCGTGTTCGGTTTCGCCCAGGAGGGTTCCCAGGACAAAGGCCGCCAGGGCTGGCGAAAGGCTTAAGGCATGACCTGCCCAGGCGGCCAGTCCCAGCAAAGCAAACCCCAAAATCACCTGAAGCTCCCGCCTTTGTCGACCAGCCAGCAGGCGCAGGAGGCGGGGTAGGAGCACAGTGCCGGAAAACCACAACACGGCAGTTAAGAAGACGATTTTGGCCAACAGCTGCAGAAGCGGTGCAGGACCGGTCGCCCTGCCCCCGGTGCCCATGCCGGACACCGCCAGGAGCAGGGGGATCACTGCCAAATCCTGCAGCAACAAGGTCCCCAAACTTGCCCGCCCCTGCGGTGAATCCAGGGAGCGCTGCTGCTCTAGGAGCTTGGCTACCGTGGCGGTGGAAGAAAGCGTCACTGCCCCCGCCCAGACCACCGCTTCTGCCCGCGAAACACCCAACAACAGAGCTCCGACACCCACGGCAAAGAAGGTAAGGCCCAGTTGCCCTGCACCCAGTTGGAGCACCCGTCGGCCAAAGGAGCGCAGGCGGGACCAGGAAAACTCCAAACCCAGGACAAAGAGCAACAGAACCGTTCCCACCTCGCTGGCCTGCTCCACCAGCTCGCGCTGGCGCACGAGGTGCGCCCCCATGGGTCCTAGCACGGCTCCGGCCAAGAGGTAGCCCAAAAACGGCGGCTGCCCAAGACGTTGGGTCAAAAGACCCAAAAGGGCTGCTGCCACCAGCAGCAGGCTCAGCTCCCACAGGAGGCTTGGTCCCAGCACCGGCGCAAGTCTAACAGTGGAAAGCCAGTCCTTGATTTTTCACTGCCAATACGGCTAAAGGGAGCGCAAGCTGCTGGCCCCAGGGGTCGTTCCCTGGTGGGCCACCACGGTGGTGGTTGAGCCATGGAGGCATCAGCGTTGGGATCCCCAAGGCGCCTGCCCGGCGTCAGCGTCACCGAAAGCCAAGGCGGGGGCTGGTCTTGGCCAGGCGGTAACATAAAACTGGGGGTGCCGGTGAAGCTCCAGGGGGATGTGAAGTACAGGGCGGAGTTCCAACAGCATTGGGAGGGTGTGCTGGCCCAGTTGGAGGCCGAGGCGGCGAAGATCCGCGAGGGAGGCGGTTCTGCTTCAGCGGCGCGACAGCAGGAGCAGGGGAAGATGTTGGCGCGGGAGCGGGTGGCCGCCCTCTTGGACCCGGGAACGCCCTTTTTGGAATTGGGCCTGTGGGCTGGCTGGGGGATGTACGGTGAGTGGGGTGGGGCGCCGGGAGGGGGTGTGGTTACGGGCGTTGGTACCGTTTCGGGGCGGCGTTGCGTCATTGTGGCCAACGATGCCACGGTGAAAGCCGGGGCGTGGTTCCCCATCACCTGTAAAAAGATCCTTCGGGCGCAGGAAATTGCTCTGGAGAACCGTTTGCCCGTGATTTACCTGGTGGACTCGGCAGGGGTGTTCTTACCGTTGCAGGATGAGATCTTTCCTGACAAGGAGCACTTTGGGCGGGTGTTTTACAACAATGCGCGCCTCTCCGCAGCGGGGGTGTACCAAATCGCCGCCATCATGGGCCCCTGCGTGGCCGGCGGAGCGTACCTCCCCATCATGTCCGACGAGGCGCTCATCGTGGAGGGGACCGGCTCCATCTTCTTGGCCGGACCTGCGCTGGTGAAGGCAGCCATCGGTGAAGTGGTGGAGCTTCAGGAGTTGGGGGGCGCCGTGGTGCAGACGGACGTCTCTATGGTGGTGGACGATCGCTTCCCCAACGACGCGGCTTGTCTGGCGGCCATCCGCCAGCGCATCTCCCGCCTGGCCAGCCCCCGCCTGGCGCCCTTGGACCGCACCGAGGAGCGGCCTCCGGAGGTGGATCCCCAGCAGATCTTGGCCCTCATCCCTCCCGATCGCAGCCGTCCCTATGACACCTACGCCCTCTTAGCCCACCTTCTGGACGGCTCGGAGTTTTGTGAGTACAAGGCCACCTCCGGACGCACCCTGGTGTGCGGCGAGGGGCGCATTGCCGGCTGGGCGGTGGGGATCGTGGCCAATCAACGCAACGTTGTGTCCCGTCGTCGGGGACTTTCCCCTCAGGAGCAGGAGATGCAGATCGGTGGGGTCATTTACGCCGACGCTGCCGATAAAGGGGCGCGATTTGTGGAGCTGATGAACCAAAAGGGGATTCCCTTGCTTTTTCTCCAAGACGTCACGGGGTTTATGGTGGGGAGCAAGGCAGAGCGGGAGGGGATCATCAAGGACGGGGCCAAGATGGTGCACGTGGTGGCGAACAGTACCGTGCCGAAGATCACCATCGTCATAGGTAACTCCTTTGGCGCAGGCAACTACGCCATGTGCGGGAAGGCCTACGGGCCCCGCTTCATCTTTGCCTGGCCCTCGGCGCGCATTGCCGTCATGGGTGGGGAGCAGGCCGCCCAAACGCTGCTGCAACTCCAGGTGGGGAAGAGGGAAGTACCGGAGGAGGAGCAAGCCCGCCTGTTAAGGGAAATCCGCGGGCGCTACGAGGCCACCCTAGACCCCCGATACGCTGCCGCACGCCTGTGGGTGGACGGGATTCTGGATCCGCGCCGCACCCGCGAGGTTGTGGCTTTGTGCCTGGAGGCCTGTGCCCATCAAGGGGATCTGCCACCCTACCGTTGGGGGGTGTTGCAAACGTAACCTGCGGCCACGGGGTGGTTTTGCGCGGGCGACACACCAGGGCGGCTAGTGCTCGCGAAAATGCGCTGAGACGTCACCAATGCCGGTGCTCGCCTCCACCGTCGCCGCTCCTGGACCCTGGTGAGCGAGGGTTTCAGAGACCAGGCCACGCCCGGCCAAGCTCCCGCTGGGGGTGTGAAGGGTGACGCTGCCCACGCCGGTAAGCAAGGATAGCTGTCCCACTTGGCTCCATGGTCCGCGGATCACCACATCTCCCACGCCTGTGGTGACCTTCACCGGAGCGCCAAGCCCGGCCACCTGCACGTCGCCAACCCCCACGGTCACCTGCACCCTGCCTA
>JANXCP010000123.1 GCA_025060245.1 Thermoanaerobaculum sp. | reverse complement strand
TGGTGCGCTTTCCCGGCTCCAACCGCGACGCCGATGCCCTGCGGGCGGTGGAGCGGTGTGGCGGGGAAGCGGTGCCCATTTGGCACGAAAGCGAGGACCTCCTGGGGGCGACGGGGTTGTTGATCCCTGGAGGCTTTTCCTACGGCGATTACCTGCGGGCCGGTGCCATGGCTGCCCATTCGCCGGTGATGCGGGCGGTGCGCCGGCACGCCCTAGGGGGGGGACCGGTGTTGGGGATCTGCAATGGGTTTCAAATTCTTCTCGAGGCGGGGCTCCTCCCCGGGGCCATGCTGCCCAACCGGTCGCTGCGCTTTATCCACCGCGAGGTCTTCCTACGGGTGGAACGGGACGACACCCCGCTGCTGCGGCACCTGCGGCGGGGTCAGGTAATCCAGCTACCCATCGCCCATAAGGAGGGGAACTGGTTTGCCCTGGCGGAGGAGTGGGCACGGGTGGAACGGGAAGGCTTGGTGGCGCTGCGCTACTGCTCCCCTGATGGCGTGGTGTCGGAGCATGACAACCCCAACGGCGCCCTGGGGTCAGTGGCGGCCCTCACCAACCCCGAGGGGAACGTTCTGGGGATGATGCCCCACCCCGAGTGTCGGGTGGATCCTCTCTTGGGTGAGCCCGCCGGGGTCTTTTTCCTCAAAGCCTTGGTGGAGGCGGCATGAAGCGCTGGCATGAAAAGGCCACAAAGGAAGATGCCCAGGAGCACGGCCTCACCAGCCAGGAATGGGAGCTGATCTGCCAAGCCCTGAAACGCACCCCAAACCTCACCGAACTGGGAATCTTTGCCGCCCTTTGGTCGGAGCACTGTTCCTACAAGTCTTCCCGGGTTCACCTACGCCGCTTCCCCACCCAGGGTCCGCGGGTGGTACAGGGCCCGGGGGAAAATGCGGGGGCGGTGGAGCTAGGCGAGGGCTGGGTGGCGGTATTCAAGATGGAGTCGCACAACCACCCTTCCTTCATTGAACCGTACCAAGGCGCAGCCACGGGGGTCGGGGGGATCTTGCGCGATGTGTTCACCATGGGGGCGCGGCCGGTCATGCTCTTGGACTCGTTGCGCTTCGGCGACCCTTCGGCACCGCGCATGCGCTACCTGGTGGACGGGGTGGTGCGGGGCATTGGGGATTACGGGAACTGCGTGGGGGTACCCACCTTGGGCGGTGAGGTGGATTTCCACCCGGCCTACAACGGCAACATCCTGGTCAACGCCATGTGCGTAGGGTTGGCCCGCAAGGATAGGTTATTTTTTGCCCGCGCCCAGGGGGTGGGGAACAGGGTGCTGTACCTGGGCTCCAAGACCGGGAGGGACGGCATCCACGGCGCCACCATGGCCTCCGACACCTTTGACGAAGCGGCGGAACACAAACGCCCTACCGTGCAAGTGGGAGACCCGTTTACCGAAAAGCTGCTCATTGAGGCGTGTCTGGAGCTCATGGAGCGGGGGTTAGTGGTGGCCATCCAGGACATGGGAGCGGCAGGGCTTTCCTCCTCTGCCTTTGAGATGGCCTCGCGGGGGGGTTGCGGATTAGAGCTGGACCTTTCCCGGGTGCCGGTGCGCGAACCGGGTATGACCCCCTATGAGCTGATGCTCTCCGAATCCCAGGAGCGCATGCTGTTGGTGGCAAGACCCGAGCAGGTGGGGGAAATCCTTGCGGTTTGTGCCAGGTGGGGGTTAGATGCCTGCGATTTGGGGCAGGTGGTGGCAGAGCGTTGCGTCACCGCCTATTGGCAGGGCCAGCTGGCCTTTCGCCTCGCCGTGGCGCCCCTGGTGGAGGAGGCGCCCCGCTACCACCGGCCGTACCAGTTGCCCAAGCCGCCTTCCCCCAGCCCAGTTCCCTCCTTCGGCGAGCGGGACGTGGCCGCCGATCTCCGTGCCCTGCTGGCCTCCCCGCAGCTGGGAAGCAAGCGGGCCGTGTACCAGCAATACGACCAAACGGTGGGTGGGTGCACGGTGGTGGGGCCGGGGGGTGAGGCGGCCTTGGTGCTGGTGCCTGGCACGCGGATCGGTGTGGCCGCCACCACCGATTGCAACGCCTACGCCTGCAGCCTGGATCCTTTCGCCGGGGCGGCGCAGGCGGTGGTAGAGGCCATGCGCAACCTCGCCTGCGTAGGGGCAGAGCCTTTGGGGGTGACGGATTGCCTCAACTTCGGCTCGCCGGAGAACCCGCAGGTCATGGGCCAGTTTGTTGCTGCCGTGGATGGACTTTCTGAGGCTTGCCTGGCCCTTGGGGTGCCGGTGGTATCGGGGAACGTGTCCTTTTACAACGAGACCTCCGGCCAAGCGATCCTCCCCACCCCGACGGTGGGTATGGTGGGGGTGGTGCCCGAGGTCCGGCACCGGCCGCGGTTTGCCCTGCGGGAGGGAGACTGCCTCTACCTGTTGGGCCCCTTGGAGGGGGAGCTGGGCGGATCCCGCTACCAGCAGCTGGTCTTGCGCCAGGCCATGGGGTTTGTGCCCCGCCCGGACTACCAGGTGGAGCAGAGCTTGGCAGGGTTGGTGCGGTCGTTGGTGCGGCTGGGCCTGGTGGCAGCGCGGGACATCTCCGACGGGGGTTTAGGGGTGGTGCTGGCGGAGATGTGCCACACCGTGGGAGTGGAGGTGGAAGTTCCTTCCCAGGCTACGCTGCCGCGGGTGCTGTTTGGGGAGTGGGGACCTCGTTACCTCCTGGCTTGCCCGAAGCCGTTCCGACCGGCTGTGGAGCTGGCCCTGGCGGGGGCCCCCCTCACCTGGCTAGGCACCGCCCAGGGGGGTGCGCTGGTGATCCGCTGGCAAGGGCGGGAGGTGGTGCGCCTTGCCCTGGGCGAGATTGCGGCGTTGCGTGAGCAGGGGCTGGCTTTTCTGGAACAGGGATGAGGCCTGTTGACGACCACTTTCGCGAAGAGTGCGGGGTGTGCGCGGTGGTGGGGCACCCCGATGCGGCCAACCTGGTCTATTTGGGCCTGTACGCCCTCCAACACCGTGGCCAGGAGTCCGCGGGCATTGCCAGCTGGGATGGGAGCAAGATCTGCTCCCACCGGGCCATGGGTTACGTGGCGGATATCTTTGACCGGGACACGTTGGCCCGTCTCCCCGGTCACTTGGCCATTGGCCATGTGCGCTACTCCACCGCCGGCGACTCCGCCCTGGCCAACGCCCAGCCCCTGGTGGTCACCACCCATCGCGGGCCCCTGGCGTTGGCCCACAACGGCAACCTGGTCAACGCCCGTCGCCTGCGCCACCAGCTGGAGCGGCAGGGCGCCATCTTCCAGTCCACCTCCGATACCGAGGTGATCCTCCACTTGGCTGCCCGCAACCCGGCGGGTTCGGTGGAGGAGGCTTTTTTGGCGGCCCTGGAGCAGGTGCAAGGGGCCTATTCCCTGGTGCTGCTCACCCAAGAGCAGGTGCTGGCCGCCCGTGATCCGTTGGGCTTTCGCCCGTTGCTCTTGGGAGCTTTGCCCGGAGGGTGGGTGGTAGCCTCGGAAAGTTGCGCCTTTGACCTGCTGGGTGCGGAGCTGGTGCGGGAGGTGGGACCGGGAGAGGTGATCTCCATCACTCCAGCGGGGGTACGGCAGGTCCGTCCCCCCAGTGCGCCCCCTTACGCCCATTGTGTGTTTGAGCACGTGTACTTTGCCCGCCCCGACTCGCGGGTTTTTGGTGAGGACGTGGGTGTGGTACGCCAGCGCATGGGTGAGCGTTTGGCTTTGGAGCAACCCGCCGATGCCGACGTGGTGGTGGGGGTTCCCGATTCGGGGATTCCGGCGGCCCTGGGTTACTCGCGGGCCTCTGGCCTTCCCTTTGTCCTGGGTCTGGTGCGCAACCACTACGTGGGACGTACCTTCATTGAGCCCAAGCAGTCCATTCGCCACTTTGGTGTAAAGGTCAAGCTAAACCCCGTTCGGGCTCTCATTGCCGGCAAAAGGGTGGTGCTGGTGGACGATTCCATTGTGCGCGGCACCACCTGTCGCAAGCTGGTGACCATGCTGCACCAGGCGGGGGCGCGGGAAGTCCACCTGCGCATCTCCTCACCCCCCACCGTGGGGCCCTGTTTTTACGGGATTGACACGCCAGAGCGACGGGAGCTCATTGCCGCCAGCCACTCGGTGGAAGAGATCCGGCAATTTGTCGGGGCCACCTCGTTGGGCTACCTGTCCGAAGAGGGGATGTTGGCCTGCCTGGAAACCCCGCGAGAACACTTTTGCACCGCCTGTTTTTCCGGCCGCTACCCGATCTTGGACGCGCAGCGGGAGGTGCTGAGCAAGAGCGAGCGTTGAGGGTCACCGGCCGGTGCCTGACTCCTCCCAGGGCCCAAGGGTCAAGGGCGAGCGCTGGCAGGTTACCGGCAGGGATCGCCTCCTGGGGGCTCGGGGCAGGTAGCGTAAGCGCTCCAGTCCACAAGACCCAAGCCAAATTCCCCGTCGCCGGTGGCGTTATCCACTTTGGAGGAATAGGCGATGAACAGGGCCCCGGGTTGTCCCGGATCGGTGCGCACCTGGCAAGGCTGGTACAAGGTGTCCGTGGGGTCAATGCTCACCTCAACGCGGCCCGCCGCCAGGGAGGTTACCCCCAGCTCGGTAAGGCTCCACTGCTCCAGGGAAAGCCCTTTGATTTCCCTGGTGAGCTCGCGAATGGGGCTCCCTGTGGGGCCCAGGATGCGCACCTTGACTCGGAGGCGAGGTGGAGCGCCTGGACCCATGGAAAGGTTGGCTACCCCCACGTTGGTACGGAAGCGGCTATCCTGCCGAACCCCCGGCAGCACCGCCTTGCCCGCTCCCCACACCATGGCATAGTTGGCTGAGGGTACCGTTTGCCCGTAGGTACGGTTGGGATCGGCGTTGTTGTAGGTGCGGGAGATCACTGCCAGGCCGGCCGCTTGGCCCGGCTGGTTGGACCGGCCCATGATGAGTAACCCGCCCTTGATATTATCGCCCGCTGTTGGAAAAAGTGTGCCGATCACGTCGGCGAACACTCGGGTTTCGTCGGGACCCAAGACGGTCTGGTACATAAAGGGCGAGGGGAAGGGGTTGTCGGTTTTTTCCGGGAAAAAGGAAATCTGTACCGTTACCGGGGAGCTGGACACGTTGGACACCGACACATCGGAAACCCAGTCGGTACCCAACTGGCCTTTGGCCTTGGCCACCACGGGCAGAATGTGGTTGGGAATCACGTGCTGGGAAGAGGAGACAG
>JANXCP010000122.1 GCA_025060245.1 Thermoanaerobaculum sp. | reverse complement strand
GCCGGTGGGTCCTTCGCATGCGCACGATGACCGCCTTCACCACCGAGCCCTTCTTGATGTCGGAATCAGGGGCCGCCTCCTTCACCGAGCAGACGATGATATCCCCGAGCCTGGCGTAGCGACCCACTGAAGAGCCGCCCAGGTGGCGAATGGCCATGAGCTTTTTTGCCCCTGAGTTGTCGGCCACGTTGAGCATGGTTCGCATTTGAATCATGGCTCACCCCCTACTTGGCCCGCTCCACTACCCTCTGGACCCGAAACCGCTTGCGCCGAGAGAGCGGACGGCACTCCACGATTTGCACCTTGTCCCCCAGACCGCACTCACCGGACTCGTCATGGGCCATGAACTTCCGCGCCCGCTTGACGAAGCGCTGGTACAAAGGGTGCATGACCATGCTCTCCACCTTGACCACCACGCTCTTGGCACCGGCTAAGGACACCACCGTGCCCACCTTCACCGTTTTTCGCGATACCCCGCGGTTTTCCATAGGCTACTCCACTTCTCGCAAGCGCTCCGCCAAAATCGTCTTCACGCGCGCGATGTCGCGGCGCACTTGGCGGATCTTCCCTGGATTTTCCATTTGCCCCGTGGCCCGCTGAAAGCGCAGCTTAAACAGTTGCTCCACCAGCTCGGCCTCGGTACGCCGAAGCTCCTCAATGGATTGGTCGCGCAGCTGTTTCGCCTTCATCGTACCTGCCCTCGAATGACGAAGCGGGTCTTGATGGGGAGTTTATGCGCCGCCAGGCGCATGGCCTCTCGTGCCACCTCTTCGCTCACCCCTTCCATCTCGTAGAGGATCCTGGCGGGCTTGACCACCGCCACCCACTCCTCCGGCGCTCCCTTCCCCTTTCCCATGCGCGTTTCCAGGGGTTTCTTGGTCACCGGCTTGTCGGGGAAGATGCGGATCCAAATCTTCCCACCGCGCTTCACGTAACGGGTCATGGCAATACGCGCTGCCTCAATTTGCCTGGCAGAAATCCATCCCGGTTCCAAGGCCTGCAGGCCAAAGTCGCCAAAGGCGACCGTGTTCCCCCGGGTCGCCACACCCCGCCGGCGGCCCCGCTGCTGTTTTCTGAACTTGACCTTCTTTGGCATCAACATGGCCGCACCTCACGTTCCTACAGGCGGCGGAACACGCGTGACCGGTGGAGCTCCCCTTTGTATACCCACACCTTCACGCCAATCACGCCGTAGGTGGTAAAGGCCTCTGCAAACCCGTAGTCAATGGCTGCCTTAAGGGTTTGTAGAGGAAGCCGCCCCTCCTGGTACCACTCAGAGCGGGCAATTTCGGCGCCGTTGAGACGCCCAGAGCAGCGAATTCTGACACCTTGGGCCCCAAAACGCAAGGCGTTCTCCATCGCCCGCCGCATGGCCCGACGGAATGTGACCCGGCGGACGAGCTGCTGCGCCACCGACTCGGCGATGAGCTGGGCCTCAATTTCCGGCCTTTGAATTTCCGCGATGTTGATGTGGATGTCCTGCCCGTAGCGCTTGCGCAGCTCCTCGCCGAGCTTGTCCACTTCCGCACCCTTCCTGCCGATGATGATCCCGGGACGGGCGGCCATAATGGTGACCCGGATGCGGTTGGCCGTCCGTTCAATGTCCACCTCCGCCACGCCGGCGTGGGACAGCCGTTCCTTCAGCTCCTTGCGCAGGCGTAAATCCTCGTGGAGGAGCTTGGCGTAATCGCGATCCGCGTACCAGCGGGATCGCCAGGTGCGGTTGTAACCCAAGCGGAAACCGTAAGGGTGTGTCTTCTGGCCCACGCTAACCTCCTAGCTCTGCAAATCCGCAACTTCCAAAAGGATGTGACAGGTCCGCCGCAGGCGACGGAACGCGCGGCCCATGGAACCAGCGCGAAAACGCTTGGCCGCCGGTCCCTGGTCCACCGTCACTCGCCGCACCACCAAGCGCCCCGAGTCAATGCCAGGGCTCTTTTGCTCCAGGTTGGCCACCGCCGACTTCAAAAGCTTCTCCAGGTCGCGGGCACAGCGCTTTTGCGTCAATCGGAGGGTTGCCAGGGCCTTGGTCACCTGCTGCCCACGGATGAGGTTGGCCACCAACCGGACCTTTTGCGCCGAACCGCGGTAGTAACGAAGCAACGCTCTTGCCTCCATGGCACCCCCCAATTAGTGGGCCGCGCCCTTTTCCTTCTTCGTCCCCGCATGTCCCCGGAACGTGCGGGTCAAAGCAAACTCGCCCAATTTATGGCCCACCATGTTTTCCGTGATGAACACGGGGATAAACTTTTGCCCGTTGTGCACCGCCAACGTGTGCCCCACCATCTCCGGCACGATGGTGGACCGCCGCGAATAGGTCTTGATCACCACCCTTTGTCGAGTCTCGTTGAGCTTCTGCACCTTTTTCAGGAGGTGATCATCTACAAAGGGTCCCTTTTTAATAGAACGCGCCATCCCTTTCCTCCTACTTCCGCCGCTTCACGATAAACCGATCGGTGCGCTTCGTACGCCGGGTCTTGTAACCTTTGGTGGGCTGCCCCCAGGGTGAGACCGGGTGACGCCCCCCCTTGGTACGGCCTTCCCCACCCCCATGGGGGTGGTCCACCGGGTTCATGGCCGTCCCGCGTACGTGGGGCCGCCGACCCAGCCAACGCGACCGTCCCGCCTTGCCCACGGATACGTTACCGTGATCTAGGTTACCCACCTGACCCACAGTGGCCCAGCACGTGGCCAAGACCAAGCGCACCTCGCCGGAGGGCAAGCGCAAGGTAACGTACTTTCCTTCCTTGGCCATGACCTGCGCCGCAGCGCCCGCTGCCCGCACCAATTGACCGCCATGGCCAGGCTTGAGCTCCACGTTGTGTACCATGGCCCCCACGGGAATGTTGGCCAGAGGCAGCGCATTGCCGGGGATGATCTCCGCTTTTTCGGCAGCGATCACCGAGTCCCCCACCTTGAGACCTAAGGGAGCGAGGATGTAGCGCTTTTCCCCGTCGGCGTAGTGCAGCAAGGCGATGCGCGCCGAGCGGTTGGGGTCGTACTCAATAGCCGCCACCTTGGCCGGGATGTTCCTCTTGTCCCGCTTGAAATCAATGAGCCGGTACAGCCGCTTGTGGCCACCGCCGCGAAAGCGAACCGTCTCGTGCCCCTCGTTGTTGCGTCCCCCGGAGCGCGCCATCCCCTGGGTGAGGCTTTTTTCTGGGTGGGACTTGGTGATCTCAGAAAAATCCAGGACCGTTTTGAACCGCAATCCTGGCGACGTGGGTTTGAAGCTTCGCAGAGGCATACCTCACCCCCTCATACCTTCTCAAAGAACTCTGGGGTCTTTTCCCCTGGGGCTAGGCGCACATACGCCTTGCGCCAATCGGGACGGTAGCCGGCGAAACGGCCGTAGCGCCGCAGCTTCCCGCGCATGTTCGCCACTTGGACCGACTGCACCTTCACCCCAAAGAGCTTTTCCACCGCCCGGCGGATTTCCACCTTGTTGGCCTCCGGCGCCACCTGGAAGCACAGGATATTGGCCTGTTCTTGCAGCGCCGAAACCTTTTCCGTAATCAAAGGGCGCAAGATAATGGAACGCGGGTCTTTCATTGGGCCAACACCTCCGACAAGGCCAACAGAGCCTTCTGCGAGAACACCACGTGGCGCGCCGCCAGCACATCGTACACGTGCACGTGGGCCGCGTCCTGGGTGGCCAGCTCCGGTCGGTTCCGAGTGGCCAGGAGCAGGTTCAAGTTGTCGTACGAGTCCACGAACAGGACTTTTTCTCCGGCCAAACCCAACTTTGCCAGCCGAGCCATCATTTCCTTGGTTTTCGGCGAAGCCACCTCCAGCTCCGCCAGCACGTGCAACCGGCCCTGGGATAACTTCTCGGAAAGCACCGATTTGAGCGCGTTCTTCTTCGCCTTCACGTTCACCTTGAGGGAGTAGTCCCGGGGCTGCGGTCCGAACACCGTGCCACCGTGCCGCCAGAGAGGGGAGCGAATGGAGCCGTGCCGAGCCCGTCCGGTACCCTTCTGTCGCCAGGGCTTCTTTCCCCCGCCGGAAACCATCCCACGTGTCTTCGTGGCATGGGTGCCCCGCCGCAAACTGGCAAGGTACGCTTTGACCACTTCCCAAACCAGGTGGGGCCTCGGTGGGTAGGCAAAGACCTGGTCCGGTGCCTCCACTTCGCCCACCACCTCGTTGTCCCAGTTGCGCACTGGCAATTTCATAGCCCGCCCCCTTATCCCTTCAGCAAACGCACCAGGGCCTTGCGCCCCCCGGGCACGGCGCCCTTGAGGAACACCAAGTTGTTTTCCAAGTCCACCTTGATCACCTTGACGCGCTTGAGGGTCACCGTGTCCCCACCCATGCGCCCAGCCATCCGCGTACCCGGGAACACCCGCGAGGGAAAGGCCGAAGGGCCAATGGAACCGGGCGCACGGTGGAACATGGAGCCGTGGGAGGCTGCGCCGCCGCGGAAGTGGTGCCGCCGCACCGCCCCCTGGAATCCTTTGCCTTTGGAAGTTCCCACCACCCGCACCACCTCCCCCGGCGAAAAGATGTCACAGAGCACCGTCATACCCGGCTGGACCTGATCCGTCCCTTCCACGGGTACCTCGCGCAGCACCCGCGTGGGTGGAACCTGCGCCTTGGCGAAATGGCCAGCCAGAGGCTTGCCCACATGGCGCGGCGGCTTACCTTCCACCAAGCCAATTTGCGCCGCCTCATATCCGTCCTTGGCACGGTTTTTCACCTGCACCACCACACAGGGGCCAGCCTGCACCACCGTCACCGGGACCAGCTCCCCCTTGTCATCAAAGATCTGTGTCATGCCCAGCTTTCTACCCAAAATCCCGCGGACCATGGTTTCCCCCTCTTACTTCTTTCCGCCAAAGGCCTTGATCTCCACGTCCACACCCGCCGGGAGCTCTAACTTCATCAAAGCGTCCACGGTTTGTTGCGTGGGATCCAAGATGTCCAGCAGGCGCTTATGGGTTCGGATCTCAAACTGCTCACGCGACTTCTTGTCCACGTGGGGCGAGCGCAATACCGTAAAGCGCTGAATTTGCGTGGGCAAAGGAATGGGACCGGAAACCGCTGCCCCTGTTCGTTTCGCGGTATCCACGATTTCCGCCGTTGACTGATCCAACAGGCGGTAATCGTAGGCCTTGAGGCGAATGCGAATTCTCTCTTTGACCATGGTCTTACTCCAGAATCTCGGTGACGGTGCCGGCGCCGACGGTTCGGCCGCCTTCGCGGATGGCGAAGCGCAGGCCCTGTTC
>JANXCP010000121.1:285-5242 GCA_025060245.1 Thermoanaerobaculum sp. | reverse complement strand
CGACCAATCCCAATACGGACTTTCGCTCAAATCTGTTGCTGCTGAACTTTGACCCCACCCCTGCCACCTGTAGCGTTGGGACGAATTCCGGGACGCGAGACGTGGCTGTGGCCGGCGGCACCTACGCGCAGATCAACGGGGTCGGGTCATGGCTGAGCCTGGCGCCCGGGGTTTCGGTGATCTCTGTCACCTGTGACAGGAACTGGGCGGCTACGGTTTCTACTGTGGACCCGGTACTGGGTGATCCTACCACCGTTCGGGGTGCTGCGCCGGAACCGCATTTTGAGCAGCGCTTTGCTGGCGTGGCTTCGGTGGCAGGGGCCGGCGGAACTCAGTGGCGCTCGGAGCTGGTGCTGTACAACGTGCGCCGGGACCCTGTGGATGTGACGCTGGCCCTCATCCCCATTCGCAGCAAAGATCCCACTGCCAGCCTCACCGTGCGCTTGCAGGGTCGGGAGGTGCGCCGTGTCCCCGACGTGTACACGGCGTTGAATGCTCCCTCGGGCAGTGGGATGCTCCGGGTCACAGGCCCCGTATTGGCCTGGGTGCGCACCTTCAACCAGGGTGCCACGGCCACCTTTGGCCAGGACCTGCCGATGCTGCCGGCCTGTGGGACGCGTCCTGGGGTGGAGGTCTTGTTTCCCATTTCCACCCCTGGTGATCTCAACCGTGAGCCTCGTTCCAACTTGCTCTTGGTCAACTACGAAGGGCGCCCCACCACCGTCACCGTTCGCAGCGGGAACGTGGTCAAGACCCATGTCCTTGCCCCTGGGGTTTATGACCAGGTGAACAATCTCGGTTCGTGGTTAGGGTTGCCGCCTGGGTTTGCCACGGTGACGGTGCGGGCCGACGGCGCCTGGTCGGGGATCGTGTCCACCGTGGATCCTCCCCTGGGTGACCCCACGACGGTGCTCGGGCTGGTGCGGTAGGTGGGAAATTTTTTCTCCGCCCCACGGTCGCTTAGGGGATGGTGGTGGAACCCGCACTTGGGCTAACTTCCGGGGCCTTCCCTTTTCCAGTGGAGGCGCTCATTGCGGCAGGTACGTTGTTCCCAGTTCACCACCGGCAGCTGTGCCAGTGGCGAGTAGGAGAAGAAGGGGAACGATCACATCTCCGGTCTTCCCGGGGTGGTGGCCGGTAGGGCACGGGTTCTGGCCCAGGAGCGAATGGCCTTGATCTGTTCAGCCATGGTGGTGGAAAGGGGCACGATTTGACCCATGGCGGCCAGGAGGTCCCGCTCCTCCACCGGCCTTCCTTCGGCGTAACAGGCAATGCGGGCGGAGACCACTGCTTGCTCAATTTCCGCCCCGTTCCAGCCGCGGGTGGCGGAAGCCAAGAGCACCAGATCGTAGCGACGGGGGTCCAGGCCCTGGCGGCGCATGTGGATCGCCAGGATTTCCTTGCGCTCCTCCTCGTTGGGCAGCTCCACGAAGAAAACCTGATCAAAACGGCCTTTGCGGATGACCTCCGCGGGCAGCAAGTTGATGCGATTGGCGGTGGCGGCGACAAACACGTCTTCCCTGTGTTCCTGCATCCAGGTGAGAAAAGTGGAGAAAATGCGCGTCAGCGAGCCGGTTTCCCCTTCGTGGTAGCCGGCCACCCCCATTTCAATTTCGTCAATCCACAGCACGGCCGGTGCCACCGCTTCCACCGCCTCCAGCGCCCGGTGGAACACCCATTCGGGTGTGCCGTGCACTCCAGCAAAGACCAGGTTCATGTCCAGGCGAAACAGGGGCAGCTGCCATTCGTGGGCAATGACCTTGACCGCCAAGGACTTGCCGCAGCCCGACATGCCCATGAGCAGAACCCCCCGTGGCCGCGGCAATCCCTGCGCCTTTGCCTCGGGGGAAAAGAGCCTCGCCCTCTGTTGGACCCAGAGCTTGAGTTGGTCGAGCCCCCCTAGCTCGCTGATGCCACGGTCTGGGGGGACAAATTCCAGAATGCCCTCCTTGCGCATGACCTGTTCTTTTTCCGCCAAAAGCTCCAAGAAGAAGGGGTCTTTCAGCTCATGATGCCGCGCCAGGAGCCGGCGCAGCACGTGTTCCACTTCCGTAAGGCTCATACCGCGCAGGGCCGTGACGATGCGATTCAAGGTGGAGGCATCAGTGGGCCGCCGCAAACTCGCAAACACCGCTTGCACCGTCGCGTGTACTTCGGCCTCGTCGGGAAAGATGGAGTTCACCACGTAGGTGAAGGGTTTCAGCTCGTCGGGAACGACCAGATTCGGTCCCAGGAGGAAAAGGTACTTGCCAGAATTGCGAATTGCCGATGCGGTATCGCGCAGGCGCCGGATGAGGAAGCGATTATCCCCCAGCATGGACGCCAGATCTTTGAACAGGTAAAGGCCGGAGGGGGCCTCTTTGGCGATCCAAGAAAGGGCTGCCAAGGGGTCGGTGAGGGGTCTGGCCTCGCCAAAACCGTCAACGCAGTTCCACGTGGCCACCCCCAGGGGATTGGGTTTGGCCGCTGCCCCCACGCGCTGGAGGAGCCGCTCAATGCGGTCCTCTTCGGGGGATACCACGGCGATCACGGGGTAAGCCGAAGCAAGAGCGGTAACCACCTGCTCCACGGTCGTGGCCATGGCGGGATTGTACCGCCAAACAAAAAGGAGCCCCCAAAAGGGGGCTCCTAAGTTGACCGAATGCCTTCTTACTTAATGGTCCCCCGCAGGGAAAGCTGCACCGACCGCCGCGGGGCAAGCACCGCGAGCACATCAGCTGAACCGTAGTAAGCGCGATCCAAAAGATTGCGGGCCAAGAGGCCAACCTCCAAGGTCTCGGAGAACTTGTAGCTTGCCCCTGCATCCCAGGTGGCGTAACCGGGGATGACCTTCTCCAATGGCCCGGGTCGCGTGTCCCGGGCGTAGGCCGCAAACCGGGATTCCCAGCGGAAAGGCCCGCGGCTACCTTTGAGGAGGATGAAACCGCCCCGGGATGGGATGTCGTCCATGAAGGTGTCGTCGTCCACGATGCGACCTTCGGGATACTGCAGTCCAAGAACCAGTTCCAGGCCGACGCCGAGGGTCCAGGCACCTTCCACCTCAAGACCCTTCAGCCGTGCCGTGGCTCGATTGCGGAAAAAGAAATCGTTTCCCTGCCGGTACCGCTCAATGAAGTCCCGGATCTCGTAGTGGTAGGCGTAGAGGGCGAGGCGCAACGGTGCCTTCGTATAACGAAGGCTGGCGTCCCACTGCTGTGAGGTTTCTGGCTTGAGACGGGGGTTGCCGGTGATGAAACCACGTCCGGAAATACCCCGGTAAAAGCGATCGGAAAGCACGGCATCGCGAAACCCACGGGCATACTGCACTGTCGCCTCCAGGGCCGGCAGAGGCTTGGCGGCTAGGGCCAAAAACCCTGAACTGCGGCTGAACTCAAAGCTGGCGTTACCAAAGTACCCTCCCCGGTTCTTGGAGCGGCTGGAATCCCCCCGCAGACCCAGGTGAAGATCCCAGATCCCCCAGTGGCGGGCATAGGCCACAAAGGCCCCCAAGTGATCCTTTCGCGCCGAGGCAATGGAAACCTCCCGCGTCCGGGTAGGAGCCTGAGGGTTTTGGAACCGGTACGTATCGTTGGTGGCCTTCAAACCAAACCGGCCGTAGGCATCGGCTCCCACCAGCAGACGGCCGAAGGCCCAGGTGCGTTCCGCCTCAAAACGCAGGTTGTAATCGTGGGAGGACACATCAGCGCGGGTGAGCTGCCGAGGACTGGTGCTGGTGGCAAAGCGATCGCGATCGGTGATGAGCTGGTATTCCACCCAGGAGGCGCTCCAAGCGTAGCGCGTCCAGGGAGCCCTCAAGGGCGCCTCAAAGCTCAAGACGAATCGGTGGCTGTTTTCCTCAGGGTAATAGGCGCGGGTGACATAGGAGTCAGCGGCGGGTTTGCCAATGGTTCGACCCCAGTCGGAGCGCCACAGGGCACGCAAGATGCCGTGGCCCAAGGGCACCTGGTAGCCGAGGCGTGCGTGGCGAAAAGTGGCTTCCGAGTTGAATACCTCCCCTTTCGGGGAGTGGTAACGGTCAAAATCGCGGGACCCTACCCCAACCGTCAGGGCCCCCGGGCCGAGGCTGCCGCTGGCTTCCAGCTGGGCTGTGGTTTCTGGCGCACCAGCGGCGGCTAGCAGGTGATAGCGCAGCATCCAAGGTTGGCCGGGGTTCGCGAGCCGAGTACGCGCGGCAATGATCCCGCCAAAAGCGTCAGAGCCGTAGGCGACCCCAGCGGCGCCTCTGGCCACCTCCACCTCGCCCAGGGAAAGGGGGTCAAGGAACGTGGCCGAAGGACCCGCCCGCCGCTCGGCAAGGATGCGTGTGTCGTCCAAAAGCAAGAGGGAGCGGTAGCGGGCAAGGCCGCGCAGGGCGGGTACCACCGAGTGACCTTCTTCCAAGCGGCCCACGTTGGGGATCACATCTAGGACATCTGTAAGTTGCGCGGGAGCGCGGAACGTGACGTCTTCCTGGGCCACCAAGCTGAACGCGGTGGCTGGGGCGGCCACCAAATCGGGCGGCCTGGTGGCGGTGACGGTGAGGGTTTCGCTACGCGGCCGGATACGCAGCTCCACCGTGCCTGGGGGAACCTCTGAAAAGCTGAAGCTTCCCAAGAGCACGCCGTCGCTGCCCGTCACCACCACCGTGAGGGGTGGTTTGAGCGGTGTGGGCAAGGAAAATTCCCCCTGGCTATTCGCCACGGCCCAACCGGGAGTGCCTAGGACGTTGACCCGGGCGAAGGGGATGGGCTGGCCCTCCGCGGTTTTCACCACCCCGGTGAAGGCCCAAGCGGCGGTGGAAGAGATCCAAAAAATCAAAGGAAAGATCCACCGTAAGGGCATACTTTTCCCTCCTTTCGCGAGAAGATTTGTTTACCTTTCCGCCAGCCGGAAAAAACTGGACCTATTCCCGGAGAGGAAAGTTGACGGTGGGTCGCCAAGCCCGCGGCGAAGGCTTGGCGTTGGCGAGGAGGCTGTG
>JANXCP010000121.1:0-275 GCA_025060245.1 Thermoanaerobaculum sp. | reverse complement strand
TCCCGCGGGTGGGTACTTCGGCTAGCTGGGTTTGCGGCGGCGGGGGCAGTATGGCCTTGAGCTGATAGGAGAAAAAGTCCCATGTGGGCGGACTGGGGATCAGTTCAACCCGCGGCCCCCCCAGGTTTTCCACCCGCCGCAGCCACCACTCCCCGCGGTCAAAAACCAGTTCGGGTAGGGCGCGTTGGTGAGTAAACGCAATGAAAAACGGGGGCGAGGTGGCGGCCACCCACTCTCTGCCTCCGGTCCCTGCCCGCAGTTCCAGGTGAGCAGTC
>JANXCP010000120.1 GCA_025060245.1 Thermoanaerobaculum sp. | reverse complement strand
TTTTCTGGGATGAGCAATCCCTGGCCTGGAGACAGCGCAACCCCAGCAATCCCGTCTGGTGCAGGGCGCGAAAAAGCGGCACCTACGCGTTTTTTGCCCGCACGCACATCCCGTACATTTTCGCCTATTGTGAACTTCCCATCAGCTGGCAGCCGATTCAGCGCAAGGCCTTGGCGCCCCCGCTGCGGGTTTTTTTGGGGCTAGTTCCCTGCGGGCGGGTTCTGCGCTTCGGCGTTTCAATCCCCCTATTCCTCCGCCCCAGCCCCTTGAACCTCACGTTTCTCCCGTTGCGGGAGGGGATGACAGCTCCCGCACGAAATAAGGTCTTTTGGACATTCCTGGACTTTGATGCGTTTTAGAAGCAAATGAGAAAGGCCAGAGAAACCTTCAAGAAACCGCTTTCAAACTGTCCAAGAAGCGCGTGGTATACTTAACTAATGGCAGCTGCAGGGCTGAAAGGTTTGTTTCAGCAATACTTGTTCCGAGTGGGCCTAAAGGGCAAAGGCCTGAGGGAATGGGTTCGCATGGTTCATGGAATCAGGACCAGGCTTTGGGCGAAACACCTGCTCGATCATGGGGATGAGCTAGGTCAGTTTCTGCCTAGCTTTCTCAGCGAAGAGGAACGCTTGCGTGTAGGGCTGCGTTTGCAAATATTGGTCAGCAAGCTAGTCTTTTCGAGTGGAACAAGCTCTGTGAAATTTTTTAATTTAAGCGAAGGGGTGGGGGTTCACGTTTTGCCACTGCACTTTTACAGCCCCGTTCCCCAGCCATCTGACCTCGGTAACGAAACCTTTGCTTTCTCGTGGGAAGGGTCCCCCTATCTTCGGCTCGCGCCCAGCGAGCAACTCGCGGTCATCAGGCGAATTAGCCCCCTAGCTACGGAGCTCGATCTCCTTGTAGCTGCTGGCAAGACCGCGTTTCAGTGGTACAACCGCAAATTTGACAGCCTCGACGCCGCGCTTTATTACGGCCTTATTCGCCTTTTCAAGCCCTCAAAAATTGTAGAAGTTGGCTCGGGTTATTCCACGTTGGTAGCTCAGGCGGCCCTAGAGGCCAATGAGGTGGGCAGCCTCACCAGCGTGGACCCACACCCTCCGGAGTTCTTAACGGCACAGCAACACCCCAGGATCCAACTGATTCCGCAGTGACTTCAGGATGTTCCCCTTACCTTTTTTGAGGCTCTGGAGGACGGCGATTTTCTCTTTGTGGACGGCAGCCACGTGGTGAAGACGGGATCGGACGTCAATCACCTCTACTTAAAAATTTTGCCGAGAATTAAGGCAAGGATCGTGCTACACATCCACGACATTTTTCTTCCCTTTGAATACCCGCAAGAATGGTTGCGGGATCACTGTTTGTTTTGGAATGAGCAATACCTGGTCCTAGCTCTCCTGCTCTTCCATTCGCGCTTTGAAATCCTCGCGTTGAATTATTATCTAGCCAGGATCCATCAATCAGAACTCGCAAGCTTGTTTCCGTTTCTTCCTCACATCTACGGGTGTAGCCTATGGCTCAAATACAATCCCCAAACGTAATTGGCCCCCCCTTTTTTGCGCATTGGGTCTTGGCCCTTGGGGGTGCAGACGCTGGGTGCGCTCTTGGCCGTAACGGCCCTTGCCGCCAGCTACGCCATTCAAACCGCCAAATACAGTGTCTACCACGATGAACTGTGGAACCACCCGCAAGCGGTGGCGCTGCTGAACGGCAGGAGCTGGGTGGCAGCTTACGAAGTGAGGCTTTTAGGCCAGTCTTTTCCCCTGGTCAGTGGGCCTTATCAGGGCGCCATCAAGAGTTATCTCTTGGTGCCCTGGATCGGGGTTTTTGGCACTAATCCATGGAGCTTGCGCCTTTTCAACGTCCTCCTGGCGGTGGCCGTCCTCGTCACGTTGCGCTGGGCCCTGCAGGCCGTCGTAGGGCAGCGGCTCATTTGGTTGGCCTTTGCCGCCCCATGGCTGTTTCCCGCCCTCCTGACCTATGCGCCCACCGACCAAGGCCCAGTGCTCCTGACCCTTGCCTTCTCCAGCTTGAGCTTGGGGGCGGTGGCACGTTACCTGCAAGAGCCGGACGTTCGCTGGGTCGCCCTGGCACTCGCCGGCAGCTCTCTGGTTTTGTCGGACAAGATCACCGCTTTCCCTTTGGCTATGGCCGGTTACGCGGCCACGGCGCTGGCAGCACTTCGCTGGGGCCACCTGCGGCATCTCGTAAGCCCGCAAGCTTTAGCTGGCGCGAGCATTCCGCTGCTACCCTGGGCCTTGTACTTTGCCCTGCACGGTTTTTCGGAAACCTTGGGGTATGTGGCCAACAGTACGTCAATAAGCACGTGGCAGCGCCTGCGCCACCAGTGGGTTTGGATTGTGGAGACCTTGGGCGGCGGACACATGGTGGGGCTGGGACACCAGGCTGTTCCCCCCATGCCCCTGTGGCTCCCTTGGCTTGCTCTGCCGTGCGCCCTGTTCGTGGCGGTCCTTGCCGCGGTTGGCAAAGCAAAAAGTGCCCAGCTCCTTGCGCGGATCAACGCCGTTTTTTTTGCGGCATTTGCCGTTGCCTACGTCACTTCTGCCCTCATTCCTGGGCTCTACCGTCCGTGGCATTTCGTGCCATTTCTTCCGGTTGTGGCCCTCCTGAGCTCGGCCAGCTTGGCCTCGCTGCTGCGGTTGACCCGAGGCTTCCTGCATAAGACGCTATTGTGGGTCCTGACGGGATTTGCCGCCCATGATGCCACGCAGGCGGTGCAGGGGCTTTGGTTCCTGCGGCAGGGTGAAGGAGCGAACCTTACCTCCCCGGCCCTTTATGAGGTGGCGGCCCACCTGCAACGAGAACGGATTGCCACCATCGTCTGCCTCAACTATTCCCTTTGCAATCCTCTCTTCGTTCTTTCAGGGGGCCAGCTTTCCTTTGTGGAAACCACCTGGTGGCCCGCGAACCCCACCAGTTGGCAGCAAATTGTGGAGCGACTTCAAACCCCTCGCACGGCCCTGGTGTGGCGCGTACCAAGCCCTCACGTGGGGCAACCCGCCGAAGCCCAGGGGTTGCTGGAAAAGGTGCTTTGGGCCGAGAAGATGCAAGAAACCCTCGGCCCACGCCTGAGCTGTGTGAGGTTTCCGGATGCGGCAGGGACCCAATTCGTGGTAGGCCAGCTGGCTACTAGCGGCCGCACCGAGAGGGGCCCGGACTCGCCAGCTTCCCAAGGGCCCTGCCCTGGCCGCTAGCGGGACCGTGGCGGGTAAGCGCCACAGCGTTGACCCAAACCTGCCAGGCCGCCGCGGTGCTAGGATAGCGGCACTTGATGGGGCGGCAAGGGGCCAGCTTTTGCAGCTTTGGCTCTTGCTGCCGGAGGGGAACCACTGGCCTTGTTGGTCTTGCGCTTTTCTTCGGCGGTGGCACGGCGAATCCCAGTAAATCTGCGACTTGCCGCGCTCCAAGTCCTACGCCGGATATGGCCCGCCGGGCGAAGCCCGGTCCACCCGGATCCGGAGCACTATTCCACTCCTTCCTGGACCAAACCGCTGTTGGTTTTTGTCGGCGATGGAGAGACCCTGGCGGCCCACGCCGATTTGGCGACCTGGGGACAAGAGCAGGGCTGGCCCGTGGCTTTCATCGCCCGCGACGGCCAGGACTGGCGTTGGGGGCTTTTGGGTACGGCGGCTTCCCCCCAGCAATGGCTGGCCACTCGCCAGAACGGCTCCCTGCGGTGGCCGGTGGAGGACCTCCCGCGGCAGGCAGCCTCGCCCCTCGGGGTCTTGGTCCCCACGGCCCCCAACTATCGCCCCCAGGCTGAAGCCTGGAGCCCTCGCCTGGGTTTTCCCGTCCTTCCTCCCTCCACCAGCTTCCACCATGCGGAAAAGTTTTATGCCGCTGTCACACGTCTCTTTCCCCCCGTGTCGCTGCTGGTGGTGGCCTACAACGAGGCTGAGGCCACAGAAGCTTGCCTCCAATCCCTTTACGCCCATACCGGCTACCCTCGGTGGGAGGTGATCGTGGTGGACAACGCCTCCACCGACGAAACCCCCCAGGTCCTAGACCGGTGGGCACGGGAAGAAAGCAACCTCAAGGTGGTGCGCAATCAGGTGAACAGGGGTTTTCCGGCAGCCTGCAACCAGGCGGCGGGTGAGGCACAGGGCGAGATCTTTTGCCTGCTGAACAACGACACGGTGGTGACACCCGGATGGTTGGCCAGTCTGGTGGATGAGCTCCTTCGGCGACCCAAGGTAGGGCTGGTGGGACCCACCAGTCAGGGGGTAGCCAACGAGGCGCGGGTGAACGCGCCCTACCGCTCCCTGGAGGAACTGCCCCTCTGGGCCCTGGCCAGGAGGCAAAGGTACTTTCGCCGGTCACGGAGCATGGGGATGCTGGCGCTTTTTTGCGCCGCCACCTGGCGAAGGATTTGGGAGGAGCTGGGCGGGTTGGACGAGGACTTTGGCCTGGGCCTCTTTGAGGATGACGATTTTTCTTTTCGCCTCCGGGAACGAGGGTATGACTTGCGCTGCCGGTTGGACGCCTTCGTCCATCACTTTCAAAGCTCTTCCTTTTCCCGGCTTTCCGATACGGGTTACTGGCAGCTTTACGAACGTAACCGCAAGCTTTTTTGGCAAAAGCGAAAGGCACGGAGACAACAGCGATGACGGCGGTGCCCTTTTACGATTCTGCGGCCCAGCGCCACCCGATGCTGGAGGGCGTCTTGGAACTGGGGCGCTACCGCGACCTGCTGTGGATGCTGGTGGCTCTCAGCCTGACGGTCAGGTACAAGCGGTCCCTTTTGGGGCTGGGGTGGACTTTGGTGAACCCCTTGCTGCACATGCTGGTGTTAACGCTTGCCTTCGCCACCCTTTTCGGCGACCAACTCCCCCGCTACCCGGTGTACGTGCTCACCGGTCTTTTGGTCTTTGACTTTTTCTCCCAGACCACCACCTTTGCCATGAACCAATTGAGTTGGGGAACGAGCTTGCTGGGGCGCGTGTACGTGCCTGCCGCAGTTTTCCCCCTCTCTGCGGTGGGCACCAGCTTGGTCAACTTGGTCGTGACGTTGGTCCCTCTGGCGCTGATCATGGCGTGGGTGGCCAACCCTGTGGGCTGGGCGTTGTTGTTCTTACCACTTCCCGTGCTCCTTTTGGCCATGCTTTCTCTGGGCTTTGGGTTTGTCCTGGCCACCATGGCACTGTCGTTTAACGACATCACCAACATGTGGGGGGTCCTCCTGCGCGCCTGGTACTTCCTCACGCCCATCATGTACCCCCCCGGCATCATCCCGCAGCGGCTGCAGTGGCTTTTGGACTTGAACCCCCTCCACCACCTGCTCGTTTGCATTCGCGAACCCATTTACTCCGGAACGCTGCCACCTCCCCACCACCTGGCCACTTCTGCAGTTTGGGCCGTCTTTTCACTCCTTTTGGGTTGGTGGTACTTTAGTGCTCGCCGGTTTGAGTTTGCCCTCCAAGCCTAAACCCATGTCCGACAAGGCGATCCTGCTGGAAGAGGTATGGCTGCGCTACCGGGTGCCGGAGGAGCGGATCCAGTCGCTGAAGGAGTTTGTCATCCGGCGGGCTCAACGGAGGCTGCAATTTAGCGAGTTTTGGGCGCTGCGGCAGGTGAGCATCACCGTGGCGCCGGGGGAGGT
>JANXCP010000011.1:28329-37024 GCA_025060245.1 Thermoanaerobaculum sp. | reverse complement strand
AGGGGGAGGGGGGATCGGGGTGGGGGTTGGCCGCCGGTCCGGAGTGGGTGTGGGGGGGGCGCCAAAGGTGAAGGGGTTGCGACCGACCTTCAGTTGCCCCGGTTCTGGTGGCGGCATCACCGG
The DNA here is from genome assembly GCA_025060245.1 of Thermoanaerobaculum sp. Taxonomy (GTDB): domain Bacteria; phylum Acidobacteriota; class Thermoanaerobaculia; order Thermoanaerobaculales; family Thermoanaerobaculaceae; genus Thermoanaerobaculum. The sequence continues at coordinate 36,901 of JANXCP010000011.1, read as the reverse complement.
GGGGAGCTGGGGCACGTCAAAGCGAGCCACCTGCACCCGCTCACCCCCAGGGAAGACCCGCTCCACCAGGGAAGGCCTCCACCGCCACACCAATGCTAACCCCAGGACCACCAGGAGGAGCCCCAAAAGGGCCATCTTGCGCGGGGAGTCACTCAGCTGCACGGCCTGCCTCCTCCACCCCAAGGCGTTCCAAAAGCGCCGGGTCCCAATCGGAAAAGTACGTTCCCACCACCATCTGGAGGGAAATGTCGGTGGCGCGCACTTGCTCGTCGCCGCGCAAGGCCAAGCGCTCTATGACGACAAACTGCGGCATTTGCTCCAAATCTGCCATGTACTGGCGGAGCTGTTCATAGGAGCCGGAAACCTCGTAGGTAGCGGTAAAGTGCACCAAGCCGGACTTGCTATCCTGCCGGGCAGCGTAGCTGATCCGCTCGGGCAACAAACCGTTCTTTTGCGCCCGTTCCCCCACCTCGAGGAGGAAAGGCACCAGGCGCTGGCGCATGGAGCCCATTTGCTCAAAGCGCAGCAGGCGCAGGTCCTCCCGCAGTTGGGCGAGTTTGGTTTTGGTGGCCAAGAGATCGGCCACCGACCGCTCCAGCTCCTTCACCTGCTGCTCCTTCTCCCGGACGCGGGCCACCACCTCCGCCCCTCTGCCCAACACGGCAGCGCGCAACCCTCCTAACCACAGCCCGTTGAGCAGGGTGAGCACGGTGGGCAACAACCAGAGCCAAAGGTACTTCCACCAAGCCGAACGGGTCATGAGCCCACCCCCGGTTGATAGGTGACCTTGAGGGAAAAGCCATAGCCCACCGCTCCGCCCGATCCCGGCGCCTGCTCCTCCTGCGGCACGGGGTTGGCGAAGCGGGGATCCCTGAGCAGGTTCGTCAACAGGCGCAGCCAGGCCTCCCGATTGGTGGCTACCCCTTCCAGCGTTACCGTGAGCCCTTCGGGGGTGGCAGTGGGGGTAATAGAGATCAGCCGCACGTCCCACGGCAGGACCGCCTCCAGACTGGCCAACAGCGGTCCCCAACGGAGCTGCCGTTGGGATGCGGCGGAGGCTACCGCGTCCACCTCAGCTTTGAGCTTGCGCCAGTTCACGGCAGAAAGCTCACGGCTGAGGGCCTTCGCCTCCTGGTTCAGGGCAGTGGCCCGGGCGCTGAGCGCCTGCAGCCTTTGGGCCGCATGCCGTTCTTGCCCGCGTACCGAGAGAAAATCCACCACCGCATACGCGGAAAGGCCCAGGGCACAAAGCCAAGCAAGGGTGCTCACCACCCACACCGGCCGGGTGTTCAGGAAGGGCTGCTGGGCCAAATTGGGCCGCCTCATTCCCCCTCCCCCGGCTGCGCGGCTGCCACCAGCCCCCAGGCCAACAACCGTTCACCGGCTGCCACCGGAGGGCCCGGGGGTTCACCCAGCCGACGCACGTCCACACTTTTCTGTTCCAACGCCCAGAGCTGCAAGGCCTTGGCCAAAGGTTCTTCCACCTCGGCCAGCACCACAGAAAAGCCAGTGGCCGCAAGACCTCGTTCGGTGAGGAACTGGGCTGTCCGTCCCAGTTCCCGCAACGCCAGGGCTTGTGCACGATTGGCCGCATGGGGCATCAGCTTGAGGCGTGACAGGAGGACTTGACCTTGGCTCATGACCACCATCGCCATCCCTCGCCCTACGGTGGAAACCAAGACGAGCGGTCGTGGGCTGGGTGGGAGCACCGCCGAGAGGGCCATGGAAACCGGTTCAATACTGCCCAATTGGCAGCCCATCACGGAAAAGCTTTCCTCCAAGGCCGACAACGGCTTGTCCAGCCCCAACACCACCAGCACGCGCCCGTTGCCCCCGCAAGGGGTGTAGTCCAGCCGCACTTCCTCCGGCCGACAGGGGAGCAGCTTCTTCAGCCGCCAGCGCAGCACCTCTTCCGCCTCCTGCCGCAGGCGCGGCAAGCTCTCCACCTCCAAGACCAAGGCTCGCACCCAGGCGTCGGGAACCACCAATCCCGCCCGTTTGGGCAAACCGCCCAAAAGATCCCGCAGCTGCTCCAGGGCGCCCCGGAGCCTCTCAGCCTTCACCTGGAGCAGGCCCACCGGTCCCAGCTGGACCGTATCGGCCGGTAACGCCCGTTCCTCCAGTCGCTCCAAGCGGGTCCTCCGGCCGTCCAGGTAACCGTACAGGAGCACCCCCTCGGTCACGGCAAAGGCGTGGCGGGGACGCGGGGTGCGGAAAAGATCCGAAAGCCTCATTCCACGAAGGTTACCTTGTTCACTTCGCGCAGCGTCGTCACCCCGGCAAAAACCCGCTCCAGGGCCGACTCACGCAAGAACTTCATCCCCTCGGCCTTTGCCGCCTTCTTAATCTCTGCGGCTGGCCGTCGGTCCAGGATGAGGGCGCGGATGTTGTCCGACAGATCCAACAGCTCGGAGATGGCGGTCCGGCCCAAAAACCCCGTGCCGTTGCATTCCAGACACCCCGCACCCTCGTAGAAGGTCACTCCCCGCACCATTTCCTGGGTTAGACCCGATTCTTCCAGAAGCTCAGCGCTCACCTGCACCTCTCGCTTGCAGTGGGGGCAGATCTTTCGCACCAGGCGCTGCGCCAACACGCAGTTCAGCGCCGAAACGAAGTTGTACAGGTCCACGTTCATGTTGAGGAACCGCCCCAACACGTCCACCACGTTGTTGGCGTGCACGGTGGTGAACACCAGGTGCCCGGTAAGGGCGGACTGCACAGCAATTTGTGCCGTTTCCTCGTCGCGGATCTCCCCCACCATGATCTTGTCCGGGTCGTGGCGCAAGATGGACCGCAAACCCCGGGCAAAGGTAAGCCCCTTTTTTTCGTTCACCGGAATTTGCGTCACCCCAGGCAAGATGTACTCCACCGGGTCCTCAATGGTGATGATCTTGTCCTCCACCGACACGATCTCGGACAGGCAAGCGTACAAGGTGGTGGTCTTGCCCGATCCCGTGGGACCCGTCACCAACACCATGCCGTACGGTTCGCGGATGAACTTGCGCAGCTTGCGCTTGGTCTCTGCGTCAAACCCCAATACATCCAAGTTGAGATTGCGGAACTCCTGATTGGCCGACTCCTTGTCCAGGATGCGGATCACCGCATCCTCGCCAAACACCGTGGGCATGATGGACACGCGAAAATCCACGGTGCGCCCCTTGATGCGCAGTTTGAACCGTCCGTCCTGGGGCACGCGCTTCTCGGCAATGTCCAGCTCCGACATGACCTTGATACGGGAAATGATGGTGGCGTGGTGGCGACGGTCAATGGGCTCCAGGGCCTCGTACAGAACCCCGTCAATGCGGTACTTTACGATGACCCCGTGGTCCCTGGTCTCAATGTGCACGTCAGAAGCGCGCCTCTGGATGGCGTTGAAGATGATGGTGTCCACCAGTTTGATGATCGGCGAGGTATCGGCGGCAATGCGGTCAATGGACAGGGCCTCTTCGCCGTTGTCGGTTTCCTGCACCAGCTGAATGCGGAAATCCTCGGTGGCCTCATCCAGCACCCTTTGCGTGGACTCGGACTTTTCCAGGATCTCGGCGATGCGGTTTTTTGGCGCCACCCGCACCTCCACCGGCGAGCCCAGGGCCAGCTCCACCTCATCCACCATCAGCACATCAGAGGGGTCGGCCATGGCCACCACCACCACCTCACCCTCCCTGGCCAGCGGCACAAACTGGTAGCGCAACATGACCTCAATGGGGATATGACGGAGTAGCTCCGGGTCCACGCGAAAGGAGGAGAGGTCCTCAAACGGCAACCCCAACCGCTCCGCCAGCGCCTGCGCCTTCGTCACCTCGTCTTCCGGCGGCGTCCATCCCGCCAGGGTCTGGGAAAGCTTCTTTAAATCCGTACTCATGGCCTCCCCCTACTGCGCCCGCTGCAGCAACGTAAACATGGGCAAGTACACTGACAAAAGGAGGGTCACGATGACCCCGCCCATCAACACCAACACGATGGGTTCAATGAGTGTCACCACGCGGGTAAGCTTCACCTCAATGCTCTCATCGTAAAACTGGCCCACGCCGGTGAGCATCTCCTCCAAGGCCCCTGTGGCCTCACCCACCTGCACCATGGCCACCGAAAGCTCGGGAAAAAGCCCCGTGCTCTCCAGGGAAGACCACAAGGGCTGGCCCTCCCGCACCATAGGGATCACCCGCGTCAGAGGACCTGCAATGGCCCGGTTGGTGACCGTTCCCACCGCCACCTCCAGGGCCGGCACCAGGGGGGTACCCCCGGCCAGCAACGTGGCCAAGGCGCGCACGAACTGCGACAGGCCAAAGAGGTGAAAGATCTCTCCCACAAAGGGCAAGCGAAGACGGGCTCGGTCCCAGGCCAGCCGACCTGGCTCGCTCTGCAAGTAGCGCCTTCCCACCAGCACCGCCGCCACCAACCCCACCACCAGCACCGTGGCGTTTTTCTTCACCAACCCACTGAAACCCAGAATCGCCAGGGTCAACAGCGGCAACTGCGCGTCAAAGTCTTGGTAAAGACCGGCAAAGCGGGGGATCACATAGGTGATCAGCACCACCACCAGGCCAAAGGCCAGCGTCAACAGCACCGCCGGGTAGGTGAGGGCCGAGGTCACCCGCCGTCGCACCCCCTCCAGCAGGTGTTGGTAGCGAATGTACCGCCGCAGCACACCCACCAGCTCACCCGAGCGCTCACCGGCGAACAGGGTGGCGCAGTACAAGGGGGGAAAAAGCGCACCCTGGGCGGCGAAGGCCTCGGAAAGGGCAATCCCCGAGCGCACGTCCTCGAGCACCCGTGCCAACACCTCGCGGAAAAAGGGGTTTGCCTGGGACCTCTGCAACAGCTCCAGCGACTGCAGCACCGGCATCCCCGCCGCCAGCAGCGTTGCCAGCTGCTGGTTGAACAGCAAAAACTCCAAAGGCTTGATCTTCTCCCGCCAACCCCAGCGGAGCCGCAACCGGAAGCGGCGGGTGGCCTTGACCGAGAACACGTACACCCCACGCCCTTCCAGCTCCCGCCGCAAGGCCTCTGCGGAGGAGGCGCGGTGTCGTTGCTCCACCACCCGCCCATCCGGCATCCCCACCCGGACCAGGAACTCCGGCATTACGGCTCCTCCCGCTGCGCCCAAAATACCAACACCAAGGCCTGGTTGCTGGCCTCCGAGCGAGCGGCACCCAGGATCGCTAGCTGCTGCAGTCGCAGCGACAAGGTGGTGCGCAAGAGCAGACGCAACTCTTCGCCCCCATCCGCTTTGGCAGCTTTGCGGTACAGCTCAAACCCCTGCAACTGGACCCGATCGCGATCCTTAGCAGACCCGCGAACGACAAATCTGAACAGGAACTTCCCGGCCGCTTCCCCCTCCACGTTGGCGCCATCGGTGGCCGCCAAGACCAAGGTGTCCAGCTCCTGGTAGGAGGTAAAACGGAACACTTCCCCCAGCTCCTTGCCAATCCCCTCCAAGAGCGGGGCCGCAGGCCCAGGTGTGGGCGGGGCCGTGGAAGCCAAGATAAACCGCAGGCGAATCCGGTACGCCTCTGGCGGAACGTCAAAGGAGGCCAGCGCCTCGGCCACGCGCTTTTGCACCGCCGGAATGTCGCGCACCGTCAGGGTATTGCTCCGCGGCTGAATCAGCAAAGAGCCATCCGGAGAAAGTAACGGCTCCACCAAGGCTGCCGCCTCCCGAGCAGGCTTGAACCGCAGTTGGAACACGCGCACCTCTTGGGGAGCCTGCCCCCACAGGTCATGGCTGAGGCCCAAAGACATCAGCAATGCCGCCGCCCACCGCACGGCCTATAGCTCCACCGACGGGCTGACGATCAGGGCAATTTGCACAGGGGCATCGGTGCCGGCGGCCAGCTCGTACACCCGGATCCCCTCACCCTCCACCTCTACGAAGGGCTCAGGCGCCACCTTTTGGGCAGAAAAAGGTCGTTCTACCTGGAACACCCGCCCCTGCCAAAGGGTGTACCCCAATCCCAACACCAACAGGAAACCCGCCGCCATGACCTTCCACCACTTCCGCCCGGCTCCTGCCATAGACCTTTCCAACCGGCGTTGGTGGATCCCGCCCAAAACCTGGCGCACGAAGAGCTCATCCTGCTGCTCCTGGCGCGGTAAGGCCAGGGCCAAGGCCAAGGCCGGATCCACCCGCCAAAGGGCCATCCGGCACGGGCGACACCCACCCAAATGGTCCCTCAGACTGCGCCACTCCTCCTCAGGTAGATCTTCAACCCGGAAGGCGGCCAAACAGGCAGTGGCCTGGGCGCACGTCATGGCTCACCTCCTTTGGGGAGGTACTCGGGGTACCGCCGAGCCAGCTCCCGCCTAAGGGTGGCCCGCGCGGAAAAGACGTGATTGCGCACGGTGGTTTGGCTGCACCCCATGATGCGGGCCACCTCCTCGGTAGACAGGCCCTCCACCTCGCGCAGGACGAAGGCTTGCCTTTGGGCCGGTGGTAACTTGGCGGCCAGTTGGCGAAAAATGCCCTCCACTTCCCGCTCCTGGAGGAGGCCGGTAGCCTCCGGCCATTCCTCCTCCCCTAGCAAGCGCAGGTGCGCCTGGTGGGTGCGTTCACGGCTGTCCCGCGCCCGCAGGGCGTCAATGGCCAAATTGGAGGCGATGCGGTACAGCCAGGTGGAAAAGCTCCAGCAGGGGTCGTAGCGATGGAGGTTTTCCCAGGCCCGGATGAAGGCGAGCTGGGCGATGTCCCGCGCCTCCTCCTCGTCCAAGAGGATGCGCGCGGCCACCCGCCGTACCCCCCCTTGGTGCCGCTGCACGAGGAGCGCAAAGGCATGCTCGTCACCCTCCCGTGCCGCGGCAGCTAACGTGCGATCGTCGGCTTCAGCGTTCACGTTCGCTGGGCGAAAAAGGCGAAGCACCCCCACGCCACCTCCAACCTCCAACCCGTATACGTGCTCGGGCGTTCCCCCGTTGGGGCGAGTATAGACGGGCCAATGGGGGTGCTCAACGGTTCCGTTACACTTGCCCCGTGCACCGAGGGGCACTCCTCTGCTACCGCCTGGCAACGCACTTGCTCCTGCCGCTGGCTGCTCCGTTCCTCCTCCTCGCCGATCGGCGAAAGGGGAAGCAGCGCCCTCCCCTTCCCCTCCGGCTGGGCTACCGCCTGCCCCCTGTGCCGCGGGGCGGGGTCCTGGTGCACGCGGTGTCGGTGGGTGAGGTGATGGCGGCGCGAAGGCTCTTGAACGAGCTACGGCAGTGCCGGCCGGAGCTGCCCCTCATCCTCTCCGCCACCACGGCCACCGGCCTGCAGGTGGCCGCCGCCGCACCGGCAGCTGATGCCACCCTCCCGTTCCCCTTAGACCTTCCCGGCCCTGCGCGACGCTTCTTGGCTGCTACCTCCCCGCGCCTCGTGGTGCTAGTGGAAACCGAACTCTGGCCAGAGCTGCTGGCGGCGTGCGAGCAGCGGAAGATTCCGGTGGCAGTGGTGAACGCCCGGGTTTCGGACCGCTCCTTTCCCCGTTACCGGCTCATGGCGCCACTTCTGCGCCCCCTGCTGGCGCCCATTCAGGTTGCCTTGGCCCAGACTCCCCAGGACGCGGATCGCCTGGTGGCAATGGGGCTTCCCCCAGAGCGGGTGCGGGTGGTGGGAAACATCAAGTTTGACGCACCTCCCCCGCCCTCCGTGGAACCCCAGCTGGCGGCGGTGCTCTCGGCGTTGGCAGGGAGCAGGGGGATGTTGGTGGCAGGCTCCACCATGCCGGGGGAGGAGGAACTGGTGCTTGCCGCTTGGAAGGAGCTAGCACCACGGCCCCTGCTGCTGCTCGCCCCCCGGCACCCCGAGCGGGCAGGTGAGGTGCTCAACCTTTGCCTTCGCCTGGGGATCCCGGCGCAGCGGCGCACCCCCCTTCCCGACCTGAAGCAGGCCACGGACGTGGTGGTGCTGGATACGGTGGGGGAACTGGCCTCCCTGTACCGCCTGGCGCAAGTGGCCTTTGTGGGTGGCTCCTTGGTCCCTACGGGCGGGCACAACCCGATTGAACCGGCCCTCTTTTCTCTACCCATAGTCTCCGGCCCTCATGTGACCAACTTTCGCTTCGTTTACCAAGAACTGGAGCGGGCGGGTGGGGTGCAGTGGGTACGTGATAGCCGGGAACTGGCTGTTACCTTGGCCTGGCTCTTTCACCACCCAGAGCAAGCCCGGGAACAAGGCACCCGCGCCGCCAGGGTGCTGGCCCAACATGCCGGTGCCACGAAGCACACGGTCCAAGCCCTCCTTTCCCTCATCCCATGAAGCTGTTGCGCGCGGTCAACGCCCCCTTGGAGCAGGTCAACTACTTCATCCGCAAGGCCATTGCGCGACGACTCTACCGGCCGGAAAGCGCCGCGATTCCGGTGATTTCCGTGGGCAACATCGCCATGGGCGGCACCGGCAAGACCCCCCTGGTGGAGGCCCTCGCCCGGACGCTATTGGAGCAGGGCCAACACCCTGCCATCCTTACCCGCGGGTACAAGCGCCGGCACGCGGCGCCCTTCGTGCTGCGGGGCGATCCGGGTGCTCAATGGTCCTTGGCCGGGGACGAGCCGTCGCTCCTGGCGAAGCACCTCCCTCAGGTTCCGGTGGTGGTGGACCGGGACC
>JANXCP010000011.1:0-28319 GCA_025060245.1 Thermoanaerobaculum sp. | reverse complement strand
CCGCCGGCGCGGGGCCCATTGCGCTGTCAGGCTGGGTGCGACCCACGCCATCTTGGACGACGGGTTCCAGCATTGGCCCCTGGCCCGGGAACTGGACCTGGTGGTGGTAGACGCCAAAGATCCCTTGGGGCTCCGCACCCTGCGGCGAGAGCCGCCGGCGGCGCTGCGTTGGGCTTCCCGCCTGGTCTGCGTGGGGGAGCCCGAGGAGCAGGATGGGGCCCGGCGCCTGCTGGCCCCTTACCACCCCCTGCCACCCTTCCCCGTCCGATTGGTGCCGCTGGGGTGGATTTGGCAAGGCCAAGTCCACCCCCTGCAGCTCTTGCGCCAGCGCCGTTTTGTGGCTTTCGCCGGCATTGCCCGGCCGGGACGCTTTTTTCACACACTGCAAGGCCTAGGAGCCCATCTCGTGCACCGACGTGGCTTTGCCGATCACCACCCCTACACCCCTCGTCAGCTGGCCACATTGCTGCAACTGGCCCACCGGCTGGATGCCATGCTCATCACCACCGCCAAGGACCACGTGCGCGTGCCGGAACCCTTTGCCCACCAGGTGGCCTACCTGGAGGTGGCCCTGGTGCCCCTGGAAGAGAGCTTTGCCACGCTCCTCGGGCCCTTTGGGTTGGTGGGCTAGAATCCACCCGTGCGCGGACGTGAACGCCTCCACGAGCTGGTGGATCGTTTTCCCCGCTGCCGGGTGCTGGTTTACGGCGATCTGGTCCTGGACCGCTTCATTTTGGGCAGCCCGAAGCGCATTTCCCGCGAAGCGCCCGTGCTGATCCTGCGCTTTGAAGAACAAAGGGATGTCCCCGGGGGCGGTGCCAACGCCATGGCCAACATCCTCACCCTGGGTGGCCAGGCAATGGCGGTGGGCGTGGTTGGGGATGACGAGGAGGGAAAGGTTCTGCGCCAAGCCCTTGACGCCCTCGGGGGGGATGTGAGCCGGGTGGTGGTGGCACCGGGGCTGCGCACCGTCACCAAGGTGCGAATTTTGGCAGGGGGTCCGTCGGCCCTTAAACACCAGGTGGCGCGGTACGACATTGAGGACCAGGTGGGAGACGGCGAGCTTAAGGAGGCCCTTATGAGGGCCCTGGATGAGGTGGCGCCGTGGGTGCACGCAGTGGCGGTGTCGGATTACGGTTACGGTGCGGTCTTTGCCCAAGGGGTGCAAGCGCTCCGCAGTCAGCTGGGTGGCGGTGTACCGGTGGTAGCCGACTCCCGCTTTGCCTTGCCCTCCCTAGGTCCGGTGGACGGAGCCACACCCAACTTGGAGGAGCTTTCGGCCCACGCGGGGCATTTCCCGCAAACCGATCGGGAGGTGGCGGAGGCAGCGGAAAACCTCCGGCGCAAACTCCGTGCCCGCTTCGTCGTCGCCACCCGCGGCTCGCAGGGTCTGACCCTGGTGGAGCGCGCCCAGCCTCCCTTCCACCTCCCCGTGTTTGGGACCGATCAAGTGGCGGATGTGACGGGAGCCGGTGACACGGTGTTGGCGACCTTGACCCTTGCCTTGGCCGCCGGGGGTACGCCAAAGGAGGCAGCGGTGTTGGCCAACCTCGCCGGGGGCATCGTGGTGATGAAGGCGGGGACAGCCACCGTCAGCGCTGAAGAGCTGCACCGGGCCGTGGATATGGCCCCTTTTATCCATGACTGATCCCGCGGCCAAGATCATTACCCCCAGCCAGGCAGCAGAAATCAGCGCCCGGGCGCGCGCTCAGGGGCGCACGGTGGTCTTGGCAAACGGGGTATTTGACCTGCTCCACGTGGGTCACGCTCGCTACCTTCTTGGTGCCAAAGCCCTGGGCGACCTGCTCATCGTGGGCGTGAACAGCGATGACTCGGCACGCCAGCTCAAGGGACCGCAGCGGCCCCTCATGCCAGCGCGAGAGCGCGCCGAGCTTTTGGCCCATTTTGCCTGCGTGGATTACGTGGTGATCTTTAACGAAATCACCGTGGCCGAGCTCTTGCGCGCCGTAAAACCGCACATCCACGCCAAAGGAAGCGATTACACCCCAGACACGGTGCCGGAACGGGAAGTGCTCCACGAATGGGGAGGGCGGGTGGCCATCTGCGGTGATGCCAAGGACCACGCCACTAGCCAGCTTCTCGCCCTCATCGCCCAGCGGTTCCAGCGTCGTCAGGAGTAAAACAGCCGTGCGCGTGCTCCTCACCCGTCTGTCGGCCTTGGGGGACATAGTCCACACGTGGCCCCTGGCCCAGGTCCTTGGCCAAAGGGGCGAGCTTTTCTGGCTGGTGGAGGAGCGCTTCCTCCCCCTGGTGGCCTATCACCCGCAAGTGCGGGGGGTGCTCCCCTTGGCAACCAAGTCCTGGCGGAAGACCCCCTGGGGATCTGCCTCACGCCAGCAGGTGGCGGCAGTGTTAGGGCAGTTGCGGCGGCTGGGCCTGGAAGCGGCAGTGGATCCCCAGGGCTTGGTGAAGTCGGCCATTTGGCCTGCCCTCGCCAAGATCCCCCGACGCCTGGGCCTTGCCCGGGCACATCGCCGAGAACGCGTCGCCGGTTTGTTCTACACCGAAACGGTCAACCCACCCCAAGAGGCCTGCCACGTGGTTGATTTCAACCTAGCCCTAGGGCAAGCGCTGGGAATTCCTGTGACCTACGGCTGCTGCCCTGATGGGTCTTTTCTCAAACCCCACCTGCCCCCGCCCCCGCCAGAGGCCTTTGCCGTGCTGTTGTTTCCCGCCACAGGGCAACTGCACAAGACCTGGCCCCCGGAGGCCTTTGCCGCCCTCGCTCGCCGGCTCCTGCGGGAAGGCTTGCCGGTGACGGTCATGTGGGGACCCGGGGAAAGGGCTGCGGCCCAAGCCGTCGTGGATTTAGCTCCCGGTGCTCGGATCGGCCCACCCACCGACCTTTTGCAATTGGCTTCTTGTCTGGCCCACGCGCACGGAGCCATCGGGGGCGATACCGGTCCCATCCACCTGGCCGCTGCCCTGGGAACCCGCACCGTGGGGCTGTTCTTGGCTACGGACCCGGTGCGCAACGCCCCTCGCGGACCAGCGGTGGGCATCGTCCGCGGTGCCAGCTCGGGAGCGCGGCGCGGCAAGGCCACCACCCAACCCATTCGCCAAGTGCCACCAGAGGAGGTGGCGGAGGCCTTTTGGCGGCTGTTGTCCCAACCCGTGTAGCATGAACTCATGCGGCAAAAGATTTGGATGCTCGGGATCTGGCTCGTCGGTACCACCTTAAGCGCTGCTTCCGATCCCCTTTGGCTAACCCGCGGGGAGAAGCTGACCTACGCCTTGAGCTACCTCCACGTGGTGGCGGGGACCTTGGAGCTGGTGGCCGAACCGGAGGGGGAAAACCTGCGCCTGACCATGACCGCCACCTCCACCCCCGCCTTCTCCCGCATCTTTCCGGTGAACAACCGGGTGGTGAGCGTGCTGGCGCGCCAGCCTTTGACCTTGATCCAGCAGGAGGCCTTCATTGCTGAGGGCAAACGGCGGTACGTAGAAGTGGTAACGGTGCACACCGAGCGTGGCATGGCCACCCGCCTGCGGGATGGAAAGGAGCGGGGGCAGATCAAGGTCCAGCCGCCGGTACTGGATACGCTGGGGGCCCTGTTTGCCCTTCGGGGTTTGGATTTGGCCCCGGGGCGCGCCTTTGCCCTGGACGTCCTGTCGGGCAAGGAGGTCTACCCCTTGGCGGTGGTGGTTACGGGCCGGCAATCCCTCAAGGTGGGTGGAGAGAAGGTGCCAACTTTTGTGGTGGAGCCACGCTTTCGCCAAGGTGGACTGTATAAGGGCGAGAGCAAGTTGCTGCTGTACGTCACCCAGGATGGGCGACACACACCGGTGCGGATCGTTTCGCAGCTGCCCTTTGGGGCGCTCACGGCAACCTTGGTGGGGGCCGACCCCCCCTGGCAAGAGGTGGTAAACTGAACATGGTAGACTTAACGAGGAAACAGAGGTGAAGGAGCATGGCACTTAAATTGGGTGAGCTTTTGGTCAAAGCGGGTATCATCACCCAGGCCCAGTTGGAAAAGGCCTTAGAAGAGCAGCGCAGCCGCGGGGGAAAACTGGGCGAGATCCTGCAGAAACTCGGGTACGTGAGGGAGGAAGACATCGTTGAATGCCTCTCCCACCAGCTTGGTGTGCCTTCAATCGACCTGCGGAACTTTCCCCTGGACTTGGAGGTGGCCAGAGTGATCCCCGAGGATAAGGCGCGGAAGCACAACATCATTGCGGTGCACAAGAGTGGCCAAACCCTCACCGTGGCGATGGTGGACCCGACCAACATTTTCGCCGTGGATGAGATCACGTTTTCCACTGGGTTCAAGGTGGACCCCGTGGTGGCCTCCGAGGAGGCCATTCGCGAGACGCTGGACAAAGTCTACGGCGCACCGCGGGACGTGGACCTGAAAAAGGTGATTGACGAGATCGCCGCGGTGGAGGAAGAGGCTTTGGAGCTCTTGGAAGAGGAAGAAGAACTCGACATCAACGAACTGACCAAAGAGTCCTCCGAGGCGCCGGTGGTGCGCCTGGTCAACATCATCCTCACCGATGCCATCAAGAAGGGGGCGTCGGACATCCACGTGGAACCTTACGAGAAGACCTTTCGTATTCGTTATCGCATTGACGGCGTTCTGCAGGAGGTCATGGCTCCCCCCCTGCGGTTGAAAGACGCCATCACCTCGCGGATTAAGATCTTGGCCAAGCTGGACATCGCCGAAAAGCGGCTGCCCCAAGACGGCCGCATCAAGCTGAAGGCCAAGGTGGAAGGGCGGACGCGCGAGCTGGATTACCGCGTCTCCACTGTCCCCACCCTGTTTGGCGAAAAGGTGGTCTTGCGCCTGCTGGACAAGGAAAACCTCCGCCTGGACATGACCAAGCTGGGGTTTGAGAAAAGCTCGCTGAAGAAGTTTGAGGATGCCATCTTGAAACCTTACGGAATGGTGCTGGTCACCGGCCCCACTGGCTCGGGGAAAACCAACACCCTGTACTCCGCCATTTCTCGCATCAACACGCCCGAGGTCAACATCATGACCGCCGAGGACCCGGTGGAGTTCCAGTTACCTGGGGTCAACCAGGTGCAGATGAAAGAGAGCATCGGCCTCAACTTCGCCGCTGCCCTGCGGGCCTTCCTGCGCCAGGACCCCAACATCATCCTCGTGGGGGAGATCCGCGACTTTGAAACGGCGGAAATTGCCATCAAAGCCGCCCTCACCGGGCACTTGGTGCTTTCCACCCTGCACACCAACGATGCGCCTTCCACCATTTCGCGCTTGATGAACATGGGCATTGAGCCGTTCTTGGTAGCCACCTCAGTGAACGTCATTGCCGCCCAACGACTCGTGCGCCGCATTTGCACCAACTGCAAAGAGGAGATGGACGTTCCCATTCAGGCCCTCCTGGCAGTGGGCTTTTCCGAAGCGGAAGCTCACTCCCTGAAAATCTACCGGGGACGCGGGTGTGATGTTTGCGGGAATACCGGTTACAAGGGCCGCGTGGGGCTGTTTGAGGTCATGGAGATTTCCGAAGATATCCGAGAGCTGATCCTCTCCGGCGCGACGGTGGTAGAACTGCGGCGCAAGGCCATAGAGGAAGGGATGATCACCCTGCGTCAGTCGGGTCTGCACAAGATTCGCGAGGGAATCACCACCATTGAAGAAGTGGTGCGGGAAACCGTGTTGTAAAGGGGGGATCATGCCGGTCACGTTGCACGAGCTGTTGAAGATTGCCGTGGAGCGGGGTGCCACGGACCTTCACCTGACCACCGGGGCCCCTCCCATCATCCGGGTGGACGGCATGCTGGAGCGCCTGCCCAATTACCCCTCGCTGACGGCTTCCGAAACCAAGCGGCTGGCCTACTCCGTCCTCACCGATGCGCAGAAACACCGCCTGGAGGAAAACCTGGAGCTGGACTTTTCCTTCGGCATTAAGAACCTGGCTCGTTTCCGCGCCAACGTCTACTTCCAGCGCGGTGCCATTGCCGCCGCTTTCCGCCGTATCCCGTACGAGATCCTGGGTTTTCGCGACTTGGGCCTGCCACCGGTGGTGGAAACCCTGTGCAACAAACCGCGAGGTTTGGTCTTGGTCACCGGCCCGACGGGTTCGGGGAAATCCACCACGCTGGCGGCAATGATTGACAAGGTCAACAAGGAACGCCCGGTCCACATCATCACCATTGAGGATCCCATTGAGTACCTCCACTCCCATCAGAAAGCCATGGTCAACCAACGGGAACTTCACGCCGACACCCTTTCGTATGCCAACGCCCTGCGCTCGGTGTTGCGTGAAGACCCGGACGTGGTGCTCATCGGCGAAATGCGCGATCTGGAAACCATTGAGGCGGCGCTGCAAATTGCCGAAACCGGGCACCTCACCTTTGCCACCCTCCACACCAACTCTGCCCCTCAGACCATCAACCGCATCATCGACGTGTTCCCCGAGCACCAACAGCCGCAGGTGCGCGCCCAACTTTCCTTTGTGCTCGAGGGTATCATTTGCCAGTCCCTGCTACCCAAGGCCTCGGGCAAGGGAAGGGTCTTGGCCTGCGAGGTGCTCATCCCTAACGCCGCCGTCCGCAACCTGATCCGTGAGGATAAGATCCACCAGATTTACTCGGTGATGCAAACGGGCCAACTCACCCATGGCATGCAGACCTTCAACCAATCGTTGGCAACCCTCTACCAGCGGCGTCTGATCAAGTTGGAAACCGCGTTGTCCTACAGCTCCAACCCTGACGAGCTGCAGGACCTCATCAACCGCGGGGTGGGGGTGGTGCAGCCACCCGTAGCCCCCCGTGTGGGAGGGAGGACCTAGCCTATGCCCAGTTACGAGTGGCGTGGACGGGATCGAACCGGCGCAATGCGCAGTGGGGTGCTGGTCGCCGACAGCAAGGAAGCGGTGTTTGCCCTGTTGCGGCGGCAGCAAATCGTTCCCACCACAGTCAAGGAAAAGGGCAAAGAGGTGGCCGTCCCGCGGCTGCGCGGGCGCGTGCCCGATAAAACACTGGCGGTGTTTACCCGGCAGTTTTCCGTCATGATTGACGCCGGCCTGCCCCTGGTGCAGTGCTTGCAGATCCTCGGCGAGCAGCAAGAAGATAAGCGCTTTGCCCAGATCATTTTGCAGGTGAGGCAGGACGTGGAGGCTGGCTCGTCCTTGGCCGCGGCCCTGAGGAAGCACCCGCAAGCCTTTAGTGACCTCTACGTCAACATGGTGGCCGCCGGTGAAGCGGGTGGGATCCTCGACACCATCTTGCAGCGCCTGGCAACTTACATTGAAAAGGCAGCTCGTCTGAAGGCCCAGGTCAAATCCGCACTTATTTACCCCGCCGCGGTGATCGCCATTGCCATCGTGGTGGTGTACATCATCCTCTGGAAGGTCATTCCGGTATTTGCCACGCTGTTCACCTCCCTGGGGGCCGAACTCCCCTTGCCCACGCGCATCGTGGTGGCCCTCTCCAACCTCGTGGGCAGCTTCTGGTGGCTCATTCTCATTCTGATTGGTGCTGGAGTGGTGGCCACACGGATGTACTATCAGACCGAACAAGGCAAGCTGGTCATTGACCGACTGCTGTTGAAAGCGCCGGTCCTGGGCATCGTGCTGAGGAAGATTGCCGTGGCCCGCTTTTGCCGCACCCTCGGAACGCTTTTGGCCTCAGGGGTACCCCTGCTGGAATCCCTGGAGATCACCGCCCGCACCTCAGGAAACGCCGTCATTGAGCTGGCTATTTTGGAAGTGCGAAAGCGGGTAGAGGAGGGGAAAACCTTGGCCGAGCCGTTGGGTGCCACGGGGCAGTTTCCCCCGATGGTGGTGCAGATGATCTCCGTGGGTGAGACCACCGGTGCCATGGACACGATGCTCTCCAAGATTGCTGACTTCTACGAGGAAGAAGTGGACATGGCGGTGGCGGGCATGATGAAGCTCATTGAGCCCATTTTGATCGCCTTCCTCGGGGTGGTCATCGGCGGCATCGTGATTTCCATGTACCTGCCCATGTTTGACCTCATCTCCAAGATCGGATGAAGGGTCGATCGCCAGACCCCAACGCCGACGCGGTGCGCGGGGGTCGGCTCGAGACGAAACGCGTCGCCCGGTGGCTGCTAGGGATCCGCATCCTTGCCATCGGCGCGGTCATCGTCACAGCCCTGGTGCTCCAAAGCCTGTCCGAGGAGCTCTTACCCCTCCAGCCCCTGTTCATCGTGGCCGGCTGGGGCTTCGCCCTTTCGCTTTTGTGGATTGCCCTTTGGTTGGCCGGGCTCAACCCCTACCTCCACGGCCTTTTCCAGCTCATCGGCGACGTGGTTTTGGTCACCACCGTGGTGTACTTCACAGGCGGAGCCTGGTCACCGTTTGCGTTCCTGCTCCTGGCACCGGTCCTCCTGGCCGCCCTCATGTACGGCCTCAAGGGTTCCCTGGCCCTGGCCGCGGCGGCGTTCCTCGCCTACCTGACCATGGTCCAGCTGGTGGTCTTCGAGGTCCTGCCACCCCCCGCCAGTATTTCCGCCTTTGCCTCCCCTCGGCCCCCTTCCCTCACCTTTCAGCTGGCCCTCACAGCGGCCGGTTTCACGGCAGTGGCACTCCTGGCCTCGTACCTCGCCCACTCCCTCCAGCGGGCCGAGCAGAGCCTGGAAGCAGAACGGGCGGCGGCGGCGCGAGCCATGGCCCTCACCGTGGACGTCCTCCGTTCGGTGGAGTCGGGGGTCCTGGCCTGCGACTTGGCTGGTCGCGTGCTGCTGGCCAACCCCGCTGCCTGCGCCATCACCGGCCTGCACCCACCCCTTGAGGGGAAGCCCATCGGTGAAGTATTGCCTTTGGCCGGCGTGGCGTGGGATGAGGTGCTGGCACGAGTGGCCTTGGGATTTGGGCAAAAAATGGAAGGGACCGTCACCTCCTCCCTCCGGCCTTTGGGTTGTACCGTCACCCCCCTGGCCTCTCACACTGGGGAAGTCT
The DNA here is from genome assembly GCA_025060245.1 of Thermoanaerobaculum sp. Lineage (GTDB taxonomy): Bacteria > Acidobacteriota > Thermoanaerobaculia > Thermoanaerobaculales > Thermoanaerobaculaceae > Thermoanaerobaculum. The sequence continues at coordinate 19,409 of JANXCP010000011.1, read as the reverse complement.
TGGGAGCGGTGGCCCATTTTCGCGATTTGACGGAAGCGCAGGAGGTAGCGCGGAAGGAAAAGCTGCGCGAACGCATGGTGGCAGCAGGGGAAATGGCCGCCGGCATTGCCCACGAAATCCGCAACCCCCTCGCATCCATTTCCGGAGCGGCGCAAGTGCTGGCCACCCGCAGCGGCCTCTCAGACGAGGAACGGCGGCTGCTGCGCATCGTGGTCAACGAATCGCGAAGACTCTCCAACATCATTGAATCCTTTCTCAACTACGCCCGTCCCCCCGAACCGCGTTGGGGACCTTGCCAGATTGCCAGCGTCTTGGAGGAAACCCTAGACCTTTTCGCCCACTCCTCCGAGGTGGGACCGCACCACCGCATCCTCCGTCACATCATCCCCCACCCCAAGGCGGTCCTCGCCGATGAACAGCAACTCCGACAAGCTTTCTTCAACTTGGCACGGAACGCCATTCAAGCCATGCCCGAGGGCGGCGCGCTGACCGTTGAGGCCTTTCCCCAGGAAGCAAACTATATGATACGGTTTCGCGATGAAGGGGAGGGCATGGACCCCCAACGTTTGGATGAGATCTTTCAGCCCTTTAAAGCATTTCGCCGGGGGGGCACGGGGCTGGGGCTGGCGGTGGTGTACTCCATTGTCAGCGAGCACGGCGGCGAGGTGAAGGTGGATTCTCAGCCAGGCGAGGGTTCCACCTTCACCCTGACCCTTCCCATGCGGGAGGCCTAGGTGGCACCCAGGATTTTGGTGGTGGATGACGAAGCCGCCATGCGCGAGCTGCTGCGCATAGTCCTGGAGGCGGAAGGCTACCGCGTGGCGGAGGCAGGGACGCTCGCCGAGGCCCAGGCTGCCCTGGCGCGGGGCGGCTTTGACCTGGTGGTGTGTGACATTTTCTTGCCGGACGGCAACGGTTTGGAGCTGGTCCGCTCCACGCGGGTGGGAGGGCTCGACGTGCCGTTTTTGGTCATCACCGCCCACACCACCCCCGCCCAAGCCATTACTGCCCTGCGGGAGGGGGCGGTGGACTACCTCTCCAAGCCCTTCGACATGGAAGTTTTCAAAGGGGTGGTGGCCAAACACCTGGCTGTCCACGCTCCTGAGCCGGCGGCCTTTTTTGATTTCATTGGACAAGCCCCCAGTCTTTGGCCAATCCTCCAACGGCTGCCGCAAATCGCTCGCTCCGATGCCACCGTCCTCATCACGGGAGAGTCGGGTACGGGCAAGGAGCTCCTGGCCCGTGCCATCCACGCCGCTTCCCCGCGCGCCGCAGGACTGTTTGTCCCAGTCAACTGCGGAGCTCTTCCTGAGCCCCTGTTGGAGTCGGAGCTTTTCGGCCACGCCCGCGGGGCGTTTACCGGTGCCATTCGGGACAAGCGAGGGCTTTTTTTGGAGGCCCACGGCGGCACGCTCTTCCTCGACGAGGTGGCAGAGCTCCCCCTGGCCATGCAGGTCAAGCTCCTGCGCGCCCTGCAAGAGCGAAAGATCCGGCCGGTGGGAGACAACCGCGAAATTGAGGTGGATGTGCGGATCATTGCCGCCACCAATCGCAACCTGGAGCAGCTCCTAAGAGTCGGTAAGTTCCGTGAAGATCTTTTTTACCGCCTCAACGTGATCCACCTTCACGTGCCACCCTTGCGCGAGCGGCGGGAGGACATCCCCGAGTTGGCCCGTCACTTCGTCAGCCGTGCCTGCGGGCGACTTCAGGTGCCCATCAAGCAAATTCACCGCGATGTGATGGCCGTACTGGAAAGCTACCACTGGCCAGGAAACGTGCGCGAGCTGGAAAACATTATGGAGCGGGCCGTGGCTCTGGAACCCTCGGCGGTGATCACCTTGAGCTCCCTGCCCCTCTCCCTCTTGGGGGAGGCTCAGCCTCTTGCCGCCTCCCCTCCCGTTCGCTTGCCAGAATCCGGGTTTGACGTGGAGGCGCACATTCACGAGCTACGTCGCGAGTACATGCGGCAGGCCTTGCTGCGCACCGGGGGGGTGCAAAAAAGCGCGGCTCGCCTGCTACGAATGTCGTACCGAGCTTTCCGGTACCACGTGAAAAAATACAAGTTGGTGGAGGAGTAGCCCATGATGGCCTGTCTGCTCGCTGTGACGCTCGCTGCCCAAGGAGCAGGGCCTACGTGCACCCTTCCCGATGGGCACGTGGTTACGGTGGAATTGGCCTTATCCGAGGAACAGAAGGCGTTGGGGCTCATGTTCCGCGACTACCTGCCGCCGAACCAGGGCATGCTGTTCCTGTTTTCCCAGGACGACTACCTGCCCTTTTGGATGAAAAACACCCTCATCCCCTTGGATTTCATTTGGCTGGATGCGTACGGGACGGTGGTGGACGTGAAGCACTCCGCGCCTCCTTGCAAGCTAGACCCTTGCCCGTCCTACAAACCGAGCCGCCCGGCGCGGGCAGTCCTGGAACTTGTGGGTGGTCAGGCGGCAGCCCACGGAGTCAAACCGGGGGCTCGGATTCGGTGTGCTGGGGTGGTGGGTTTTCCCCGCCCCTCGGAGGGGCAGCCGTGAAGCTCAAGCGGGCGGTTTTCCCCGTTGCCGGTTTTGGCACGCGCTTTCTCCCCGCCTCCAAGGCCATCCCCAAGGAGCTCATCCCCCTGGTGGATAAGCCTGCACTGCAGTACGTGGTGGAAGAAGCCGTGGCTGCAGGCTTTACCACGGCCATCTTCGTCACCGCCGAGGGCAAAGCGGCCATTGAGGACCACTTTGACCGCAACCTGCGGCTGGAGGCCTTTTTGGCCAGCAAGGGAAAGGAGGACCTGTTGAGGACGGTGCAACAGGTGGGCAGCCTCGTGGAAGTGGTGGCGGTGCGGCAGAAACAGGCCCTGGGGCTCGGTCATGCGGTCCTGCAGGCCGCCTCGCTCTTGGGCCAGGAACCCTTTGCGGTCCTGCTGGGGGACGATGTCATCGTGGGAGATACGCCTGCCATTGGCCATCTGGCGCAGGTGCACCGCGAAACGGGTGCCTCGGTGGTGGCGGTGATGGAGGTGCCGCAGGAGGAAATTGCCCGCTACGGGTGCGTGGCAGCACAGCCCCTAGGGGGTGGGGTCTTTCGCGTTCTGGACTTAGTAGAAAAGCCAGCCCCCCACCAGGCGCCCTCTCGCTTGGCCATTATTGGGCGGTATATCCTCACCCCCGCGGTGTTGGACGAGCTCCACCGCACACCGCCCGACCCGTCCGGCGAGATCCAATTGACCGAGGGTTTGCGCCGCACCCTGCGCCGAGAGCCCCTGTACGCCTGCACCTTCCCCGGCCGGCGCTACGACGCGGGCAACAAAGGGGACTTCTTACGAGCAACGGTGGAGCTGGGTCTTGCTCACCCCGAGCTGGGCCCGGCGTTCCGTCAGTTCCTCCAGGAAGTGGTACGCGGTTTGGGCGCCACTTCAGCCTAGCCCTTGTCCGAACTGCCAGCGGTGGTGCCAGTGGAGCTTCCCTGGTCGGTGCTCTTGGTGGACGAGGAAGCCGAGCCGTTGCTCCCCTCGCCGCCCTTGGACTGTTCCTGGCGCTTGCTGCCGTTACCGGCCCGCGCGTAGTCGGTGATGTACCAGCCTGACCCTCTGAACTGCAGGGCCGGCGGCGCGAACACCTTGCGCACGGGCCCACCACAGCTGGGACAAGCAGCAAGAGGAGGGGCATCCACCCGCTGCATGACTTCCGTATGCACCCCACACTGCGAACAGGCGTACTCGTACAAAGGCATTGCTTCTTCCCCCCATATGGCGAAGGCTCCGGACTGCTGGGGTCCGAACCCCCCGGCGCCGGCAAAGATTAGGGCCCACTGGCCCCGCCACTATTCTACAAGGTTCAAACCGATGAGACCTGGACCTTGATCCCGGACTGTTCCTTGGCCTTTTGAATGAGGCCCAGGCAGGAGAAGGCGTAGAGAATTCGGGCGTTCAAACCCGGGGCAAAGGGACCCTGCTCGCACAGCTCGTAGAGGGTTTTACGACCATCCACCAACTGCAGCAGCTGCTCCTCTTGCACCTCGAGTTCAAGACCCTGCAGGTGTTCCGGCGTGGCCGCACGTTGGTACACCGTGGTCTTCACTCCCAGCCGTCCCACTAACCGCCGGGCATCGGGAACGGTCTTACAGCCGTGCAGCACCGCCCGTGGGGTGGGGATTCGCAGCTTGTAGGTTTCATCCGTGCGGTACTCGCCGAGGGTAAAGGTCACTTTCCCTTCTGCAACGCCGAAAAGACCCCAGACAATGCGCTGCACCTGTTCCAGCACCACCACCCGCAACTCCGCTTCGGTGAGGATCCCCATCTCCACCAGGATTTGCCCATGGCGCTTGTGCGGGTTTTCCAAAAGGCGCAGGGTGGAGGCCCGGTACTGCTCGTGGCTTATACGTCCCGCAGCCAAGAGCATATCCCCTAATGATTCGGCGCGGTTGGTGGAAGTGGCAAAGATGATGTCCCCGTCGTAGATGAACACCCGCTTGAGGGCGTCCCCCACCTCTGCTTCCAAGACCCCCGGCACGCGGTAACGGTGAATCGTGGCTAGCATCTCGGGCAGCGGTGTTTCCGCCAGCTCACCGACGTAGATGTGTCGCGATCCCTGCTCCACCACGGCCAGCATCCTAGCACCCTCTTGGGCAGAATTTCCGGAAGCGCATGGGAATCGAACCCACCCCCGACCACCACCGTGGCCGGGCAACGGTTTTGAAGACCGCGAGGGCCACCAGGCCCCGTGCGCTTCCGCGGCCATTGTACACTCTACGGCTGGGTCAATACTTTTTGTAAGGGCACCAAAATGGGATCGCCGGTGCGGTTTGCCTGCCGCTACCTTGGAGCGATTTCGGAGCAGAGAGAAAAAACGGGTGTTAAAAACTCTGCGGGTCTTGCTCTTCGGGCGGCCTGGGCAGTCTCCCCTCTTCCCACCGCGGCTTATTGACCCCCGTGGAGGAATTTGCTAGATTTTTGACCCCAGGTGGGGCCGTAGCTCAGCTGGGAGAGCGCATGAATGGCATTCATGAGGTCGTGGGTTCGACTCCCATCGGCTCCACCAATCTTTTTTCGCCGGTCCTCCAACTCAAACCCCTGGCTCGCGCTTTCCTTCGTCTGCGGGGTTAGGGCCGTTTCCCTGCGGCTTTGGTGCAAGACCCTTTTGTCTGCGCCCTCGGTTGCCGTAACCGTTCGGCCCTGCCGCCGAACTGCCGGAGCGCGCACCATGGTGCACGCAGAGTGCCGCCCCGAGGCTTCTCCTGCCCGCGAACTTCGCCTCCCGGGACAAACCTAGGACCCAGCTCCCGTTCACTGACCCCGAGAACGCCGGCGCAGGTAAAGCTCCACCCCTGCCGCAGAAAAGCTTTGCCCCACCACATCGGGGCAGGCTAGGGCCTGCTGCAGCTGCTCGCCGGCCGCCACGGAAAGCCGCACCACCGACACGGCCCCCCTGGCAATGAGCATCTCTGCCAGTACACCCCGCAACTCTTCAACCCCTTCCCCCGTGGTGCAAGAGGTATAAAGCACTGTTCGGCCAGGAACGTTGGGGCGCGGTTCCCCGCCCAAACGGTCCACTTTGTTCAGCACCAGCAGGCAACCGGCGGGGTCTACCCCCAGGGACTCCAACACCTCCTCCCCTACCCGCAGCTGTTCCCGCCACCGGGGAGAAGACACGTCCACCAGGTGGACCAACAGGTCAGCCGAGACGGCCTCCAGGAGCGTGGCGCGAAAGGAAGCCACCAACTGATGCGGCAGCTTGCGGATGAAGCCAACGGTGTCCGCCACCGTCGCGATCAAACCCTGGCCCAGCCGGGCGCGGCGGACCAAAGGATCCAACGTGGCAAAGAGGCGGTCCTCCACCAACGTTTCCACATGGGAGAGGCGAGAAAACAAGGCCGACTTCCCAGCGTTGGTATACCCCACCAAGGCCACCGAGGGGACCCGCTGGCGTCGTCGCCGCTGGACCCAGCGCTCCTTTTCCACACCACCCAGGGCGCGTTTCAATACCGCCACCCGCTGTCGGATCACACGCCGATCAATCTCCAACTGGGTTTCTCCCACCCCGCGCGTACCGATCCCCCCAGCCTGCCGGGACAAGTGCTGCCAGCGGCGGGTAAGGCGGGGAAGGAGGTATTCCAGTTGCGCCAGCTCCACCTGGAGCTTGGCCTCGCGGGAGCGGGCACGGAGGGCAAAGATGTCCAAGATGACCGCCGCTCGGTCCAGGACCTTGACCCCCTCCGGTAGCTGCTCCTCCAGGTGATGGACCTGGGCAGGGGTAAGCTCGCCATCAAAGGCCACCAGCCCAGCGCCGGTGTCCTGGACCAACGCCCGCAGCTCCTCCACCTTGCCCCTCCCGAGATAAGTGGCGGGATCTGGGGCTCCCCGCTTCTGCACCAGCCGACCCACCACGTCAGCACCGGCGGTGTCCAAGAGCGCTGCCAACTCGTCTAAATCAAGGTGGACCTGGCTAAGCGGCAGGGCTTCCGTGGCCACAGCAACCATCACCGCTTTTTCCCGTGCCGCCATCGGTATCATGGTAGGGTGGCAGAACAAGCACCGTCAACGCCGCCGGGGCAGACCCCAGCGGATGGGGCGCCAGAGCCAGGGTGGGAGGAGTGGCTGCGACAAAGGCCGCGTCTGTTGGACGGCGCCATGGGCTCCCAACTGCTCCAGCGGGGGGTGGCCTCAGCCACCACCCTGTGGGGGGTGGGCGCCCTCGTTCACGACCCGCAGGCGGTGTTGCAACTGCATCGGGACTACGTGGCCGCGGGTTGCGAGGTACTCACGGCCAATACCTTTCGCGTCAGCCCCTACGCCCTGCGCCGCTTTCCCCGCTATCCCCAGGCCTGGGAGCTGGCTCAGACCGCGGTCACGCTAGCCAGGCAGGCGGCAGCGGAAGCGCCACGCCCGGTGCGGGTTTTGGCTTCCATGACCACCCTGGAAGACTGCTATCGTCCCGATTTGGCACCGGACGACCTTACCCTGCGGGAAGCACACCGACACACCGCCCACATCCTCGCCCAAGCGTCCCCCGACGGGCTGCTGCTGGAAACGTTCAACTCCATTCGCGAAGCCCGCATCGCCTGTGAGGCCGCTCGGGCCACGGGCCTGCCGGTGCTCATCTGTTTTGCCTGTCAAAGCGGTGGACGGCTGCTTTCCGGCGAACGCGCTGCCGAGGCGGCTAAGGCCGTGACTCTACCCGGGGTTGTGGCCATCGGGGTCAACTGCACGCGCCTCGTGGACCTCGTACCCGCCCTGACGCAAATGGCGGCCGTTTCCCCTTTGCCCCTGGTGGCCTACGCCAACAACGGCTGGTACGACGAGGCAAGCCCGCATCTGGCTGCTGCCAAAGTGCCACCCCAGGAGTACGCCCGCTGCATGTTAGGGTGCTTGGCCGCTGGCGCTCGCCTGGTAGGGGGGTGCTGTGGCACCACTCCCGAGGACATGGCGGCCCTGCGTGCTCTGCTGGACCAGCATTTCCCCGAGGCTACAATGGCGCCGTGAGCCATTTACCCGAACCTTACGCCAGCTCTCTCCCCCACCTGCTGGCCCTGGCCTTTGCCGAGGACTTGCCAGACATCACAGGGGAGGCTCTTTTCCCCCCGACCGCCAAGGCCCAAGCTCACATCAAAGCAAAACAGCAGGGGGTCCTGGCGGGGGTCCCCGCCGCGGCCTACGCTTTCTGTTTTTTGGATCCCTCCTGTGAGGTGAGGGTGCAGCGAGAGGACGGGCAAGCGGTGTCGCCTGGGGAAACCATCCTGGAAGTGCAAGGACCAGCGAGGGCGTTGCTGGCCGCCGAACGCACCGCCTTGAACTTTCTCATGCGCCTTTCCGGGATCGCCACCCTCACCCACCAATTCGTGGAAGCCCTGCGGGGAACTGGCTGCCAGCTGTTGGACACGCGCAAGACCACTCCGGGGTTTCGGCGTTTGGAAAAACACGCGGTGCGCTGTGGAGGGGGTAAGAACCACCGCATGGGCCTCTACGACGCCGCCATGGTGAAAGACACGCACATTGCCGCTTGCGGTTCCATCACCCTGGCGGTGGACAAGGTGCGCCGTCGGTGGGGGGGGCAACCCCCCCTCGTGGTGGAGTGCAGCACCCTGGAACAGGTGGAAGAGGCTTTGGCCTGCGCTGTTCCTCACCTGCTGCTGGACAACATGGACCTGGCCACGTTGCGCCAGGCAGTGAGCAAGGCCAAAGGCAAAGCGGTGTTGGAAGCTTCTGGGGGCATCACCCTGGCCAACGTCCGCGAGGTGGCCCTCACGGGAGTGGACTTCATTTCCGTGGGCGCGGTGACCCATTCCGCCCCCGCCCTGGACTGCTCCATGAAGGTGATCCTTTGAACGTGCAAGCGCGTCACCACACCCAGGTGCTGGTTTTGGGCAGCGGCGTCGCCGGATTGGCTGCGGCCTTGGCCGCGGCGGAAGCGGGGGCAGAGGTATTGGTCCTTTCGCGGGCTCCCGACCCCGGCCAAACGAACACGGCCCGTGCCCAAGGAGGCATCGTCTTCCGCGGTGAGCAAGACTCCCCTCAACTGCTGGCCGCCGACATCCTGGCCGCCGGTGCGGGGCTTGGCTCCCCCGAGGCGGCCCATTTCCTGGCCACCGAGGGACCCAAGGCGGTGGAGGAATGGCTCGTGAAGCGGTTGCGCATCCCCTTTGACCGGCGGGCTGACGGGAGCCTGGATTTGGTCTTGGAAGCCGCCCACTCGGTGCCGCGGATCCTGCACGCCGCTGACCGCACTGGGGCGGCCATCCAAGAGGGGCTCTTGCGCGCGGTGCGCAAACACCCGCGGGTGACCCTTTTGGCGGGCTATCAGGCAGTGGACCTCCTCACCACGCACCACCATTCCCGACGCACCGTGGACCGCTACTCCCTGGAGAACCGTTGTCTCGGTGCCTACGTGTTGGAGGTGGCGACTAACCGCGTCATGACGGTGTTCGCCGCCGCCACCGTCCTCGCCACTGGCGGTGCAGGTGCCCTTTATATCCACACCTCCAACCACCCGGGGTCCATCGGTTCGGGGCTGGCTATGGCCTCGCGGGCGGGTGTGCGCCTCTTGAACTTGGAGTTCATCCAGTTTCACCCCACCTGCCTCTACGTCCCCGGAGCGCCGCGTTTCCTCATCACCGAGGCCTTGCGTGGCGCCGGGGCCAAGCTGGTGAACGAAGCCGGCGAGCGGTTCATGAAGCGCTACCACCCCAGGGCCGAGCTCGCGCCGCGTGATGTCGTGGCCAGGGCCATCGTGGACGAACTCCACCGCACCGGTGCCGAGTGTGTCTTCCTGGATCTGGGCGGCAAAGGGAAAGAGCTGGCTCAGCGCTTTCCCACCGTGGCGGAGACCTGTGCTCGCTATGGGATTGACATCGCCGGCCAGCGTATTCCCGTGGTGCCGGGGGCCCACTACACCTGCGGCGGGGTGGTCTCGGACCTTCAGGGACGCACCACCCTGCCCGGCTTGTACGTGGCCGGCGAAGTGGCCTGTACCGGAGTGCACGGGGCTAACCGCTTGGCCTCCACCTCCCTGTTGGAAGGGCTCACCTTTGGCCTGGTGGCGGGAAGGCAGGCGGCAGCACAGGCCCAGGCGGAGCCTCTGGAAGAGGACCTGCGAGGGGCCATCCCCGACTGGGAGCCGGTGCCTGGACCGTCCAACGAGGACCCAGCACTGATCGCCCAAGACTGGTCCGCCATCCGCCACACCATGTGGAACTACGTGGGGATCGTGCGCACCCGCGAACGCCTGGAGCGAGCCGTGGCGGACCTGCGGCACCAGTTGGTGCGTCTGACGCAGTTTTACCGCACCACCCCCATCTCCGCATCGCTGGTGGACCTCTTCCACGGCTGCTTGGCAGCCGGCCTGATTGCCGAGGCGGCGCGGCGCAACCCCACCTCGGTGGGGTGCCATTACGTGGTGGACTAGCCCGACCTGGGCTAAGCTTGGCCTATGAGGTACGACCGGCAAGACGCGTGGGAGTTGCTGTGCGCTTGGGTGAGCTCAGAAAACCTCCGCAAGCACTGTTTGGCGGTGGAGGCGGCGATGCGCGCCCATGCTCGCCGCCTAGGGGAAGACGAGGAGGCCTACGCGATCGTCGGCCTGCTCCACGACTTTGACTACGAGAAGCACCCCACTCAAGAGGAACACGTGTGGGTCGGGGCACGAGTTCTGCGGGAACAGGGTTGGCCTGAGCCGTGGGTACGCGCCATTGAGGGGCACGCCTCCTATACCGGTGTCCCGCGCGATACCCCCATGGCCCGTTGCCTGTTTGCCGTGGACGAACTCACCGGTTTTCTCGTGGCCTGCACCCTGGTGCGCCCCGACCGCCGCATCGCTGCCCTCCCCGTGGAGTCGGTGCTAAAGCGCATGAAGGAAAAGGCTTTTGCCCGCTCGGTGAACCGGGAGGAGATCTTGCGGGGAGCGGAGGAAATAGGGATGCCCCTGGCGGAACACGTGGCTTTTGTCCGTGATGCCATGGCTTCCGTCGCCGCGGAGTCGGGCCTTGCGGGCTAGGCGGTCGGTGATTGCCCTTTTCCTTCTGGGCCTTATCGCCTGCGGTCAGCCGCCGGCACCCAGGAGCCTGGCGGGGCTCGCCCGCACCCGGGTTTGGGCAGGCCGGCAAGCCATAGCCCTCCTAGAGGACCTCCACGGGGGGCGTTTTCGCCCGCCCCAGGCAGTGGTGGCCGAGTATGGGCGAGGGACGATGACCCTTTACGTGGCCATCTTTGCCTCTGACGGGGCCGCGTCGGCCACCTTGCAGAGGATGGTGCGCGTCATGGAACACAGCCCGGAGTTCACCCCACCGCGGCCACAACGGGAAGAACCACAGCGGTTCCTCACGGTAGGGCCGGGAGGACATCACCTTTTTTGGCGGTCGGGCCGAAAGGTGTACTGGTTGGCGGGGGAGCCGGAACGGGTCTTCATCGCCATTCAGGAACTCCCGCCACCTGCGCCGGGCCTCGTGCTCTAGTTGGCCTTGCTCTGCTCATTTTTGGCACCTCGGGGCTTGGGGTGCAACGTCGCCAAGACACCGGTTCTTCCAACCGCACAGCACGGGTCAAAAAACTTGAGAACATTTGGCCCACCCCGGGGAGGAGCAGCATGGGAGGCAAACCCGAGGCCGGGCCAACCCTCAGCTAGAATCCCTGAGGAAGGTGACTATGGGTCAGGTCTACACCCCCAGGAACAAAGTCCGCATCGTCACGGCAGCATCCCTTTTTGACGGGCACGACGCGGCCATCAACATCATTCGCCGACTGCTGCAAGCCCACGGTGCCGAGGTGATCCACCTGGGCCACAACCGATCGGTGCGGGAAATCGTGGACGCGGCCATTCAAGAGGACGCCCAAGGGATCGCGGTGTCCTCCTACCAGGGGGGACACATGGAGTTCTTCACCTTCATGGTGGACCTCCTGCGCCAACGGGGCGCCGGTTACATCCGGGTGTTCGGCGGGGGCGGAGGGGTGATCGTGCCCGAGGAAATCCGCCAGCTGGAGGCCTATGGGGTAGCCAAGATTTTTTCCCCGGAAGACGGGCGTCAACTGGGTTTAGAGGGCATGATCAGCCTCATGCTGGAGGCCTGTGATTTTGCCGTGACCCAATTGAGCGACGGTCAACCCCCAGAGCTGACCCCAGCCCAGTGGCAGCCCATTGCCCGTCTCATTTCCCAGGTGGAAGCGGGAATAACCCCCACGCTTTCCCTACCTACGCGAAACGTTCCCGTGGTGGGGATCTCCGGCGTAGGCGGGTCGGGGAAGTCCTCCCTGACGGACGAGTTGGTGCGTCGGTTCCTGGCGGATTTTCCCCAACTGCAAGTTGCCATCCTCGCCGTTGACCCCACCAAGCGCCGCACGGGTGGTGCCTTGCTGGCAGATCGCATCCGCCTGAACGCCTTGGCCAGCGAACGCGTGTACATGCGCTCCTTGGCCACCCGCCAGGCCCACCGCAGCCTCTCCAACGCCGTGGAAGGGGCCATCCAGGTCCTCAAAGCCGCGGGCTTTGACCTCATCTTCGTGGAGTCCGCCGGCGCGGGGCAGGCGGACAGTGAAATTGCCGACATCGCCGATGTGGCCCTCTACGCCATGACGCCGGAGTACGGTGCAGCGTTGCAGCTGGAAAAGATTGAAATGCTGGACTTCGCCCACCTGGTGGCGATCAACAAGTTTGACCGACCGGGAGCCTTGGACGCCCTGCGGGAGGTGCGGCGGCAGTGGCGTAGGGTACACCCCGATTTTTCCGGCGCCGAGGAGGATGTGCCGGTTTTCGGCACCTGCGCCCACCAGTTCAACGACGCCGGGGTCAACGCCCTTTACCGCAGGCTCGTGCGGGAGCTGGAGAGCCGCTTTGGCCAAGCCTTCCACCTGGAGCGGTCCCACGCCGAACTGGTGGGGCTGCCCCAGCGCCACCCCATCATCCCCGCAGAACGCAGCAATTACCTGCGCGAGATCGCCAGAACTTGCCGAAAGGCGCGCGAACAGGCCCAGCAACAGGTGGCGGTGGCCCGCAAGCTCTATCAGCTGGTGGGAGCCCGCGCCCTCCTTTCGGCCTTGCCTGGGGAGGGAACCTTCGCCCAACTCTGGCAGCTATTTGAGGCCATCACCACCGGCACCCTCCCCCCGGAGCCGGCCTTGGCGGATTTGGATGCGGAAATTCGCCGACTGGCCCATGAGCTGTTGCCCGAAAGCCGAAATGCCTTGGCCACCTGGCCCAGGCTCAAGGAAGATTACGCTGGCGATACGTTCACCTACAGGGTGCGGGAGCGGGAGGTGACGGTTCCCCTCACATCCCCCTCCCTGGCCGGGACCCCCATCCCCAAGGTGGTCCTTCCCGACAGCGAGGACTGGGGGGAGATCCTGCGCTTCATCCTGCGGGAAAACGTGCCGGGTGCCTACCCCTACACGGCCGGGGTGTTTCCCTTCAAGCGCCAGGAGGAGTTGCCCACGCGTATGTTTGCCGGCGAGGGAGGGCCTGAGCGCACCAACCGGCGCTTCCATTTCCTCCGCGCCGGTCAGCCCTTCGCCCGCCTTTCCACCGCCTTTGACTCCGTCACCTTATACGGGGAAGACCCACAGGAGCGGCCCGACGTCTTTGGCAAAGTGGGCGAGTCGGGGGTTTCCATTTGCACCGTTGAGGATATGGAACGGTTGTACGCCGGCTTTGACCTCTGTGCCCCCAACACCAGCGTATCCATGACCATCAACGGGCCGGCACCCATGATCTTGGCCATGTTTTTCAACGTAGCGGGGCGGCAGGAGGCGAAGAGAAGGTTGATTGCCGACGGTCGCCTGCGCGGCAACCCAGAGGACGCCCTGCAGCCCACTGTGAATGGAAAAAGCTGGGAGGAGATCGCCACCTTGCTGCGACCCGGCGAATGGGAGGAGGCGCTGGGGTGCGCCGTGCGGGTGGTACGGGGAACGGTCCAGGCGGACATCCTGAAGGAAGACCAAGCGCAAAACACCTGCATTTTTTCCACCGAGTTTGCCCTGCGGCTCATGGGAGACATCCAGAGCTGGTTTGTGGAAAACCAGGTGCGGAACTTTTATTCCGTATCCATTTCTGGCTACCACATTGCGGAAGCGGGTGCCAATCCCATCACCCAATTGGCCTTTACCTTGGCCAACGGGTTTACCTATGTGGAGTACTACCTGGCCCGCGGGTTGCCGGTGGATGCCTTTGCACCCAACTTGAGCTTTTTCTTCTCCAACGGCATGGACCCCGAGTACACGGTCATTGGCCGGGTCGCCCGGAGAATCTGGGCGGTGGCGATGCGCCACCGTTACCAGGCCAACGAGCGATCGCAAAAACTGAAGTACCACATTCAAACCTCGGGCCGTTCCCTGCACGCCAAGGAAATTGCCTTTAACGACATCCGCACCACCCTCCAGGCCTTGCTGGCGCTGGCGGACCACTGCAACTCGCTGCACACCAACGCCTACGACGAGGCCATTACCACCCCTACCGAGGAATCGGTGCGCCGTGCCTTGGCCATTCAGCTCATCTCCACCTTGGAGTTTGGCTTCTTGAAGAACGAGAACCCTTGGCAGGGTTCCTATTTCGTTGAGTGGCTTACCGATCGGGTAGAGGAAGCGGTGCTGCAGGAGTTTGACCGCTTGGCGGAACGGGGAGGAGTGCTTGGCGCCATGGAAACCGGCTATCAACGGGCCAAGATCCAAGAGGAGTCCCTCCACTACGAGCGCCTCAAGCATTCCGGGGAGCTGCCCCTTGTGGGGGTCAACTTCTTTGAAGACCCACGCCGCAGCAGCTATGAGCTGGAGGCACCGCAGCTTACCCGCGCCAGCCGGGAAGAAAAAAATGCCCGCCTGGAGCACTTGCGGGACTTCCAAGCACGCCACCGGCAGGCGGAGCTTTGGGAGCGTCATAGGAATGCGCCGGTTCCCAATCCGGACTTGGACGCCTTACCACCCTGGCAACGCCCTGCCGCCTACGCCCTAGCCCGCCTGCAACAGGCAGCGCGCAGTGGTAAGAACCTGTTTGCCGAGCTTCTGGATACGGTGTGCGTGGCCTCCCTAGGCCAGATCACCCACGCCCTCTACCAGGTCGGGGGGCAGTACCGGCGGAACATGTAGACCCGCGTGGACCAGCTTCCTTTGAGCCTGGGTTTGGTCGCGGGTCAGATACGTGGCCTAGCCACCCAAGCTACCGCGCCTTGGTGGGAACCTGCAACTACAACGGGTCGTATATTGTCGGGGATCAAGAAAGGAGGCTTGGAACATGAAACCGCAACCGCGCTTGCTCACGGCCCTCTGGCTTGTGGCGGTGGCCGTGACCGCCCTACCCGCCTCGGCGAAGTTGCCGCCCCTGCTGGATCGGGAGCTGTTCTTTGGCAACCCAGAAATTGCCGGGGCACAGCTGTCTCCCGATGGCCGGTACATGGCCTTCCTCAAGCCCTGGAAGGACACAAGGAACATCTGGGTCAAGGGTACCTTTGAACCCTTCTCTGCCGCGCGTCTCCTCACCGCCGAGACCAAGCGACCCATTCCTGGCTTTTTCTGGAGTCAAGACTCCCGCTTTATCCTCTTTGTCAAGGACAACGATGGGGATGAGAACTTTAACGTCTGGGCCGTATTCCCGGCGGACCGGCCTGCTCCCGGCGAACCCGCTCCACAGGCCCGCAACCTCACGGACCTGAAAGGGGTACGGGCCCTCATCTACGATGTGCCCAAAAAACACCCCGACATCATCTGGGTAGGCCTCAACGATCGCGACGCTTCTTGGCACGACCTGTACCGCGTCCGCATCTCCACGGGCGAAAAGGAGTTGGTATACAAGAACACGGATCGGATCACCGGCTGGGAGTTTGACCTGGACGGACAACCCCGCCTGGCCCAGCGCGTGCTCCCAAATGGCGACACGGAAATCCTCGCTTGGGAAAATGGAACGTTCCGCAAGGTGTACGGCTGCTCGGTGCTGGAGACCTGCACCACCTTGAGGTTTGCCAAGGATGGGCAAAAGGTGTATTTGCTCACCAACCGGGGCGAGGACGTCAACTTTGCCCAGTTGGCGTTGCTGGATCTGGTCACCGGTCACGTGGAAAAACTAGAAGAAGACCCCTTGGCACGGGTAGACCTCACGGCCGCCATTTTCTCCGAACGCACCGACGAGCTGGTGGGGACGGTCTACCTGGAGGACCGGCCGAGGGTGTACTGGCGCGATCCGGCGTGGGCGGAGATGTACCGGTTCTTACAACGGCGCCTGCCTGGGCGGCTGCTCAACTACTCTTCCATCACGCGAGATGAAAAGCTCCTACTCATCACCGCCACCGCCGACACAGAACCAGGGGAAACCTACCTTTTTGATCGGGAGAAGAAAAAGCTGATCTTCCAATACCGCGTCCGTGAGCGCCTCCCCCGGAAGTACCTGGCTTCGGTGCAGCCCATCCGCTACCCCTCCTCGGATGGGTTGGAAATCCCCGCCTACCTCACCCTCCCCAAAGGAATTCCTGCCAAGAACCTCCCGTTGGTGGTGGTGCCCCACGGCGGACCCTGGGCCCGCGATTTCTGGGGGTATTCAGGGTTAGCGCAGTTCTTAGCCAACCGCGGCTACGCGGTGCTGCAGCCCAACTTCCGCGGCTCCACCGGCTACGGGAAGGCCTTCCTCAACGCCGGCAACCGGCAGTGGGGTGAGAAGATGCAGGACGACATCACCTGGGGGGTCAAGTATTTGGTGGAGCGCGGTATTGCCGACCCCAAGCGGGTGGGGATCATGGGAGGGTCCTACGGGGGATACGCCACCTTGGCGGGCGTCACCTTCACCCCGGACCTCTACGCCGCTGCGGTGGATATCGTGGGTCCTTCTAACCTCATCACCCTCCTCCAATCCATCCCGCCCTATTGGGAGGCTGTCCGGGCCATCTTCCACTTCCGCATGGGGGATCCCTCAACCCCCGAGGGGAAGGCACAACTGGAACGCCAATCCCCGTTGAACTACGTGGACAGGATCAAAACCCCCCTCATGGTGGTGCAGGGAGCCAACGACCCGCGGGTGAAGAAGAGCGAGTCCGACCAAATCGTGGTGGCCCTGCGGGATAAGGGCTTTCCGGTGGAGTACCTCCTGGCGGATGACGAGGGGCACGGCTTTGCCCGACCGGTGAACAACATGGCCATGTACGCCGCGGTGGAAAAGTTCCTGGCCAAACACCTCGGCGGGCGCTACCAAGCCGATATGCCACCCGACGTGGCAAAAAGGCTGGCGGAAATAACCGTGGACGTGAGCAAAGTGGAGAAACCAAAGAGGATCACGGTCGAGGAAAAGCCCATACAGACTCTCACCTT
This sequence comes from Thermoanaerobaculum sp., assembly GCA_025060245.1. Taxonomy (GTDB): domain Bacteria; phylum Acidobacteriota; class Thermoanaerobaculia; order Thermoanaerobaculales; family Thermoanaerobaculaceae; genus Thermoanaerobaculum. The sequence goes on along the minus strand of JANXCP010000011.1, from coordinate 2,659 downwards.
GCAACCTGGCACCTGGCAGTACCGCATCAGCGTCCACGCCCAAGGGCAAACCCAGACCTTCGAAAGCCAGCTTTCAGTGAGGGAAGAAAACGACCTTTGGGTCGTGACGGAAACCCTCCGCACCCCGCAGGGTGAGGCCAAGGACACGGTCAAGCTGGCCAAGGGTAGCCTGACCCTTCGTTCTCGCCAGTTCCTTCAGGGCCCGGTGACCCTCACGGCTGAACAGGGGGAAGGAAAAGTCACCGCTGCCATGGTGGTGGGTGGCCAGACCCGCACCTTTGACATCGCCACCCCCGGCCCCATCTGGGGGGAGGGACCCGCCCTGATCCCTTCACTGGCCGCTCTCCCCTTGGCGCCCAACCTGAGCCACACCTTTTACCGTTTGGACCTCATGCGGCAGCAGGCCCTGCCCTGTAAGCTGTTGGTGGTCGGTGAGGAGCAGGTGGAGCACCAGGGGCAAACGGTGGCGTGCTGGAAGGTCAACACCACCTGCGGGGAGGACGACGAGCGCAGTACCCACTGGGTGGCGAAGGAAGGGCGGCAGGTGGTGAAAGGCAGCGGAACCTCCAACCGCATGCCTGGGGCTACCCTAGGCCGCGAGCTGATGGCCGGCCCGTAAGAAGGTTTGTCTTCAGCCCAACACCCAGAGCTTCGGGCCTTTTAGGGTTTGTCCGCGCGGGGGCAGGGGGCCGAGGGGGAATTGGCACGGTCTTGTCCATCCCCTCGGTCCCCGAGGGCTCTTCCTCAAGTAACAGGGGCAGCAACAACTGCCTCTACCATAGGCGCCAGCGAAATGAAACGATTCTTCGAAGCTCAGGTTCAGGCCAGGGAAAAAGCTTTGGCGCTGTGTACCTGCCTTGCGGCTTTAGGCGGGGCTTTTTGGTTCCTTGTGGCCTTTTCCCGATGCGGGGTGGCACCCCTTTGGGGGGATGAGGGGTACAACCTGGAAGTGGTGGCCAACCTGTTAGGGATCTTTTTCCTGCTTTTTCTTGTAGCCCTGTGGCGGCTCACCCCTCGTACCCCTTGGCGCCTGCTCACGTTCCTCTCCGTGAGTGCCTTGGTGGTCAGCTTTCCAGGCAAAGTGCACGTTTCCCACCTGTACGCGCCGCCCGACCCAGAGGGCCGAGGGGCCACGGTGATCTGGTACAACCACCCTCCAGGTACTGTGCTGGGCGAGTACCCAGCCCTGGCTTTTTTCCTTATGGGGTGCTTTTTTTCTCCTCCGCCAACGTTGGGTCGTTGGCGGGTTGCTCCTTGGCCTTGCGGTCCAGGCCAAGCTCATGTTGGCACCGGCGGTCTTGTGCACTGTGGTGGCTGCCTTGTGGGTGATGCCACAGTTGCGGCGACCAGTGCCCCTGGGCGCCGTTTTCCTTGCCACGCTCACCCCAACCTTGCTCTTTGAGGCATTCCGTTTAGCCACGCTGGGTTCCCGGCCGGCTTGGCTCGCCAGCTGGCAGGAGTTTCGCCATTTCTCGCGGGGGGAACTGGCAGCCGTCTGGGCCGAAACGCTGGAGGAGAAATGGCTGGAGTGGCGTTTCCACGGGCCCGGGGTGTTGGCACTTCCGCTCTTAGGTGCGGCGCTGATGCTGAGGTTTTCAGCGAAGGCGAGTTCTGCCAGCCAACCCAATGGAACCGCCGAAGAGGTCCGAACCACGGGGTGGCTATTGGCCGCGGGGGGAACCGCCCTCCTCGTCACCTGGGTGTGGCAGTCGGCACAGCCCTCCTACCGCCAAGCCTTTGGCCGCATTCTCTTGCTTTTCGCTGCGGTGATGTGGGGCTCACGGTGGTGGCAGGCCCTCTGGCCTCGTCCGAGCCAGGCGCAAACCCGAGGTGTCTTCGTTATGCTTGGCCTTTTCCTGCTGTGCGCGTCTTTTTTGGCATGGTACGGCCTCTGGTTATGGAGGGTCGCCAACCTGGCGAAGTGGCAACAGCACCAGGTGAGGCGCCTTGAACGGTTGACGGCAAACCTACGGAAAGGTCCACTTCGTTTTGTTCTCGAGTACGGCACCCTGCAGGACCAGGTGCGGGCCGCCGGAGCCTTGAAGCAATCAGGAGCCAAGGCCATTTCGCCGCTAGTTCAACACGTTCAGCCGTACCCAGTGCTAGCTGGGTTAGGCATGGGGCTGTGCTCACAGCCCCAACAGGCTTTGGTGGCCACCTTCGCCGCGGAGGCCATCCTGCGCCGTTCGCGGGATGAGTTTCGCGGGATGTGCCAACAAGTTTTTTTTTGAAAGCCCCGATGTGCTCCTCTGTTGGCCCAAGGCCGAAATGGTCAACGCGAGGATACGCATCAGCCGTTGGGGCCCCCTCTGGACCGTTCAGGGGGTCATTCCCAACCGCCAGCCCAGTGGCGAGGGGGTGTTTTGGTTCATCCTGGAGCAACCCGTGGGTCACAAACCTCTCTTGCTCCTCTTGGCCGACGGCAAACCGCTGGGCAACGTGCTGTGGAGCGGTTCCGGGGATGGCTTCCTGGTGGTTTTCCCGGGAAGCTTCGTGGCCAACCCTCGTCTTGTGACCCTGGAACTCTTGGATTCCTGCAGCCAGACCAGGACCCCAGTTGGGGTATTCCAAATCCTTCCCCCGTGAGGGGGTCTTTTTTAGGGTCTGATCCTGCCTCTACCCCCAGAGCTTGAGGGGCAAGAGCAGCTCAAGGATAACC
>JANXCP010000119.1 GCA_025060245.1 Thermoanaerobaculum sp. | reverse complement strand
AAGTCGCGGGCGCGAATGCTCAGTCCTGATCAGAAACGGGTGACCTTCAAGGACGTGGCGGGGGTGGATGAGGCCAAGGAGGAGCTGCAGGAGATCATTGAGTTTTTGAAAAACCCGCAGAAGTTCGCCAAGCTGGGGGGGAAGATCCCCAAGGGCGTGTTGCTCATGGGCCCACCGGGTACAGGGAAGACCCTTTTGGCCAAGGCGGTGGCCGGGGAGGCGGAGGTGCCATTTTTCTCCATCTCCGGCTCCGACTTCGTGGAAATGTTCGTGGGTGTGGGCGCCAGCAGGGTACGGGATCTCTTTGAGCAGGGAAAGAAAAACGCCCCGTGCATCATCTTCATTGACGAGATTGACGCCGTGGGCAGGCACCGCGGTGCTGGTCTGGGGGGCGGGCACGACGAGCGGGAGCAAACCCTCAACGCCCTGTTGGTGGAGATGGACGGTTTTGAGTCCAACGACGGGGTCATTCTCATCGCCGCCACCAACCGGCCCGACGTCCTGGACCCGGCCCTTCTCCGCCCGGGGCGTTTTGACCGCCGTATCGTGGTGAACCGCCCTGACCTCAACGGGCGGCTGGAGATCCTCAAGGTGCACACCTCTAAGCTCAAGCTGGGGGAGGATGTGTCCTTGGAGGTGTTGGCCCGTTCCACCCCCGGGTTTTCCGGAGCGGATTTGGCCAACCTGGTCAACGAGGCAGCGCTGCGCGCGGCGCGGTTTGACAAGCAAGCGGTGGGCATGGAGGACTTTGAGTTTGCCAAGGACAAGGTGATGATGGGCGCCGAGCGCCGCTCTTTGGCCCTCTCCGAAGAGGAAAAGCGCATTGTCGCCTACCACGAGGGCGGGCACGCCTTGGTGGCCGCTCTCCTGCCTTATGCCGATCCCCTGCACAAGGTGACCATCATCCCGCGCGGGATGGCACTGGGGCTCACCCAACAGCTTCCCGAGGAAGACCGCTACCTGCTACCCAAGGGGTACTTGGAAGATGAGCTGACGGTGCTGTTGGGTGGGCGCATCGCCGAAGAGGTGGTGTTCGGTCCCGATAAGGTGACCACTGGTGCCGGCAGTGACTTGGAGCGGGCCACCGAGCTGGCACGTAAGATGGTGTGCGAGTGGGGGATGTCCAACTTAGGTCCCCTCACCTTTGGCAAGCGGGAGGAGGCCATCTTCTTGGGAAAGGAGTTTGCCCGCCACCAGGACTACTCCGAGTCCACGGCCGTGGCCATTGATACGGAAATCAAACGGCTGGTGGAGGAGGCCTACCGCCGGGCGCAGCAACTGGTGCAGGAGCACCGTTTGGTGTTGGACCGCATCGCCGAGGCGCTGCTGGAGCGGGAGGTGTTGGAAGGGGAAGAGGTGTACCGGCTGGTTTCGGAGCACACCGGCGTGCCGGTGGAAAAGCTCAAAGGCCCCGGGCGCCCCTCCCCAGCTGTGGCGGCGTCGTAAACCTTTCCTCCCCAAACGCTGCCCTTGGGGCGGAGTACAATGCCGGCGTGGTGGTGCTGCGAATCGTTCATACGGCCTTGGCCTTCTTGGTGGCGGCGGTGGACACCATCCTCATGGGGACCTACGGCACTTTGGTGGGGTTGCTGCCCCCCAAGGGGGATTGGACCCGCAACGGGGCACGCCTTTGGGCGCGCATCATCCTTTGGGTCTGCGGGGTTCGCCTGCGGGTGGAAGGGGCGGAGAAGGTGCCGGCGGACACCCCCGTGGTGTTCATGGCCAACCACGAGAGCTGGCTGGACATCCCGGCCTTGCTGGTGGCGATCCCCGGCCAGGTGCGTTTCTTGGCAAAAAAGTCTTTGTTTTCCATTCCCTTCCTGGGGTGGTCCATGCGCGCCATGGGTTTCATCCCAGTGGACCGGAAAAACCGCCGGGAGGCCATCCGGTCCTTTGAGGAGGCGGCGGAGCGCATCCGCGCCGGGCGCTCGGTGTTGGTCTTCCCTGAGGAGACCCGCACCCCCACCGGCGAGCTTTTGCCTTTCCAGCGGGGAGGGTTCCTCATCGCGTTGAAGGCGCAGCTGCCCATTGTACCGGTGGGCTTGCAAGGACCGCGGCAGATCTTGGCGAAAAAGCGCTACCTTTTGCGTCCCGGCACGATCACGGTGCGTTTCGGCGAACCCGTCCTCACCGCCGGTTTGGGGGTGACGGCCAAGGAAGCGTTGATGAGGGAAGTTCGGGAAGCAGTGGATGCCCTGCGGCGGGGAGTGGCGGTGCCCCTCACCGCCCCGGTGCACTAGGGGGACTCATGGTGACCGAAGAACAAGTTTGGCAGGCCCTGGCCACGGTCATGGACCCGGAAATCCCCTTTTCCATTGTGGATTTGGGTTTGGTCTATGGGGTGTGGGTGACCCCTCCCGATGCGGTGAAGGTGCAGGTGACCTTGACGGTTCGCGGTTGTCCCCTCATCCACCGCATCACCGATGACATCCGCCAAGCGGTGAGCCAGCACACGGGGGCGCGGCAGGTGGCGGTGGAGGTGGTGTGGGATCCGCCTTGGAACCCGGCCATGGCCTCCCCCGCGGTTCGCCAGCGGATGGGCTGGGGCTAGAAAGGGGTTGGGTGTGGTCACAGAGCAGCAGGTGTTGGATGCCCTGCGGGCGGTGAAGTTCCCCGGGTTGACCCGGGACATCGTCTCCTTTGGCTTCGTGAAAGCCGTGCGGGTAAAAGGTGAGCTGGTGGAGGTGGACATCCGCCTGACCACCGCCAACCCCCAGGTGGGGCCGCAGGTGGAGCGGGAGGCGCGGGCGGCCCTGGCGCAGCTGCCTGGGGTGGGGGAGGTGAAGCTCTCGGTCACCGTGGAGACGCCGGGGAAAGCCCCGGCGGCGCCTCAGGTCCTGCCGGGGGTGCGGTTCAAGGTGGCGGTGGCCTCCGGCAAAGGAGGGGTGGGGAAGTCCACGGTGGCGGCCAACTTGGCCCTGGCACTGCGGCAGCTCAACCTCACCGTGGGGATGCTGGACGCGGACGTGTACGGTCCCTCCCAGCACCTGATGTTGGGCTGTACCGAGCCACCCCGGGTCAACGAGGAGGAAAAGATCCTGCCGGTGGATGGCAACGGCATCAAGGTGATGTCCCTGGGCTTTTTGGTGGAACCCGACACGCCGGTGATCTGGCGTGGGCCGATGGTGATGAAGGCCCTCCAGCAGTTTTTGGAAGATGTGGCCTGGGGGGAGCTGGATGTGCTGGTGGTGGACCTGCCGCCGGGGACCGGGGACGCGCAGCTGACCATCACCCAGCAGGTGCCCTTAGATGGCGCCATCATCGTCACCACGCCCCAGGATGTGGCCCTCATTGATGCCCGCAAGGGGCTGTTGATGTTCCAGCGGGTGCAGGTACCGGTGTTGGGGGTGGTGGAAAACATGTCGGCTTTTGCCTGCCCCCATTGCGGGTACCGCACGGAGATCTTCAAATCCGGGGGAGGGCGGCGTACGGCGGAGGCGCTGGGTGTGCCCTTTTTGGGGGAGATCCCCATTGACCCCGAGGTGGTGGTCACCGGCGATGCGGGCCGGCCCATTGTGGCCGCGCGCCCCACTTCCCCAGCAGCCCAAGCCTTCGTCCGCCTAGCCCGGGCGGTGGTGGAGGGGCTCGGGGGGAAGATCCGTTCCTAGGCCTACTTGGCCTTTTCCGGAATGCCTCCGGCGTTGAGGATGGCCGCCAGGCGGGCCTCAAAGGCCTTGGGCTCTAAGGGAAGGTGTTCGCCACCGGCAAAGTAGCTGGGGGTCCCCATCACCCCCAGCCGGTAGCCCAGGGCCAAGTCGTCCAGCACCCGCTGGATGGCCTTATCCTTCAGGTAGCAGTCGCGCAGGGAGCCCTCCCCGACCCCTTGCTGGCTGGCAAAGGTGAAGATGGCATCGTCCACCGTTTCCAACTTCAGGTCTGCCTGCTGGGCAAACATGAAATCCTTGAAGCTGGGCAGCAAACTGCGATCTTTCATCAAAAAACACACCGCCGCCACCGAGGCGCGAAACGCCCACGGGTGGGCGTTCACCAGGGGGAAGTGGGCGGATACGTGCGCCACACCAAGCTTTTGCATGATGGGCTTCAGATCTGCCCAGGCCCGCTTGCACGCGGGGCATTGCAGGTCGGAGAACTCCACCACCGTCACCTTGGCGTTACTGGGTCCAAAGTCTGGCTCCCGCGGCGCCTCAGCCAAGCGCTCCCGTCGCACCTGCCGCGGATCCTTGGTCAGCGGCCACACTTCACCGATGATCAAGTACTTGCCGTCCCCGGTGAGGGCAACGGGCATACGGACCCAGCCATAGCCGGTGGAGTAGCTCACGGAAAGCTGCACCACGCTGCCTGGTTTGGCCACCAGGCTGGGCCAGCGTACGCGAAACGCCCCCCCCATGCCCTGGCTGAGCATTTGCGGCAAGTTATTCTCGGCAAAATAAGGCAACTGCTCAGCGGGCATCCCCTGGCCCAGGGCCAAGACTAATCCCGCGTTTGCCGTTCCTGTGGCCGCATCCACCACCAGGCTGAGGATTTCCGGGTTGTTCTTGGGGTCTCCCCGGAGGGCGGTGATGACCTGGTACCCACCGGCCGGCGTGGCGCCGTTGGCAGTGATCCGCACCTCCACCGGTTGGGGTGCCGCGGGCATGTACGCGGCGACAAACCGCCGCACCAACTCCACATCCACTTGGGCTTGGGCGAAGGGGGCACAGAGGAAGAAGACCAGCAAGCTGAGTGGTTTTTTCATAGCGGGCGTAGAATAGCAAACGGGGGTTCCCCATGCGAGGTATGGCGTTTTTGGCCGTGTTCGTGCTGGGTTCGGCCTTGCGGGCGCAGCAACCGCAACCCTTTGTGCTGACCACCGAGCTGCGGGTGGTGAACGTGGAGGTGGTGGTCACCGACGGCGAGGGTGTTCCCATCACCGACCTGCGCGCGGAGGACTTCCAGATCTTTGAAGATGGGGAGCCGGTGGCGGTATCCAACTTTTTCAAGGTGGTGGACGCCCAGCCGCAACTGGCCGCCGCCCCACCCGGCGTTGGGCCGCAGGATGAGCGGTTCCGGCGTCGGGTGATCCTTGTGGTGGATAACAACTTCCTTGACCCGGCCACGCGCGCACGGGCGCTGGAGAAGGCGAAGGATTTCTTGGCGCAGGCGGTGGCGGCGCAGTCCGAGTGGGCGGTAGCGGCCATTGGCGAAGAGCTACAGTACCTTTTACCGTTCACCACCGAACCCCTGCGGGTGGCAGCGGCTTTGGAGGAGGTGGCGAAACTGCCCAGCTTGGCCAACCGACACCGGGTGCTCTTCCGCTTGGAAAACGACCCCATCCGTTCCCAGTACCTGCAAACGGAGGAGCCTGGGAGGACAGTGCGCTACGACCTGGGGGGTACCCAACGCTTTGCTTCCCAAGAACGGGCCCGCCGCCTCTTGCAGTCCTTTGCCGTCACCGCCCGCGTGCTGGGTGGGCTCATGCGCTCCTACGCCACCTTTGGCGGGCGCAAGGCGGTGCTCCTGCTCACCGGCAGCATGGAGTTCCACCCCGAGGCCCAGTACCTGGTAAGCAACGACCCCAAGACCTGGAGCGATACAGGCCTCACCGACCGTGCCCAGTCAGACCCCATCTTGGAGGGCATCAAGCGGGAGAAGGAGGCGGTGCTGCAGGGCCTGGTGCGGGCCGCCAACTCCACCGGCTTCCAACTGTACGTGGTGAATGCCCGCGGTCTGGACACGCCGCTGCGTTTGCACGACGTGGAGAACCGGCAGTTGGGGATGGTGAAGAACCTGGGAACGTTCACCGCCCCACCGGAGAGTTCCGACCCGGAAACCGCCCCCCTCACCCTGGCCCAAGGCACCGGCGGCC
>JANXCP010000118.1 GCA_025060245.1 Thermoanaerobaculum sp. | reverse complement strand
CAACATCAATGGAATGAACACCAAAAAAGTCCCCGGCAAGACCTGCCGGTAGCTACTTTGATTGGAAAAGCAAAGCCATAGGGTGATGGTGCTGAGTCCTATGGCAAAACCCACTGATAACGCATCTTTCACCCGGAGATCGTTTTCCGTTTCTTTGTAGCCCAAGTTTTTTTGAAGCAAATGACCTAGTCCGAGAGCCGCTAAAAGCGCAGCGACGGAAAACTCTCCAGGTCCCTGGGTGCTAAGGGAAAACCATTTTTTGTTCAAGGATTCCGTAGCGAACGCCCGCGCCTGTTCTTGGGCAAAGGCGCGAAATTCGCGCCAACTGTCCCACCAGGCAACGAGGCTTCCTAGGCTAGCAAGACGGTAAAGCTCAAAGGCGAGAGTGGGGAGAGTCAAGCCTGCGAAGAGTGCGGCAATCTTCTGCCAAGTGCCCTGGCGAATGAGCCGGAAACCCACCAGTGAGAGCCCGAAGAGAGTGGGCAGCAGCAAAATAAACTTGGATTGGATAGCGGCGCCGAGAGCGAGGCCCGCGAGAAAAAAGCGCTCACCCGTAAGGGCAACCATGGCCCAAAGGACAAGGCTTATGGCCGGAATTTCGCCAATGATGGCGTTGGGCCGAAAGTTAAACCATAGGGTGGAAAAGAGGGCAGAAGCCCCGAAGAAGCCCAGAAGGCGGCCAGACCCCTCAGGTGTGAGGTGCCAGGTGGCCCAAAGTCCAAGAAGAAAGAAAGCCACCATAACGGCATGAAGCGCAAGAAAGGAGCCGGGGAACAGCGCCCAGTTAAGGGCCAGGGGTAAGAGGACCACAGGTCCGGTTGTAATTCTTGGATCAAAGAGCCAGGGTTTGAAGATGTTGGAAGGCTGGAGGTCGAAAAATTTGGGTAAGGACCAGTTGGCATCTAGGCGCCGGTTGCCGTAGGAAGCGTAAAGACCGTTACGGGCCAGGTTGTCTACCACCTCCAAGTTGTACCCTTCATCAACGGAGAGTGGGGCGTTACGGCTTTGCCAAAGGAGCATCGTGAGGGCGGCGAGGAAAACCAAGCCGAGAGCTGTTTGCCAAGCGAATAATGCCCAGCGTTCCCATTTACTCATTGCTAGGTCTCCGGCGCAGTCATCCGCCAATCCGCCCAAAGAGCTTTACAGCATTCCGCCCTCGCGAGAGCCAACTATTTTTTTCAGCAAATCTTTTGAGAGATTGGAACTCTTCCTTCGGTAAAGATTTGGCCCTCTTGAATGCGTTGATGAAACCGTCGCTGTCGTTTGCTGTGAACACCCCGGGCACGCCTTGGCCTTCGGGGAAGGGGGTTGCCACCACGGGCTTGCCGGCGGCGAGAAACTCGTACATCTTCAACGGGGAAAGGCCGCGAAGGACTTGCTCACCCGCAAAGGGAATCAATCCCACGTCGGCCAGGGGCAGCAAGAAAGGCAAGCTGGCGTAGCGAACCATTCCTAAATAGGTGACGCGAGGGTGTTGCCAAAGGCGTTCCCAGGGCCAGGTCTGGTCTAAGACGGGTCCCGCAAGAGCAACGTGCCACTCTTTGGCCTTTGCCACCACCTCCTCCACCAGGGGAAAATCAAACCACCTCGCCAGAGACCCCACGTACAGGGCCAGGGGCTTTTTCCCTTCCAGCAGCTTGCGCCAATGCTCCTGTTGGGGATGGACCACGCCACAGGGGTCAAAACGAAACGCTTCACAGGCGTTGGGCAGGTAGATGGCATCGGGGCGATGGGTCTGCAGCTCGGGCAAAAGACCGCGGCTGACGCAGGTGATGTAATCGGCAAAAGCCAACGCCCACCGGTGGTTGCGCTGGAGCAGCTCCTGCGGATAGGGAAAGACCTCGGGGGCATCAATGACGTCGTACACCAGTGGTGCCTGGGGCGACACGCGTATCCGCCAGTGGAGGTTGTAGGTGAAGGCCCAAACCAGCGTGACGGGCAAGTGGCAGAGGAGCTCAGCCGGGCCTTTGAAAAGAAAAATATCCGGTTCTACCTCCAAGAAACCGTAAACGGGATCGGCAGCGTTGCTGACGTCAAAGACCACGGCAAAGCCTAAGGTGGCGAAGGCTCTGGCCAAATGGTGCGGTCGTTGAAAGGCGGCAATGTGCCAGCCAATGGACGGCGGAAAGTAGATGAGACCCTGCCGCTCTTGCCCTCGCGAGGCCACCCAGAGTACCTGTTCCCGCAGGGCAGGAGGGAATCGGTTCAGTTCTTGCGGTACTGGTGGGGTTGCCATGCGGTGTTCCACTTGGCCTCAAAGCGCCGGCGGTTTTCGGCGAAGAGCTTTTCATACTGCGCGGCTGGCAGCTTGCTGAAGGCTGCCTTGCCGTGGTGGTGGACGAACACGTCCTCCACGCACACCACCTCGAGACCGGCGGCGCGAACGCGGCGGGCGTAGTCGTCATCTTCAAACATCCCGAGGCCAAACTGCTCGTCCAGTTCGCCCACTCGGCGAAAGACCTCGGCTCGCATGGCCACGCAGAACATGGCCAGCATGGGGATGGAGAACCAGCGCCCATCCTGCCGGCGGACGTGGCGAGCTGCCCACCACGGCATTTCGATCAGGGTTTGATAGCCCACGGGAACTTGTGCCTCGTTGCCAATCCAGTTGGTGACCGGGCCCACCAGGCCCCATTCCGGGTGCTGGTGGAGGTGCAGGATGAGCTTGGACAACCAGCCCCGCGTGACCACCGTATCGTTGTTAAGAAGCACGAGGTACTCGCCAGTGGCGTGGCGCAGGGCCAAGTTGTTGGCCGCAGGAAACCCGCGGTTCTCATCAAGCAAGATGACCTGGAGGTTCTTGTGCTTTTGCGCCAGTGACCCCAAGTAACTGGGGGTTCCGTCGCTGGAGGCATTGTCCACCACAAACACCTCCCAGTGGGGCCATTCGGTGCGACGCCACAGCGAGTCCAGGCACTGCTGGGTGAGCGGAAGATTGTTATAGGTGACGATGACCACCGAGGCTTTGGGAAAGCATTCCACCACAGCCAGGGCAAAGGCTTCCGCGCGCTGGGCCCAGGTTTGGTCTTGGGCGAAGGCGCGTCGCCGACTTACCGCGCCCTCATCCCAATTGCTCAGGACTGCTTCTAGCTGGGCGGCAAATTCCCCAGGGGTCTGGGCGAAGGCCACCAGCTCCCCATAGGGCTCCAGCTCCGGCAAGGGCACCGAAACCAGGGGTTTGCCGGCTGCCATGATCTCGTAGAACTTCACCGGGTTTGTGGCTTGGGTGAGGGGTAGGCGCTTGAACGGGATAATGCAGGCGTCCATCTGGGCAATCCACAGCGGCAGTTCGCGGTAGGGCTTTTCGCCCACCAATTCCACGTTGGGCAACCGTTTCAGGCGACGGGTATCGCCGGTGAAGGTGGAGCCCACCAAGAGGAACTTCCAGTGTCTTTTGAGCTCGGCCAAGTCGGCGACCAGGTCGGCATCAAACCAGTCAGCGATGGCACCGAAGTAGCCGACCGTGGGTGGGGAGCCGGGGGGTCGTGCCGGCACTTGGGCAAAGTGAGGGTAGTCGCAGGCGTTGGGGATGAGGACCACCCGAGGGTTGTGCTGGCGGGCAATGGTTTCCAGCATGCGCGAGGAGACCACCACCAGGTCTGCTCCGGCGAGAAGCGCCTCCTCTTGGGCCAACATCTCCGGCTCGTTGGTGGTGAAGCCCGCGTGGTAGTCCATGCAGTCGTAAATGACCGGCCAGCCAAACTGCCGCCGCAAGGCCTCCGCCAAAGGCCACCAAAAGGGGAGCTGCACCACCACGGCGGTGGCCCCCAGCAGGAAATCTCGTCGCAGCTGGTCAACCGAGGTCAGCAACTGCCGGCAGGTTTGCGGGTCCAAGCGCTCGCGGTACACATTAAGCGGCGAGCCGGCCAGCTGCACCTCCCACACGCGAGTCCCCTTGGGCCGAACTGCCAAAACCCCGCCAAAGGCGTGCGAAGCGTAGAAAACCCGGTGGCCCCGATGGGCCAAGTGGGAGGCCAGCTGCTGTGGGCGCTGGAAGCGGAAGTCCCACTCAATGATGGGCAACACCAAGATGTCAAAGTGAGGGCTGTCTACCACCTCCTGCAGCCAGGCCTCATCCTCCGCCAAAGCCGTGGGGGCGGCGGATGGGCCCGCAGCGACCCTTGGTTGTTGACCCGTTTCCGGCCGACATTCCCGCGAGGGGCGCGGGTTTGGTGACGAAGGTGCGCCCACGCCCACCGGCTGCTCTGTGGAATTTCTTTTTCGCCGCAGGCGATCCCTTAGCTTCCAGTAGCGGCTCGCCAGCTTGAACCATTTGGTGCTGGTGAGGTCCGCCAGGGTTGTGTGGAACCGCTGGAGGTCGGCCATGCGGTCGGCAAGTTCCCGGGACAAGCGCTCCACTTCCTGCTGCCGCTCCCCATGGGCTTGGAGAACGTGTTCATAACGTTGCTGGAGCTCCTGGTAGGCGGCGCCGGCTTCTTCCAACTTGGCAGAGAGGCGCTCCACCTCCGCCTGGCGCTCGGATAGACCTGCTGCCAGCTCAGCGGATCGTTGTTCGGCAGCTGTCAGCTGCGCGGTCAGCTCGGTCAGCTGGTGGGTGAGGCGCTCCACCGCCGCTTGCCGTTCCGCGTAAGCTTCCACCAACTTCGCTTCGCGTTGTCGCGTTTCCTCCAGCTCTTCGGCGAGGCGTGCCGCTTTCCGCGCCAGGGCCTCCCGTTCTGCTTCCCGGAAGGCCACCTCCTGTTGAAGCTGCGGGAGCTGGGCTGCCTCACTGGCTACTCTTTCCAGGGCAGCTTGGGCTAAGGGTGAAAGCCGCTGGTTTGTTCCCAACGCCTGGGTGAGGGCGTGTAACGCGCGGGTGAGGTCTTCCCGGGCCCGTTGGGTCAGCTGAGAAAACTTTTCCCCGGATGCAGCCAGGGAGCTGGGCGCCGTACGGAGTCTGTTGGCCAGTTCCCCCGGGGTGAAAGCCAACGGGATCCCGGCTTCCGGACAGCCCAGTTCCTCTAAGAGGAACCGCACCTTGGGGTCGTACACGAGAGCAACGAAGGGAACCGCTAGCGCCCCTGCCAGCATGGCCGCGTGGTAGCGCATGACCACCGCCAGCCGCGCCGGGGCCAGGCAAGCCGCCGCTTCCCTTGGGGAGGCAGGCACTACCAGGGAAGGGTCCTCTACGCCATTCTGTTGAAGCCTTCCGGCAAATTCCCGCAGAAAGGCTTCATCGCTGTGGTGGGGGTCCTCACCCCGGGTCATGGCGAGGAGCAGCACCTTTAGGTTTTCTTGCCGGGCCAACGCCGCCAGTTCGCGGGCCAACAGCTCCAACGCCCTTACCTGGTCTGGCCAGAACGGCCAAGGCCTCAGGTTCACCACCAAATTGCAGGCCCGTTTTTCTCTTTCACCGCGTTGGAGACGGGAAATGGTAAGGGCAGCCAAATCGGCCCCCGGGTGAATCTGGTGAAGGGCAAGACCTAAGAGCTGCAGGGTCTGCTGTGATCCCGTGTCGCGAACGCTGGCGTAGGAGGCATGCCGGAAAGTGTCCAGAACCAGCTCGCGGCCGAGGGGAGTGCTCACGGGGCCGACGCCCACCCCCAGGATGGCATAGGGAATATGGAACATACGTGCGGTCTGCGCCACCCCGCAGTAGTAGGTGAGGCTGTGGTGCTGCCCGAAAAGCGTTGCCACGTCGGCGCCCCAGTAGTCCTGGAAAAGCCCTCCCCCTCCGAGGATCACCGCATCGCAGTCCGCCACAGCGCGCACCGCCTGCTGCCAAGGGCTCCACGGGTAGACCACAATTCCCAGTTTTTCCGCCAAACCTGGGTCCCCACCCAACACCCGGGGCTCCCAACCTTGGTTTTGCAGTTCTGGCACGAGACTTTGGAGAATCGTGTCGTCACCTAGGT
>JANXCP010000117.1 GCA_025060245.1 Thermoanaerobaculum sp. | reverse complement strand
TAAGCCCCTGGCGGTGCCGTCGCAGGATATGGTGCTGGGCATTTACTACCTTACCTCGGAGCGTTTGGGACCGCCTCCGGCCAAGCGTCGTAGCTTTGCCTCTGCTGAGGAGGTGCTGCTGGCCCACGCCAACGGGTGGATTGGCACCTTAGACCCCATTGAGCTGGTCTACACCGGTCCGCTGGTAGACCTCACGGCGGAGGCGGAGCAGCAGGACGTGCTGCACGCCGATGTGCAATACGTGGAGCGTTGGCGGCTGGACACCACCGTGGGCCGGGTCATCTTCAACAGTGCGCTGCCCGAGGGGCTGCCCTTTATCAACGGCCAGCTGAAGAAGACCGGGCTGCAGAGCTTGGTTTCCTTCACCTACCTGCGCTATGGCCACGAAACCACGGTGCAGCTGCTAGAGGCTTTGAAGGACCTGGGCTTCTTCTGGGCCACGAAGGCCGGGATTTCCATCGGAGCGGCGGATATGGTGACGCCGCCGGTCAAGCAGCGTATCGTGGAGGAGGCGCTGAAGGCGGTGGAAGAGGTGGAGCGGCAACGGGTTTCCGGGGCGATTACCGCCGGTGAGCGGCACAACAAGATCGTGGACATCTGGCACCGGGTGACGGAGAAGGTCTCCGACAAGATGTTTGAGGAGATGAAACGGGTGGCGGAAGAGCGGCGGGAGATGAACCCGATCTTCATTATGGCCGACTCGGGGGCCCGGGGTTCCAAAGAGCAGGTGCGGCAAATTGCCGGCATGCGGGGGCTCATGTCCAAGCCTTCCGGGGAGATCATTGAGACCCCCATCACCGCCAACTTCCGCGAGGGTCTTTCGGTGTTGCAGTACTTCATTTCCACCCACGGCGCGCGGAAGGGCTTGGCGGATACGGCCCTGAAGACCGCCGACTCGGGGTATTTGACCCGCCGGCTGGTGGATGTGTCCCAGGATGTGATCGTGACCGAGCACGACTGCGGCACGGACCACGGCATTTACGTCACCGCCATCACCGAGGGGGGTGAGGTGTTGGAGAAGCTGCGGGACCGCTTGGTGGGGCGGGTGGCGGCGGAGGACATCAAAGACCCGGTGGAGGACACGATCATTTGCCGCGCCGGCCAGGAGATCACCGAGGATGTGGCGGCGCTCATTGAAGATGCGGGTTACGAGCGGGTGAAGATTCGCTCGGTGCTGACCTGTCAAACCCGCCGCGGTGTATGCCAGCTGTGCTATGGACGCATGCTGGCAACGGGAAAGCTGGTGGAGTTGGGCGAGGCCGTGGGGATCATTGCCGCCCAGTCCATCGGTGAGCCGGGGACCCAGCTGACCATGCGCACGTTCCATTACGGCGGCGCCGCCACCCGGGCCACCGAACAATCCAAGCACGTGGCCTCGCGGTCGGGTCGGGTGAAGCTGCACAACGTGCAGCTGGTCACCAACGCTGAGGGCAAACAGGTGGTGGTTTCCCGCAACGCCAAGCTGGCCATCGTGGACGAGCGGGAGCGGGAACGGGAACGGTACAACTTGGTTTACGGTTCCGTGCTGTTGGTGCGTGAGGGCGAGGCGGTTCAACCGGGGACCGACCTGGCAGTGTGGGATCCCTTCACCTCATCGGTGCTCACCACGGTGGCGGGAACAGTGGAGTTTGTGGACTTGGTGGAAGGGGAAAACGTGCGTGAGGAAATTGACCGCACCACCGGCCACGCGCGGCACATCATCGTGGAGCCCATCGGTGCGGACAAGCGGATCCCCACGGTGATCGTGCGCACGGACGAGGGGCGGGAACGGCGCTACCAACTGGCCATCGGCTCGCACCTGATGGTCCGAGAAGGGGATCGGGTTTCCCCGGGTGATGTGTTGGCCAAGATCCCGCGGGAAACCACCAAGACCAAAGACATCACGGGCGGTTTGCCGAGGGTGGTGGAGCTCTTTGAAGCCCGCCGGCCCAAGGATGCAGCTGTGGTCAGTGAAATTTCCGGAACCGTCCGGGTGGCCGAGCCCAGCCGCGGTACGCGGAAGGTCACGGTGGAGGCGAAGGAAGGGTTGATCCGCGAGTACTCCATCCCCAAGACCGCCCATCTCATCGTCCAGGACGGGGATACGGTGCAGGCGGGGGAGCCCCTCACCGACGGTCCCATGGACCCCCACGACGTGTTGGCGGTTTTGGGCGAAACCGAGTTGCAGCGGTTTTTGGTGGACAAGATCCAGGAGGTCTACCGCACCCAAGGCGTTTCCATTAACGACAAGCACATAGAGGTCATCGTGCGGCAAATGTGCCGCTTTGTGAAGATCACCGACCCTGGCGACACGGAGTTCCTCCTGGAGGAGCAGGTCCCGCGCTATCGGGTCTTGGAAGAGAATGCGCGAGTGGCGCGCTTGGGCGGTCAGCCGGCCAAGTTTGCGCCGGTGCTTTTAGGCATCACCAAAGCCGCCTTGGCCACGGAGTCCTTCGTCTCCGCTGCTTCTTTCCAGGAAACCACCAGGGTGCTGACAGAGGCAGCCGTTTCCGGGAAGGTGGACCACCTGTACGGGCTCAAAGAGAACGTGATCGTGGGTCGCCTGATCCCAGCCGGTACAGGGGCGAAGGTGTACCGATACTTCCGCGTGGCTCCACCCAGTGCGGACGAGCTACCACAGCCGCCACAGGAAGAGGAAACCACTGTGAGCGACCTGAGCGACGAGGACCTGGGTGGCGAAGAGTGAGGCTGGCGCGGGGCGGTTGACAGGCTGAGTGAGCTTACGTAGAATTTGGCGGCTTTCCCGCCCCATGGCGGGATCAGAGTCATACGCGGGTTTGACGAAATGCGTGGATGGGGAGCGAAGTGAGGTTGCGATGCCAACGATTGCGCAGCTGGTAAAGAAAGGCCGGGAGCAGGTGGTGGAAAAGACCAAGAGCCCGGCGTTGCGCGGATGCCCGCAAAAGCGGGGTGTGTGCACCCGGGTTTACACCACCACTCCCAAGAAACCCAACTCGGCATTGCGAAAGGTGGCCCGTGTTCGGCTGACCAACGGGGTTGAGGTGACCGCGTACATCCCCGGAGAAGGGCACAACCTCCAGGAGCACTCGGTAGTGCTCATCCGCGGGGGGCGGGTGAAGGATTTGCCTGGCGTCCGCTACCACGTGATTCGCGGCACCCTCGACGCCCAGGGGGTGGCAGGCCGGAACCAGGGCCGATCCAAATACGGAACCAAGCGGCAGAAGCAGCAGGCTGCCAAAGCGGGAGGTAAGAAGTAATGCCACGCCGTCGAACGGTTGAGCGCCGGGAGGTCCTGCCGGACCCGGTTTACAACTCCCAGTTGGTGACGAAGTTCGTCAACGGCATCATGCGCCGTGGCAAAAAGAGTGTGGCCGAGAAGATCTTTTACGGT
Source organism: Thermoanaerobaculum sp. (assembly GCA_025060245.1). Taxonomy (GTDB): domain Bacteria; phylum Acidobacteriota; class Thermoanaerobaculia; order Thermoanaerobaculales; family Thermoanaerobaculaceae; genus Thermoanaerobaculum. The sequence goes on along the minus strand of JANXCP010000117.1, from coordinate 2,568 downwards.
GCCATGGAGCTGATCAAGGCGCGGACCAACGACGACCCCATGAAAGTGTTCAAGCGCGCGGTGGAGCAGGTTAAGCCGCAGTTGGAGGTCAAGTCGCGGCGCGTCGGGGGTTCTACGTACCAAGTCCCGGTGGAGGTACCCCCGAGTCGGCAGTTGTCCCTTTCCATCCGTTGGCTCATTGAGTACGCCAAGGGTCGGCACGAGAAGTCCATGATGGAGCGCCTCGCGGCCGAACTGATGGATGCCGCGAACAACCGCGGCGGTGCCATCAAGAAGCGGGAAGATACCCACCGCATGGCGGAAGCCAACAAGGCCTTCAGCCATTACCGGTGGTAGGCGACGTCACGTCTATGAGGGAGTGGCTTGATTTAGGAACGTAGTGTTGAGGTTGGCCCAAAGGGCCGAGAAAGGTTCTTTGACAAGATGCCCCGAACCGTACCCCTGGAGAGGACGCGCAATATCGGCATCATGGCTCACATTGATGCCGGTAAGACGACGACTACCGAGCGAATCCTCTACTACACAGGGGTGAACTACAAGATGGGAGAGGTCCATGAGGGCACGGCCACCATGGACTGGATGGAGCAAGAGCAGGAGCGGGGCATCACCATTACCTCAGCAGCCACTACCTGCTTTTGGCAGGGATCCTTCAATCAGTACCAACCCCACCGCATCAACATCATTGACACCCCCGGGCATGTGGACTTCACCGCCGAGGTGGAGCGAAGCCTGCGTGTGTTGGATGGGGCTGTGGCGGTTTTCTCGGCAGTCGAAGGGGTAGAGCCCCAATCGGAAACCGTTTGGCGGCAGGCTGACCGTTATCGGGTGCCGCGCATTGCCTTTGTCAACAAGATGGACCGCGTGGGGGCAGATTTTTTTGCCGTGGTGGAACAGATCCGGCAGAAGCTGCGGGCCCACCCGGTGCCGCTGCAAGTCCCCGTGGGCAGCGAGGAGCACTTCGTCGGGGTGGTGGACCTCCTGGAGGGAAGGGCCTACCTTTACACCGGGGATGAGCTGGGGGCCCACTACGACGTGGTACCGGTACCGAAGGAGCTGGAGGAGCTGTACCACCATTGGCGGGAAAAGTTGGTGGAGGTGGCGGCGGAACACGATGAGGAACTGTTGGCCAAGTACCTGGCCGGTGAAGCGCTGAGTGCGGAGGAGATTCGGCGCTCCCTGCGGGCGCAGACGGTGGCCCATCGCATTGTCCCGGTGGTCTGCGGCTCGGCCTTCCGCAACAAGGGGGTCCAAATGCTCCTGGATGCGGTGGTGGACTACCTGCCTTCGCCGCTGGATATCCCCCCGATTGAGGGTCATAACCTGGAGGGGAACCCGGAAACCCGCCCAGCGGATGACCAGGCCCCCTTTGCGGCGCTGGCCTTTAAGATCATGAGCGACCCCTTCGTCGGCCAGCTAACCTACCTGCGCGTTTACTCCGGGCATCTCACCACGGGCGATCAGGTGCTCAACGCCTCTCGGGGTAACACGGAGCGCATTGGTCGGCTGTTGAAAATGCATGCCAACAAGCGCGAGGAAATCAAGGAGGTGTGGGCGGGGGACATCTGTGCCGTGGTGGGGTTGCGAAACGTGGCCACCGGGGACACCATCTGTGATCCCAAGGCGCCCATTGTTCTGGAAGCGATGCAGTTCCCGGAGCCGGTGATTTCCGTGGCCATTGAGCCGGCCTCGCGGGCAGATCAGGACAAATTAGGCTTTGCCCTGCAAAAGCTGGCGCAGGAGGATCCCACCTTCCGCGTGCACACGGATCCGGAGAGCGGGCAAACCATTATTTCCGGCATGGGTGAGCTGCACCTGGAGATCATTGTGGATCGACTGGTGCGGGAATTTAAGGTGGAGGCCAAAGTCGGACGGCCGCAGGTGGCCTACCGGGAAACCATCACCCAGGAAGCCCACGGCGAGGGGCGATTTGTCCGACAGACAGGTGGCCGTGGGCAGTACGGCCACGCCAAGATTCGCATTTGGCCCCTGACCGACGGGCGCGATTACGAGTTCCGCAACGATGTGGTGGGCGGGGTGATTCCCAAGGAGTTCATCAAGCCGGTGGACCAGGGTATTCGCGAGGCGATGCAGCGGGGGGTTTTGGCGGGATACCCGGTCATCGGCGTGGGGGTCAGCCTCTACGACGGTTCCTACCACGAGGTAGACTCCTCGGAGATTGCCTTTAAGGTGGCGGGGTCGTTGGCCTTTCAAGATGCTGCTGCCAAGGGTAAGCCCGTGCTGCTGGAACCGGTGATGGAGGTGGAGGTGGTGACCCCGGAGGAGTACATGGGGGATGTGTTAGGGGACCTGAACGCCCGGCGAGGCAAGGTCACCCACATGGAGCGTCGGCAGAATGCCCAGGTCATCACCGCCTTCGTACCCTTGGCGCAAATGTTCGGATATGCAACCCAGTTGCGTTCTATGACCCAAGGTCGGGCAACCTACTCCATGCAGTTTGACCACTACGAAGAGGTTCCCAAGAACGTGGCCGAGGAAATTGTGGCCCGCGTTCGGGGGAAGGTGTGAGATTGGGGGTGCGTCATGGCCAAGCAGAAGTTTGAACGGACG
>JANXCP010000116.1 GCA_025060245.1 Thermoanaerobaculum sp. | reverse complement strand
AGCCATCCACCGATCCCAGCGACCTGGAGGTGGAAGCGTTCATCCGCACCGTGCGCAGCAACTTGGAAAAAGTGGCAGAACTGGGCAAGCAGATTTCCCCCGAGGTCATGCTCATCGCCGCGCAACTGGAGGATGGGGCGCGGCTGGCGGATTTGGTGGCCTCCAACCTTAACCTGAAGGCCAGCGACGCGCAAAAGGTCCTGGAAGCCATGGACCTCAAAACCCGGCTGCGGGTGGTCAACGAGTTCCTTGAGCACGAAATCGCCCTTTTAGAGGTGCAGCGGCAGATCGCTTCCCAAGTCCAGGGTGAACTGGACAAGACCCAACGGGAGTACGTGCTCCGCCAACAGCTCAAACAAATCCAAAAGCAGTTAGGCGAAACCGACGACGTGGAGGCGGAAATTGCTCGTTATCAGGAGCTTATGGGGCAAAAGAAGCTTTCCGAGGAGGCAAGACAAGAGGCGGAAAAACAGCTGCGCCGCTTGCGCATCACCGCCCCCGAGTCGGCTGAAGCCACGGTCATCCGCACCTACTTGGATTGGCTGTTGGGTCTGCCCTGGGGCATCTTTTCCGAAGACAACCTAAACCTGGACAATGCCCAAGAGGTCTTGGATCAGGACCACTACGACTTGGAAAAGATCAAACAGCGCATCATTGAGTTCTTGGCTGTGCGCAAGCTCAAGCCCGATGGCAAGGGCCCTATTCTCTGCTTCGTCGGTCCGCCCGGGGTGGGCAAGACTTCCTTGGGACGATCCATTGCTCGTGCCCTGGGACGGAAGTTCGTGCGCGTATCCCTGGGCGGCGTGCACGACGAGGCGGAGATTCGCGGTCACCGCCGAACCTACGTGGGGGCTTTACCCGGGAGGATCATCCAGGGAATCAACCAGGCCGGGACCGCTAACCCCGTGTTCATGCTGGACGAAATTGATAAGATCGGAGCAGATTTCCGGGGTGACCCCTCGGCCGCACTGCTGGAGGTCTTAGACCCGGAACAGAACTCCTCCTTCCGCGACCATTACCTGGACGTGGCCTTTGACCTCTCCCGGGTGCTCTTCATTGCCACGGCCAACGTCACCGAGACCATCCACCCCGCTTTTTTGGACCGCATGGAGGTGTTGCGCCTTTCGGGCTACACCGAGGAAGAAAAACTCGCCATCGCCTTTCGCCACCTCATCCCCAAACAGCTGAGGGAAAACGGGCTCACCGAGGAAAACATCAGCTTCACCAAACCTGGCGTGCAGTACATCATAACCAGGTACACTCGCGAAGCCGGGTTACGCAACCTGGAACGGGAAATTGGCGCCATTTGTCGGAAAGTGGCCACCAAGCTAGCCCAAGGTAAAACCGTGCGGGCGCGCATAACCCCGAAGCAAGTGGAGCGCTTCCTTGGGCCGCCGCGGTACCTGCCAGAGGTCCAACTGCAGGAGCATCGGGTGGGTGTGGCAACAGGGCTGGCATGGACGCCGGTGGGCGGCGATCTTTTGCATGTGGAGGCGCTGGCCCTTCCGGGAAAGGGCGAACTGCGCTTGACGGGGCATTTGGGCGAGGTGATGAAGGAATCGGCGCTAGCAGCCGCATCCTACCTGCGGGCCAACGCCGCGCGGTTCGGCATTTCCCAGGAGTTTCTTGAAAACCACTCGTTCCACGTCCACGTGCCAGCCGGAGCGATCCCGAAGGATGGGCCATCGGCGGGGATTACGGTCTTGGCAGCCTTGGCTTCGGTGGCTTCCGGCCGCCCAGTCCGGCGGGATCTGGCCATGACCGGGGAAATCACCCTCCGTGGGCAGGTTTTGCCCGTAGGCGGCATCAAAGAAAAAGTTCTGGCGGCCCTGCGAGCTGGAATCCACGAGGTGTGCATTCCCCGTGAGAACCAACGGGACCTGACTGAGCTGCCGAACCATCTGCGCCGCCAGCTCACGGTGCACCTGGTGGAAGAGGCACACCAGGTGCTTGAGCTGGCCCTGCTCCCCACGGAAGTGCCAGGGGGGCCCGTAGCATGAACTGGCGACTGGCCAAAGCGAGACTGTCGGCGTTACTGCACGAAGCAACGAGCCCGCACGTGGTGGCCGCCTCCTGGGCCTGCGGGGTGGCCATTGGCCTGTCACCGTTCCTGGGGCTCCACACCGCCCTCGCCCTGGTCCTTTCCTTGGCCCTGCGATTAAACAAACTGGACGTCCTCCTGGGCACCCTCATCGTCAACCCATGGACCATGGCTCCATACTTTCTCGCGGCGGTTTCCCTGGGAGGCCGGATCACCGGCAAACCCATCCCTTTCCTCCCGGAGCTTCCTCCGCCGGCAAGCTTGTGGGACCGGTCCTTCTGGCAAGCACAGGAAGCTTTCCTCGCACCGCTGTTGGTCAACTGGTTGGTGGGGGCCTCCACTTTCGCCGGGGCGGGAGGGGCAGTGGTGTACTTCTCGCTCCGTTACTTTTTGGCCCGACGGCGGAAAGCCCGTGCTGCCCCCTAAGCCTGGCCAAACCCCCTCTGCCGGCGCCGCAGCGACGGGGGCCCTCACGGCAACTTACGGCCCCGAAGGGGCTGCCAGTACGCGGCGAAAGTACTCAATGGTCTTTGCCAGGCCCACCTCCAAAGGCACCCGCGGCTCCCATCCCAGGTAAACCCGTGCCTTGGTGATGTCCGGTTGCCTGACCCTGGGATCGTCCACGGGCAGTGGGCGAAACTCAATGGGTACCTGGGAGCCTGTCAGCTTTCTGATCAGGTGGGCAAACTCTAACACCGTCATCTCCTCGGGGTTACCCAGGTTGATCGGGTCGGAAATCTGGCAAAAAAGCACCCGGAGCACGCCTTCAATGAGGTCGTCCACGTAACAAAAGGAGCGCGTCTGCTGCCCACTGCCAAAAACCGTCAGCGGCTCGCCCGCCAAGGCCTGGCAGATAAAGGCCGGTACCACCCGGCCGTCGTTGCGGCGCATGCGTGGGCCGTAGGTGTTGAAGATGCGAACGATACGGGTATCCAGCCCGTGGTACCGGTGGTAGGCCATGGTCATGGCCTCGGCGAAGCGCTTGGCCTCATCGTAAACCCCCCGGGGACCCACGGGGTTCACGTTCCCCCAATACCCCTCACTTTGCGGGTGTACCAAAGGATCACCGTAAACCTCGGAAGTGGATGCCAGGAGGAACCGTGCGTTCTTTGCCTTGGCGAGGCCTAGGGCCTTGTGCGTGCCGAGGGAGCCCACTTTGAGGGTTTGAATAGGCAGTTCCAGGTAGTCAATGGGGGAGGCGGGGGAGGCAAAGTGGAGCACAAAGTCCACCGGACCCGGGACGTGGACGTAGTTGGTCACGTCGTACTTGATGAAGGTAAAACCCTCCCGGCCAAAGAGATGCTCAATATTTGCCAGGCTGCCGGTGAGCAAATTGTCAATACACACCACCTCAAACCCTTCGTTGAGGAGGCGTTCACACAGGTGAGAGCCAAGAAAACCTGCACCCCCTGTCACCACCGCTCGCGCCCGTCGCATAGCTTCCCCGGGGGATTATGAACGATAAAATTCCAGAGCTGGAGCGCCATCCACCCCCTTTGTCTGCCGAAAGTCTTGTCTCGGCGCGTCGGGAGTCGTAAGCTTGACCGGCGGCTTGGTCCGCGTACGGGGGTGGCATGAGTAAACCCTACGATCCTCCGGTGTACCGACAGTTTGCGGAAAACCTTCGGCATGCCCTAGGGGGCAAGAACATTGAGCATGCCAACATGAGCACCCTGCGCCGGAAAGCCTGGGCCACCGCCTTTCGCACCGCCCAAGGCTCACCCCTGTGGTGGTCAGCGGTTTCATCTCGTATGGCAGCAAAAACGGTGTACTTGGGTGGAGGTCCGGCCATCGTGCTGCCAAAACCCACGCCGCAGCAACTGGCGATCGTGGAAAAAGCCCCAGAGCAGCTGCACAAGGTGCTGCAGCTGTTGCACACCATGCCGTTTGTCCACGTGCGCCGCCAGATGGGCGACAACCCGGAGTTCAACCCGATTTGCAACCTGTACGTGTGCGTCGCTGATCCAAAAAACTACCGCATTGCCTACGAGTGGGCCACCACCTTGGACGATGTGAAAAAGCACCGTCCCGGGCCAGAGTTTTTTATGGTGGACATTCCCATGGAACACCAGCTGCGAATGCAGATCCTGGTGTTGCCCGAGCACGATATCAATCTAGCCTTGGGCACCGACTACACTGGGGAGTGCAAAAAGGGGTTCCTCCGGCAGGCCATGTTCCGCGCCGACCAATTGGGCATGCTGGGGTTGCACGCGGGCACCAAGATCGTCCGGGTGCGGGACGCTGCCACTGGCAAGTTGAAGACCTTTGCGGTGTTCATGTTTGGCCTCACGGCGACAGGCAAGTCCACCTGGTCATGCCACCAGCTGGGCCTGGACCCCAACCAGGGGGAGGGGACGTGGGTGGCGCAGGACGACATCGTGTTCCTCCGCCGGGACGGATCTTCCTATGGGACCGAGCAGAACTACTACGTCAAGACCGACGTGGATCCCCACTTTCAGGAGGCCATGTACGCCGCCCTTACCCACCGTTCAGCGCTGTTGGAAAACGTGATGGTCAACTACAAAGGCGAGCTGGATTTCTTGGATGAGCGCCTGGGAGAAAATGGGCGGGCCGTGATCAACCGCCACCAGCTGAAGGTGCGTCGCGGAAAGAAGACCATCTCCATCTGTTATGACTCCATCAACACGCCACCACTGGAGGAGCTGGACGGCATGGTGTTCGCCTTCATCACCCGGCGCAACACCATCATGCCCTTTGCCCAACGCCTCACCCCCGAACAGGGCGTTCTGGCCTACCTGTGGGGGGAGTCCACCCACTCCTTCGCCACGGTTCCGGAAAAAGCTGGCGAGTCGGTACGCATCGTGGGCATGGACGATTTCATCATCGGCGCTCAGGGACGCAAGGTGAACACCTTTTACGACATGGTGATGGATCTGGTGCACCGCTACCCGGGGAAGGTGCACTTTTTCCAGTACAACACCGGTGGCATGGGGGAGATCATTGAAGTGGATAAGGTTACGGGCAAACGCCGGCTGGTGCGCAAGGCTGAGCGCGTGCCCATTGACCTGATGGCAGCGCTTCAACGGGCCCACCTGCGCGGCACCGCCCAGCACGCCCCAGGGCGCCTGGGCACCGAGTACGTGGTCGCCTGCGAAGGCCAAGACCTGGCCGCCTGGAACCCTGAGCGGTTCTACAACCAGGAGCAAATTGAGGATTATGTGGCCGAGCTGGTGGAGGGGCGCCGCGCCTTTACCGATGAAATCTCCGCCCAGGGCTTGCGTAGGGACATTGCCACCCTTGCCCACCGAGAATTGGACCGAATTGCCGGTAAGGGGCGAGGCAAGAGGGAAACCTGGGCGGAACCGGAGCCCCTGGGCTTGTCCGCTGCCGAGGATCGCCCACCCAGCTACGTGTTGCCTTGGGCCAGGGCGCGACGGTAGCGATCAGCTGTTTTCTGCCGCCGCTTCGAGCTCGGCAATCCGCTGGCGCACCAACATCTCCGCCAAATCCGGGACCACCTCCCACGAGACCTTCTCCAATAGCGGGGTAGCCAGCTCCAGGACTTTTCGCGCCACGCGTTCCACATCCTCGTCGGAAAGCTGAGCCGGGGCTGGCGTGGGTGCTGCGGGGAGTCGCCGCAAGACCTCCTCCACCACTCGCTGGACCAAGCCGTCCAGCTCCGCCGCGGCTACCCCCAGGGAGCTGGAGGCCGAGGGCGCCTCCGGGAACCCCCCGGGTGGGACGGTTTCCACCTCTTCCTCAGGAACCGCAGGAGAACCCGCCATACCTTCGGAGGCAAAGGCAGGGGCGGTGGACCGCGGGGACACAAAGGGTACCCCTTCCTCCTCCCTGCCCGGCCCTGAGACCATGACCACTTCGCCCTTGGCCTGCGGCTCTTCCTGAATCCAAGGGGCGGTTAAAGGGATTTCGGGGGTTTGAGCGGGGGCAGAGCGAGGAGGGGCCGCCAGCTCTGGCGGTGGGGGTGGAGCAGGTGCC
>JANXCP010000115.1 GCA_025060245.1 Thermoanaerobaculum sp. | reverse complement strand
TCGGGGGCCGCCGTGAGCACGGCCAACTCAACCACCCGCCCCCTCCCCGAGCAGCCGTCGCAGCAAGGTGATCAAGAAGTCCTCGTCAAAAGGCTTGGAAACGTAGGCATCGGCGCCCACCGCAAGGGCCCGCGCCCGATCCGCGGCCTGCCCCATGGCCGTGAGGATGACCACCTTGGTCTGGGCCAGGGCCGGATCTCCCTTGATTTCCTGGCACACCTGATAGCCGTCTTTTTTCGGCATCATCACGTCCAGGAGCACGACCCCCGGGCGGCTCTGGCGCACCTTCTCCAACGCCTCGTCACCGTCCTTGGCCACCTCCACGGAAAAGCCTTCCATTTCCAGGATGAACGACAGGGTATCGCGCAGCGACGGCTCGTCATCAACCACTAGAACGTCGGGCACGTTACTCCACCGCCACGGTGAGGCTGACTCTCGTTCCCTGACCTACCTGAGAAACGATTTCCAAGCTGCCGTGGTGCATTTCCGCGACCCTCTTGGCCACGGCCAGACCCAAACCCAAGCCCTTCGGTTTGCCCGTCAGCAGTGCACCACCCTGGAAGAAAGGCTCGGTGACATAGGGCAATTCCTCTGGCGGTATCCCCACTCCCGAGTCTTCCACCCGAAACTCCACCAGGGAACGGCCTTGCTGGCGCACCGGTACTACGGTGACCGTCACGCTGCCTTCCGGGTTGTTGAACTCCACCGCATTCTTCAGCAAAGCAGTAAGGGCGGCGGTGAGCTGTTCAGCAAAGCAGGTCACCCGTTCCAAACCCGCCGCCACCTTCACCGAGACTTTGATTTGCCGATCGGCAATTTCCCCCTTCACCGGCGCCAACGCCTGGCGCAACAGCTCCGCCACCGCTACCGAGGTCTTGGCGTTCCCGCTCACTCCCGCGCCGAGGGCCGCCGCGTGGAGGGTGGAGGCGATGAGCTCGGCAAGCCTTGCCGACTCCTCGGCCACGATGCCAACAAAGTTTGCCACCTTCTCCTTGGGGATTTGCTCCCATCGCGCGAGGATGCGCGCTGCGGTCTGGATGGCCGTCACCGGCGTGTTCAGCTCGTGAGCCACACGACGCAAGAGCTCGCCCTTGAGACGGTCCAGCTCCTCCAGCTGACCATAGGCCACCTCCAGCTCGCGGTTTTTGGCCTCCAGCTGTCGCGTCAAAGCTTCAGCCCGCTGCAAAGCTCTCTGAAGCTCGGCGGTGCGTTCCTCCACGAGCCCTTCCAGGTTCCGGTTCACCTGTTCCAAGGAGTGCCAGGCCCGAGCATTGGCCATGGCCATGGCGCCTACCGCCCCCATGATGGCGGCCAACTCCAGATCCTCATCCTGGAACGCCCCTCGCTGTGCTTCCCCGTAGGCCGTGACGAGCCCCAGGGGGTGATCCCGCACCACCAAAGGCACCGCCAACATGTGCTGGAACCCTAACCCACGTACTTCCTCTACCCAGGCCTCCCCACCCTGACCCGCTGCCAACTCCGACAAGTCCAGACGAAAGACCTGGCGGGAGGTCAATAGCGATTGTGCCGGCACCTCTCCTTGGCTGGCCCGGCGCATGGTTGGCTCGGCTGCCAAACCGCGCCGCAACACCTCCACCAGTTCGTTGCGCGGGTTGAGCAACAGCAAGCTCCCCGCGGTGACCCGCAGATCCACCAAGAAGCGCTCAAAAAACGCTGTAGTGACCTCATCGGGTTCCCTGGCCTGGCTTAGTGTTTGGGAAAACACCAAGATAGACTGCAGCTCCTCCACCCGCCGCCTCAGCTGTTTGGACAGCTGATCCAAGCGCGCCGAAAGATCGGCCATGGCCGTATTGGCGCGCACCGCCTCAGCCACCAGCTCCTGCGGCTCCAGGGTTCCGGTGGCGGCCGTGCGGAGCACCACCGGGGCTTCCACCTCAGGCCGCTTGCTCGGCACCAGCGGCGCAATGGCGGCGCGCACATTGGCCACCAAGCGGGTCAACGCATCACCTTGGGCCGTAATACCCAACCGATCCGCCACCGACAGCACCGTGGCCTCGCAAATGGCGGAAAAGGCCTCCATGACCCCTAGGCCCGTGGTGGCCACCGTCTCAAAGGCTGGGTAACCCTTTGGGTTGAGGAGGCGGTTGAGTTGCTCTTTGCTCAGGACCCCAGGTAAATCCCGCTTGTTGTACTGCAGTACCAGTGGGATGGTTTCCGGGTCCAACCCGTTGGCGCGCAGGTTTTCCACCAGGTTGTTCCAGGACTCCAAGTTTGCCCGTTCCTGACTTGCCTGAGAATCGGCGACAAACACCACCCCGTCCGCGCCCGCCAACACCGCCCGCCGGGTGGTGTTGTACTGCACCTGTCCAGGCACGGTGAACAGCTGCAGCGTCAACCGGTAGCCGCGGATCCGGCCTAGGTCCAAACCGAGGAGATCAAAGAACAGCGTGCGGTCGGAGGCGGTGTTGAGGGTGTAGAGTCGGCTCCGCCGTTGGGGATCGGTGATGCGGTGGATGTACTGCAGGCACGTGGTCTTTCCCCCCAGGGCGGGACCGTAGTACACCACCTTGAGCTTGACCTGGCGGTACTGGTTGTCAAACTGCACCATGGCCGGAATCCCCACCGCCGGTCTGACGCGGCAGCTCGATGACGAACCTGGCCCCTCCGAGGCTCGCGCGCTCCACCCAAATCCGGCCCTCAAGGCGTGTCACGATTTCCCGTGCAATGGCCAAACCCAACCCGGTCCCACCACGCTCGTCAGTGAGGTCCAGCTGCCGAAAGCGCTGAAAGATCACCTCCTCCATCCCTGGCGGAACCCCAGGACCCTGGTCCTCCACCGCCATGCGAACCCACTGGGGGCTCACCTCAGCGGCCAGGCGCACCGTGCCCCCTTCGGGGGAGTGCTTGATGGCGTTGGCTAAGAGGTTGGTCAGCACCTGGGTCAGTTTGTCCCGATCCACCCACAGCGTCACGTCGGTGGCACAGATGCGCTCCAGGTGAAGGGAGCGGTCGGCGCACAGGGCAGCAAACACCTCCTGAACCTGATCAAAAAACTGGCAGAGGCTCACCTCCTGGAAGCGCCACTCCACCTCCCCAGCTTCGATCTTGGCGAGATCCAAGAGGTTGTCAATCAGCCGGGTCAACCGCTGTCCTTCCCGGTAAATCACCTCGGCAAAACGCTCCACCTGCTCCGGTTTTTGCCGCCCATAACGCTTCAGCACATGGGCCGCGGACATGAGGGCGGAAAGGGGCGTACGAATTTCATGGGAAACCCACGACAAGTATTCGCTGGCCCTGGCGTACTTTTCCTCCAGCTCCACCGCCTTCTGCGCCAGTCGCCGCTGCCTTGCTGCCCGAGTAAGGGCGGCTCGCACTCGGGCCACCAGCTCCTCAGCACGAATGGGCTTGATCAGGCAATCGTCAGCCCCGTTCTCCAGCAAGGCAAAGAGCTGTTCCGGAGGGATGACCCCGGTGACCAAGATGACAGCGGTTCCCGCCAAGCGGGAGTCCCCGCGAATGCGGGACAGGAGCTCCAGGGCGCCCAATCGCGGCAGGACCACGTCCGACAAGACCACATCGGCACCTTCCCGCTGCAGACACTCCCAGGCCACCAACCCATCGTGGACCTCCACCACCGTCACATTGGGCAAGGTACGGCGCAGGAGCTCCACTTCCGTGGCGGCTAGGGCAGCATCATCCTCCACCACCAGTACCCGGGAGGCCTCATGCACAAGGGCATTCTAGCAACCCGAAAACCTTGTCCCTACCTGGACATTTGGAAAGATGGGGCCGGCTGCCGTGGCGGAAGCTGGATACCGGCGCCGGTTCGTGCCGCTACAGCTTGAAGGGACCAACCCACCGCGGTCATGTGCGCTTCCACATAGACCGGATCGCCAGTTCGCTGGTGGACCACAGACGCGTAAGGGAAGAGGAGGGCGTCTTGCGGCGCAAAACGGAGGTACACCACCACCGTTCCCCCGGTTACCGTGCCCGATAAGGCCCATTGGGCATGACCGTAGGGAGCAATCCAGGTGCTTTGCCGAGAAAGCACGCGGCCTTTCGGGTCCAGGAGGTCATAGCCCACCTCCACGAAGGCCGCGCTCAAACTCGCCACCCCCAGATTGGTGCGGAAGTCCTGATCGTTGGAGACCTGCGGCAGCCAGGCCCGCACCGACCAGTCCAAACCCCAAGGGGCGGGGAAACCCGGTAACGCTTGGCCAAACTCTCCGGGCAACGGGCCAACCGTGTAGGTACGGGAAAAGACGGCAAAGTGGCAGCGGGAGGAGTTGGCGGGGCAGGAGATCCTGTCCGTATCTGCCGCGACCACCAGTGCACCCACGGCACCGCGGGCATTGAACCCTTTCGGCCCCAGGACATCCCACAGGTTCAGAGTTTCAAAGGGGTAAAGGTCAAAGGTAACGGTGGGCACTCCCCGCCGATTGTCGCGACCGGTGGGGAGAAATTGCAAGACCACCGGAAGGGCATAGTCCTGTGGGTTAACCAGGGTAAGGTCCGTGTGCCAATCGGTCCCGTTCCTACCTGCGGCGTTGGCCGCCGCCGGCACCACGTACACCCAGGACAGCTCTCGGGCCTCTGCTCCTACTGCCAGCAGCGCCAAGAAGCTCAAAAGCGTTCGCATGGCCACGCTCCTCTAACCTTGGATCTCTTGCATAGGCGATGCCAAGGCCCGCAAAGCCAGGAATCCCGCCAGCGCCAGCCACGGCGTCCCTTGGAGAGGACAGGGGGTTTAGGTAACCTTAGCGCGGAGGGAGACATGTTCCGCGTCCTGTCCTTTCTTGCCCTGCTGGGGGCGGTGGTCGTGGCCTTGTGGTTGTACTCCCAACAAGCCCAACGCAACGTGAGCAAGGTACGCACCCTGGCGCTGGAGCCCGCGGGGCACGCCACCCCTCAAACCTTGCACTGGCGGGAAGCGCAACGGCTTTACGACCGGCTGGCCGAGCTGGTGGCTTCACCGGTTGTGTCGGGGCAAGAGCTGGCGGCGATGGAACAGCAAGCGGCCAACTGGGCTGCCGGGAGCTTGCCGGGCTCGCCGGAGTACCGATTGGCCGTGGCCCTGCGCGCTGCCGCTTGGGCCCTGGCCCAGGGGGCACCCCAACCCTCGCCCACGCACAGGCAAAAGGCGCAAAGGGAACTGAGCATTGCCCGCAACGTCCTGGCCGGCGAAAGCCCGGGTTCGGTCACCTACCCCGTCTCCGACCAACTGAAGAACCTGCAAATCCAGCACAGCCAGGAAGTTGGAAAAGCCTTAGAGGAACCTTGACCCCCTAGGGTCCTCTCAGCCGCAACCCCGCCGCGGTGACCGACACCTCCCACCGTCCGTGACGAAGGGCGGATGCGCCCAATCGGTGGCCCACCCACCACCCTAGCCCCGCACCCATGATCACGTCCGCAAAGAAGTGCTTCCGTTCCTTGACCCGGGATAAGGCCACGCCCGAGGCCAGGAGGGGAAAGACCCACCGTTGCTTGAACTCAGGAAAGAACGCCCAAGCTACCCCCGCGACGGCAAAGGCGCGAGCGGCATGAGCGGAGGGAAAGGAGCTGCCACCGCGGCCAAAGGAACCTGCCCACGGTTCCCCAGGGCGCGCCCGGCCGGTGGCCTGTTGGAGGGCGGAGACGGAAAAGCTGGTGACCAGGTTGGCTTCCACCAACGACACCCCCAGGCTCCCCCACCTGCCGTTGCCGGTCACCAAACCCCAACTGAAAAGGCCTAAGCCCAGCACATTGGGTACCTGATAGCGCCCCAAAGGCTCCAGGTGGGAAAGCTGGGCAGGTCCGTGGCGCCCAAACCACCGGGAAGGGTGGCGGTCCACCTGGGTTGCCACCGCCACCCCCGCGGCAAAAAACATGATTTTGGGGAGTTCAGATTTTCGTGGCAGCAGGGACGTAGCATCTTCCAGGAAGCGCTCACGGCCAACAAACGCCGGCGGCGCCAGGAGGACCAACGCAAGCAAGCTGCCAGCGATCATCCAAGCCCCGGGGGAGGGGAGGAATCTTCGCCTCTTTGCCCGGTAAAAAATTCAGGGGGCAAGTTGGTGGCCATGACACTCCCCGCACCAAAGGGCGCCAGCTCACAGGCCACCAAGGCAACGAGCCTCTTGATGGCATCGGTGCGTTCCACCCGCACCGCATCCCAAAGGTGTACCGCCGTCCCC
>JANXCP010000114.1 GCA_025060245.1 Thermoanaerobaculum sp. | reverse complement strand
AAAGAAGGTTGCCCTCTTGGCGTTCTTCATGGCCCCTTGTTGGCTGTTTGGCCAAAGGGCGGGGTCCGATGAAGCGGATAAGCTGCCCCAGCAAATCAAAGAAATGGAAAAAAGGCTGCAAAGGTAGAAAAAGCCACCGCCCAGGAGCGGGTGCGGTTCGGTGGCGACTACCGTTTTGAAGCCCACTCCATGGCTGCCACCATCCCCGACCACGACCACGGCATGGCCCTCCAAGGGGGCATCGTCAACACCATGTTTTGCTACGGGTCACCGGGAAGCTTCCCACCTCACCAGCGGCAGTGCCGCAGCTCATCGCCTCGCGCTACGGGGACTCCCTCTACGTCACCAACACGTTGACCTTTGCGCAGCTCAAGACCGCCGTGGCAAGTTTTCCACCGCCAATGCAGCAGCTGATGATCATGTGCCTCCCCACCGCTTTCCGAAAAGGCTACGACGCCGATAACAGCCTCATGTGCACCCATCGCCTGCGCCTTTCCATGAAGGCGGAGGTGGCGGACAGCGTGACCTTCAGTGGGCGGCTTTCCATGTACAAGAGCTGGGGCGATTCCACGGCGGTGCAGGTGTTCAACGGGCAGGCGAACAGCTTCAACACTCACGGCAATACCGCGGGGATTCCCAACTTGGACATTTTGCGGGTGGAGCGGGCTTACTTCACGTGGAACCACCTTGCCGGCACACCCCTTGATATGTCCATTGGGCGCCGTCCCTCCACGGGTGGTCCCCCGCTCCACCTGCGCAAGGGCGAGCTGCGCGCGGGAACCCCCATGGGTTTGCTGGTGGATGTTCAGTTTGACGGCGTTACCGTGGGGTATAAGCTGGGTGAGCACTCCACCTTCCGCTTGTGTTATGGGCGCGGATACGAGTCGGGTTTTGGCCATGGCCAGGTGCTGCAGTAACCTCCAGATCGGCTCAAGGATGCGGATTTTGCTGGGATTTACTGGGATCTTTACAGCGCCGAGAACATGTTGGTGCAAACCACGGTGGCGGGGGCTCTTAACATTACCGATGGCTTGAACGGTCTCACCGTGCTGCCTGTGAACCCCCTCACTGGACAGCAAGTGAATGCCCCCATCATCATGCGCTTGACGCCCTCCGCCAACCTGGGCGATATGGGCCTTGCTGGCTTACTGTGGCAGCGGCGAGTGGGGCCGTTTGACTGGTTTGTCAACTTCAATTACGTGAAGGGCCACCCCGATCCCGTGACCACCCCCTTCGGTGGTTTGTTCAGCGACCCGTTTGAGACCCCGCGGTCCCACTCCGGGTCCAGGTGGTTCGTGGGGGGACGGTACACCTTGAACGAGAACAAGACCATGCTGGGCTTGGAGTACAACCGCGGTTCCAAGTACTGGTTGAACCTCACACCGGCCCAGGACGACCTCTTCGCCCCCGAGACAGCTGGGCGAGGTGATGTGGCAGAGGCCTACCTCATCCACCAGCTGGCTCAACGCTTCCTCCTCCGCCTCGGGTTGGTGAGCTACCACTACGAGTATTCCGGTTCCAGTTGGCACCTGGGTGCCCCGAAGACGCTGGACTCCAAGCCCATTTTGGGCTTCCCCACCTGCGATGAGGCGACGGTTTTGACGCTTTCCTTGACGGCGCGTTTCTGAAACCAAGGCAGGGGGCCAGGTGTTACGGCCCCCTTTTGTAAGGGGGGACACGATGCACCGAGCTTCGGTCCTGAACTTCCTGGCCCTGGTTGCTGTTCCGCTGGCCGTTCTGGCTTCCGACCACAGGGGCTATTTTCAGCACTATGAGGGGACCAAGACCTGCTTGGCCTGCCACGAGCAAGAAGCGAAGAGCTTCTTCCACTCCCAGCTTTACCGGTGGCGGGGGCAGGCAACGAATGTGGTCAACGCCAATGAAAAGTACTTGGGCAAGATGAACACCATTGACGATTTCTGTACCAATCCCCAGACCTCCTCCCTCGGGGTTGTGAGCAACCCCCGGGGGGATGTGGTTTCCAAAGGTTGTTCGCGGTGCCACGCGGGGTTTGGCCTTCCCCCAGTGCCAAAGAAAGCCCCGAGCAGCTGGCCAACATTGACTGCCTCATCTGCCACGCCCAAGGTACCAGAGGGACCTTGACCCGGACGGGCAGGGAGGCTGGATGTGGAAACCGGTCCTTTGGCCGAACCAGGAAGGCTTGGACTCGGTAGCCACACGGATCGCCGTGCCTACACGTCACACCTGCTTCCGCTGTCACTCCGGCTCCGGCGGTGGTCCCCATTACAACCGGGGGACCGAGAGTATGCCTTGGCCAACACCACGCGGGAGTTTGACCTGCACATGGGTACTGACGGTGCCAACTTGCACTGTGTGGACTGTCGCTACGGGGAAAACCATCGGGTACGCGGTCGGGGGGTTGACCTTTTGGGAACGGATATGCCCGCAAAGCCCCTTTCCTGTGACGACGGGAGCTGCCATCACGCCCGTCCCCATGCCGCAGAAGTGCTGCACTTTCATGCTCGGCGAGTGGCCTGCCAAACCTGCCACATCCCCACCCTTGCCCAACAGGATCCAACGGACATGCGGCGCCACTGGTCAAGACCGGCTTACGACCCGGACAAAGACAGGTGGTCGGCAACCAGCCACCCGGAGAAGGAGGTGCAACCGGTCTACGGGTGGTACACCGGCCCCAGTTAGGCCCAGCTGCCGGTTGAACCCATCAACACTCGCAGCGATGGCACGGTCGGCGTGGTCCTCCCGCAAGGGGACCGTAAGGACCCGAAGGCCCGTAGGTACCCATTCAAGCTCTATGGCGCGGCCATGCCGGTGCTGGAGGGAAAGGACTGGCTGTTGCCCATCGCCGTGGAGCCTTTTTGCCACAGGCCGGTTGGACGAAGCGATCAGCCATGCCGCGCAAGAGTTTTACGGCGTGGCTAACCCACGGGTGCGCTGGGTTGCCACCCTGGGCTCCATGGGCATCCACCACGAGGTGGTGCCCAAGGAAGAGGCCCTCACCTGCCTTGATTGCCATGGCGCCAACGGGAGGGTGGACTGGTGTGCTCTAGGTTACGGCACCGATCCAATCCTCTCCCGTTGGTGTCCGTAGCCTCCCCTCGTGGGCACAGGGAAACACAGACCGCGCCGTTGGCTGGCTACTGGGCCTGGTGGGGAGGGGCGATGAGCCGGCGCCCCTAAACCGTATCCACCAGCTCCACGCCCATGTCCCGCAACCGCTGCAGGGTGCTTTCCGTGTGGCCTGGCGGGACCCCCACCGCTCGACAGGCGGGGAGCAGGATCTTCGCGGAAAAGCCAAGCGATAACGCATCTTCTGCGGTGGCGGCGACGCAGTAGTCGGTGGCTAAGCCTACCACCGTCACCTGGCTTACCCCCAGTTCCCGCAGGTACCCAGCCAGGCCGGTACTGCGGTCCTTGCGGTTGTCGCGAAAGGCCGAATAGGAGTCCACCCGCGGATCGGTGCCTTTGCGCACGATGAGGCGGAACGGTCGCGTGTCCAACTCGGGGTGAAACTGGGCTCCCCAGCTGCCTTGAACGCAGTGGTCAGGCCAGAGAACCTGGCTCTGCCCGTCCAGGGTGATCACGTCCAAGACAGCCCTCCCTGGGTGATTGGAGGCAAAGGAGAGATGGTTGGGGGGGTGCCAGTCCTGGCTAGCCACCACCAGGGGGAAGTGGAGGGCCAGGCGGTTGATGATGGGCACCACCGCGTCCCCGTCCGGCACGGGCAAGGCGCCCCCCGGGCAAAAGTCGTTTTGCACGTCTACTACCAAGAGCGCTTGCATGACGCCACCTCACTTCTTCGCGTTCAAAAGCTCCTTGAACTCCTTGGCGGGGCGAAAGCGGGCGACCCGGACGGGCCTGGTGGGAAGCTGTTCGCCGGTTTGGGGGTTGCGCCTTTTCCCCACAACCCTTTCGCTAGCGTAAAACACCCCAAGACCCGGGATCGCCACCCGCTCTCCTGCCGCCACCCACTCCTGCAGCGCATCCACCAAGATCTCTAAGGCCCGAGCCGCATGGGCCTTGGGCATGCCAGTTTCAAACACCACCCGGGAAACAATTTCGGCTTTTCCAGGCATTCCCTCCTCCCCCAAAGTTTGTACGTGTCGCCCCTCTCCAGGTTACGGCAAAGGCCCCAAGAGGTGCACCACAAAACCGTCCCCCCAGGGACCAGGGGGAATGAGCACGCCACCGGAGGAGAGCTCGAGGCGGGGGAGGTTCGGGGGAAGCTGAAAGGCGATTGGGCTGACGGGAAGTCCCAAGCGCTGCACTACCTCTTCGTTCTCCTCGGGCTCCAGGGAGCATGTGGCGTACAGGACATGGCCTCCGGGGGCGGTGAGATCTACGGCCGAAGCCAAGAGCTCCTGTTGCAGCTGGGCCAGCTCGGCGATGTGACGGCTGGTCAGCCGCCAGCGGATTTCGGGATGCCTGCGCAAGGTGCCCGTACCGGAGCAAGGGGCATCTAAGAGCACGGCATGGAAGCTGTGCCGGCGCAACGGGGGGCGTCGCGCGTCGCCCACCAGGACCCTGGGGGGGGAGGTCAACAGGCGAACGGCACGGGCCAACAGCCGCACCCTCCCCACGCGGAGGTCCAGCGCAACCCGCAAGCTGTCCGCCTGCTCCAGCCCCACCACCAGACTCTTGCCGCCGGGAGCGGCAGCCAGCTCCAGCAGCCGTTGCCCCCGGGGGAGCAGGCGCGCCACTGCCACCGCCGTGGGGTCCATGGCGTAGGCCTTCCCCCCGGCACAGGCCTGGGCAGCTTGGGATCCCCCCTTGGTGACCACTAACACCCCGGGAACGAACGGGTGTGGGGAAGCTTCCACCCCCGCCGGCAGCTGCGAGACCCCTGCCAGTAGACAAAGGGGGGCTGGTTGTTGGGCGGAGGCTAAGGCCTGACGTAGCAGATTTTCCGGGAGTCGGCGTTGCCACCGCTCCACGAGCCAAGGCGGGTGGGAGTAGCGAAGCCAGAGGGGCGTCCCCTCCTCCTCCTGGGATGGCCACGGCTGCTGCACTGCCCGACGGAGGCTGGCGTTGACCAGGCCGGCGGCCTTGGGAAGGAGCACCTTGCACACCCGCACCGCCTCTGCCACCGCCACCGCAGGAGGTGTGCGCAAGAACCGAGCCTCGGCCAGGCCCATGCGCAGGCAGGCGCGAACCGCCGGGTGCACGAGGGAAAGGGGTCGGTGGGTCACGGCCTGCAGCACGTGGTCCAGGGTGAGCTGCCACCGCAGGACCACCATCACCAGTTCCCGGGTGAGCGGTGGTGCCCCATCCAGCAAGCGAGCCGCGTGGGCTTGCTGGGCGTCCACCCGCGCTAAGACCCGGGCTGCCTCGCGCCGCGCATCAACGGAACTGTTCACCCCGCACCACGCGCTCGCCGAGGATGAAAGCGTCGGCCGGCAGTCGGCGCCGCCCTTCCCGTTGCAACTCGGTCAGCAGCCCGGCGGTGCCACCTCCGCAGCGCACCAGGATGCCGGTCTTTTCCACTGCCAGCACGGTGCCGGGGGGTTCCTCCCCAGGTGGGGAGTCGACCGCACGGAAGCCGTGGATTTTCAACCTGCCGCCGCGGAAGTTGCAGAAGAGCCCAGGCCACGGATCAAAAGCCCGGCAGCGGCGAGCTAGCTCGTCGGCGGTGAGGTTCCAATCCACCCGCCCCATTTTTCGTTCCAGCTTGGGCGTCACCGAGGCTTGGGAGTGGTCTTGGGGTTTCGGGTGGATCCTCCGCCGTACCAATCCCTCCAGCGTTTCCACCATCAGCTCCGCCCCCAGGGTAGCCAGGCGCGCCTCCAACTGCGGAGCGTGTTCCCGCGGATCAATGGGAGTGCTGCGCTGCAGCAGGATGGGACCGGTATCCATGCCCTCGTCCAGGAGCATGGTGGTTACCCCCGTTTCCTGGTCGCCGCAGTAAATCGCCCATTGGATGGGTGCGGGACCGCGATGGCGGGGGAGCAGCGAGGGGTGGAGGTTGACAAAGCCGTACCTGGGCAGGCGCAAGAGGCGACCGGGGATGAAGCGGCCAAAGGCCACCACCACCCCCACCTCCGCACCCAACTGCTTGAACTGTTGCAGGAATTCATCACTGTTTAGCTTTTCCGCTTGCATCACGGGAAGACCAACGGAGCGGGCAAAATCTGCCACAGCTGGGGTGGTCATCAGCAGGTGGCG
>JANXCP010000113.1 GCA_025060245.1 Thermoanaerobaculum sp. | reverse complement strand
AGCGCCAGGGGCGAACCCCAGGGCAAGGGAGGGGGGACCCTGGGTGAGGCCAAGGAACAGGAACACCGCGGCGGCAATGAGCAGGTTCACCAGCGGCCCCGCCAGGGCGACCCACAGCTCATGGAGCGGCTTTTCCGGCAGGCGCTCCAGGCGAGCCACCCCACCGATGGGCAAGAGGGTGATGTCCCGGGTGGCAATGCCCAGCCGCCGAGCGGCCAGGGCGTGGCCGTACTCGTGCAGCAGCACCGAGGCAAACAGCAGCAGCATCACGGCCAGGCCGTGCAGCGTGCCAGCCCAGCTGCGGGTCTGCAGGTAAAAGGAAAAGGCCAAGAACAGCAAGAACAGGACAAAGGTGGCGTGGAGGTACAGGTCCACACCAGCCAAGCGCCCGATACGCCACGACCACTTCATACCCCTCGCACCTCCTCTCCCGCAAACCCAACAAGACCAGCAAGTCCCCCCAGCAGGCCTAAGGCGCACTGGCCGCCACAGCGGCCGCCGTGCACCGCTGACCCTGACCCCGCTGCTCCCAGCCGGCGTAGGTTTCCCGCACTTCCACCAGCAAGGTCATCAAGAAGGCCTTGAGGTGCAGCTTCACCTTGAGCTCATGGGGCACAGCAAAGCCCACCCGACAGGGGACGAAAGCCAGCTCCAGGTGAAAGTCTCTGACCCGAGCGGGCAATTTGGCCAAAGTGTACTCCAGCGACAGGGGCGAGCCCTCGGGCTCGGAGAGCTTGGCGACGCCGTTCATGGGCCCCCACCTGGGGTGCTCCTGCCGGAACCGGTAGAGGCGAACGGGGATCTCCCCCTCCTTGCCCCCTTCCACACCCTGTAACACCAGGTCCACGCCGGGGCGCAAGAGGAACGGGTTGAGTTCTGCGCCGGCCATGGTCTTGCGAAATTCCCCCTTGCCCCCTTTGGCGTCCTGGTAGCGGGGACGCTCCTCCTCCCAGCCAGCGAAAATCAGGTGCTCTTCCCGCCGCTCCCGCTGCTTGCCTGAGCCATCCCGCACCACCCGCAGCCGAAAGACCTCCCGAGGAGCCCAGCTCTGGGCTTGTTGCGCCTGCTGTTGGGCCAGAGACCACAGCGGGTCAAAGGCCCAGGCCCAGGGCACCCCCAGCACCCCCCACAACCCCAGCAGCAAACCGCGAAGACCCGAAGACACCATGCCGCCCATCGTCAAAAGTAACATGGTTGCTCCTCTTTTGTTTCCGCAATGTGCGCCAGCTGGCACCGCCTCGGGTTTGGGTGTGGACGGCCGCCTCGGGCATAATCGGCCAGGAGGCGGACGGTGAACGGAAACCACCCCGGGGCATGCCTTCCCCGACCCTTCTGCGCCGGATCCCGCTGCCGGTCCTGGACCAACCGGAAGCGCCCCGCGGAGGGCTTGCCATGGTGAGCCCCGACCAGGCCTGGGAAGCCCTGGCGGGTGCGGCAATCCCTTTGCCAGCGCGGCGGGTGCCCCTGGGGCGGGCCGGTGGGGCGTTCTTGGCCGAGGATGTGGCGGCGGCCACCGCTTTCCCCCCGGCGGCGGTGGCGGCCATGGATGGGTACGCGGTGCGGGCCGAAGAAGCCTCAAAGGCCCGTTTACCCGTGGCCTTCACGGTGCCCGCGGGCACCCTCCCACCCCCCTTACCCGTAGGGTTCTGCGCCCGCATCTTCACTGGCGGGGTCCTCCCCGCGGGTGCTGACGGCGTGGTGCCGCAGGAGGAAGTACAGCTCCAGGAAGGACAGGTGGAATTTCCCGCCCACCTTGCCCCTGGGGCGAACATCCGCCAGGCGGGGGAAGTGTTTGCCGCCGGATCCACACTGCTGAGAGCCGGAACGCTCCTCACGCCGGCGCGGGTGGCCCTGCTGGCGGCGGCGGGGGTGCGCCAGGTGTCGGTGCATGCCAAGCCCCGCGTGGCGGTACTGGCCACTGGCTCCGAGCTGGTGAGCCGAGACGCCCGGCTTGGTCAAATCTACGACAGCAACACCCCCCTCCTGGCGGTTTTTCTCGCCCAGGCAGGTTTCCCCTTGGTCCGTCGGCGGCGAGTCTCCGACCGCTTCGGGCGGCTCCAAGCAGCCCTGCGGGAGCTGGCCGGGAGCGCGGAGGTGGTGGTCACCACCGGTGGCGTTTCCGTGGGGGAGCTGGACCTGGTGCCCCAGGCGGTGGCAACCCTGGGTGGGGAGGTCCTCTTTCACGGCGTCAGCATGCAACCGGGCAAGCCCTTGCTGGCGGCCCGGCTGGGAACGCGGTTCCTGGTGGGGCTTCCCGGCAACCCGCTCTCGGTCTTGGTGGGCTTCCGCCTCTTCCTGCTCCCGCTGCTGCGGGCCCTGGCAGGAGAGTCACAGGCTTTTTCCTTTCCTTGGCTGCCGGTCCCCCTGGCACAGGCAGTGGTCAACAAAGGTGGACGCTGGCAGTTCCGCCCTGCCCTGTTGGTGGCAACCGAGGAAGGGCCGCGGGTGGAGGTGCTCCCCTGGAAGGGCTCCCACGATCTGGTGGCGGGGGCCCAAGCCACGGTTCTGGCACGGTTGGCACCGCAACGGGCCTACCGTGCCGGGGAGGTGGTGCCGGTGCTGCCCTTGGCTTAGACTGGCGCTTCACAAGAAGCTTGCAATTTTTTGAAAAAGACCCCATACTGGGATCGTCTCCGACCCGCCGCGCCTAAAGGCCCCTGGCCCAAGGCGAGCGGGCGGTGGGCATCGGTCGGTGGACCGGTGGACCCCAAGGGCCGTCCTGGAAACGGGGCGACCTCCCGGCTTGGAAAGGAGGCCTGGTGACCCAACCGGCACAGCTCACCCCCATCACCCTGCGGGTTTCCCTCACCGATCGCTGTAACTTCCGCTGCCACTACTGCATGCCGGCCCAAGGTTTGGCCTGGATCCCCCGACGAGAGCTGCCCTCGTTGCACGCCTTGGCCACCGCCGTGGAGTTCTTGGCGCACCACTTGGGCGTGCAGCGGGTGAAGCTTACCGGGGGAGAGCCGCTGGTGCGCCCAGGGGTGGTGGATTTTGTGGCACGGCTGCGGGCGGTGGGGGCCCTCGCGGAAATTTCCCTCACCACCAACGGCACCCACTTGGCCCGGCTGGCAGGTCCGCTGAAGCAAGCTGGGCTGGCCCGGGTGAATGTGTCCCTGGATACCTTGGATCCCCAACGGTTTCGTCGGCTCACCCGCGGCGGGGAGCTTCACCGGGTGTTAGCCGGCATCAGCGCCGCCCTGGAGCAGGGGCTTACCCCGGTGAAGCTCAACGCCGTGCTATGCGCTTCCAGCTTTCGCCACGACGTGCCGCAGCTTGTGTCCTATGCCGCCCAGAGCGGACTGGAGGTGCGGTTCATTGAGCTGATGCGCACGGGTACCGAAGCTGCCTGGGCTGCGGGTGAGTTTGTCAGTGCCCAGGTGGTACAGGAGTTCCTCCGCCAAAGGGGGGAGTTGGTGCCCCTGGATGAGCGGCCCGCAGGACCGGCACGGC
The DNA here is from genome assembly GCA_025060245.1 of Thermoanaerobaculum sp. GTDB lineage: Bacteria > Acidobacteriota > Thermoanaerobaculia > Thermoanaerobaculales > Thermoanaerobaculaceae > Thermoanaerobaculum. The sequence continues at coordinate 2,692 of JANXCP010000113.1, read as the reverse complement.
GCTTCCTCTACCGCGGCGCCCAAGGGGAAGTGGTGGTGGGTTGGATCACCCCCGTGTCCCACAGCTTCTGCCAGACCTGCAACCGCCTGCGCTTGGACGCCCGGGGGTTCTTGCGCCGTTGCCTGATGGATGAGAAGGCCCTTCCCCTTCTCCCCCTGCTCAGCCAAGGGGAGCGGCAAGCTCTGCAAGCCCTGGCCCCTTACTTGGCGGGCAAGAGACCACCTCAAGCCATGGAGTCGGCGCTGCCCATGAGCGCCGTGGGAGGGTAACGTGGACCAGCTGACCCATCTGGACGAGCAGGGCCGCCTGTGCATGGTGGATGTGGGGGACAAGCCCACCACCCGGCGGAGGGCGGTGGCTGCCGCAACCTTGGTGGTGGGCCCCGCTGTCGCCCAGCTGCTGCGGGAGGGAAAAACCCCCAAAGGCAACGCGCTGGAGGCCGCGCGGCTGGCCGGCGTGTTGGCCGCCAAGCGGACCTTTGAGCTGATCCCGTTGTGCCACCAGGTGGTGTTGGACCACGTGGAGGTGGATTGTTCCGTGGAAGAAGACCGGGTCCACATCCGCGCCGAGGCCAGCGCCTGGGGCAAGACCGGCGTGGAGATGGAGGCCCTCACCGCCGCGGCGGTGGCCGGCCTCACCCTTTACGACATGCTCAAGGCCTTGGGCAGGGGCATGGTGCTGCAGGAAGTGCGTCTCCTGCGCAAGGAAGGGGGAAGAACCGGAGTTTGGACCGCGGAGGGGTTCCATGACCGGTGAGGTGCGATTCGTTTGCCTCTCGGAGAAGAAGGGCACGCCCAAACGCGCGGTGCCCGAGGCCACCCTGGTGGAGGGCTTTGGCCTGGCGGGGGACGCCCACGGGGGGGATGGGCACCGCCAGGTGAGCCTGTTGGCTGAGGAGGACATCCATGCCATGCGCCAGCGGGGACTTACCCTTGAGCCGGGGGCCTTTGGCGAGAACCTGGTGGTGGCGCGGCTGGCCTTTTCCCAGCTGGGGATCGGCAGCCAGCTGCAGGTGGGAGAGGCGCTGCTGGAGGTCACGCAAGTGGGCAAGGCGTGCCACAGGCCCTGCGCCATTTACTACCAAACGGGGGACTGCATCATGCCCCGCGCGGGGCTCTTCGCCCGCGTCCTCCAGGGCGGGAAGGTGAGACCCGGCCAGCCGGTGACGGTGACCCGCTGGGTGACCCGCTCCCAGTTCACCTGCGCGGTGGTCACCGTGTCCGACCGCGCCAGCGCCGGCACGGCAAGGGATCTGGCAGGCCCAGCGGTGGTGCAGCAAGTCCAAGAGCATTTAGGTGCCTTTGTGGCGGAAACCCGGGTGGTGGCCGACGAGGTGCCAGCTATCCAAGAGGCCCTGCGGGACCTGGCCGGACGGGGTCTGGACCTGGTCCTCACCGTGGGGGGTACGGGGCTAGGCCCGCGGGATGTCACCCCCGAGGCCACCACGGCGCTCCTGGAGCGCCAGGTGCCGGGTCTGGCCGAGGCCATGCGCGCCGCTTCCGCCCAGCACACCCCCCAGGCTTGGCTGCAGCGGGGGGTAGCGGGAACCCTGGGCCGAACCCTCATCCTCAACCTTCCTGGCTCCCCCAGGGCAGCCTGTGAGAACCTGCAGGTGGTGCTGCCCCTTCTCCCCCACGCCCTGGCCCTCCTGCGGGGCGAGACGGCCCACCCGGAAACTGACGCCGCGCGGGGGATTCCGGTATGAGGTGGCTTCCCGGTCTTCTCCTGTGGGCCTCGGCCACCTCTGCCTCCCCACCGGTGGAGCTGTTGGTTTTTGCCGGTGCCGCCAGCAAACCGGTGTTAGACGAGGCGGCAGCGCAGGTCCAGCTTAAGCTGCCGATCCGCCTGCTCTTCTCCTACGGTGGTTCCGGGGCGGTGCTCACACAACTGGAGCTGGCCCGCCGGGGAGACCTGTACATCCCCGGCAGCCACGACTGGTTGGACCGGGCGGCGGCGCGGGGTGTGGTGGACCCCGCCACGCGGGTGGACTTCGCGTACCTGCGTCCGGCGCTGTTGGTGCGGGCGCAAAACCCCAAAGGGATTGGCGGCCTCGCCGACCTGGCCCGGGCCGACGTGCGGGCCGCCATCGCCGATCCCCGCACCGTGTGCGTGGGGGAGTACGGGGAGCGCCTGCTGCAGCGGGCAGGCCTTTGGGCAGCCCTGATGCCACGCCTAGCCCGGGCGCACTCCTGTGAGGCGGTGGCCAACCTGTTGGCCACAGGCACGGTGGACGCCGTCCTGGGGTGGGATGTGTTCGTCGCCTGGTTTCCCGGAGAGGTGCAGGAGGTGCCGCTGCCTGCGGCCTGGAGCCCGGGGCAGGCGACAGTTGCGGGAGCGGTGACGGTCTTCTCCCGCCATCCCCAGCTGGCCCAAGCGTTCTTGCGTTGGCTCGCCGGACCCCAGGGAAAAGCCCTGTGGCGACGCCACGGCTACCAAACCCCACCATGAGTTTCCGCCAGGAACCGTTCCATCGCGCCGCCGTTACTTCGGCCGTGGTGCTGAGCCTCTTTGTCGGCATGCTCCTGGTTTCCCTGCTACGCCTGGCCCTCCTGGGCCCAGGGCGCAAGCCTCTGGCGGCGGTGCTCACCCCTTTGGTGCTCAGCCTTGCCGCCGCTGCCCTGGCCACGTCCCTGGCGGCCTGCTTGGGTATCCCGGCGGGCCTCTGGCTGGCCCGTCGCCGCGGCGCCACCAG
>JANXCP010000112.1 GCA_025060245.1 Thermoanaerobaculum sp. | reverse complement strand
CCCGACCCCAGGCAGCCAACGCAGGCCTCCAAGCCGCTCAGGGCCAATGGATTTGTTTTTTGGATGAGGACGATTTCTTTACCCCTTCCCATCTCCTGGGCCTGGCCGCGGCGTTGCAAGACCACCCGGGCCTTGGGGTGGCTTACGCCGGTGTGCGCACCCTGGGCCGTGCCGGTGGGGAGCTGACCTTTTGCCGTCCCTTTTCCCGTGCCCGCCTCCTTTCGGGCAACTACATTCCCATCCATGCCGCCCTCATGGCGCGGGAGCTAGCCCAAGACTGCCACTTTGACGAGAGCCTGGAGGTGTACGAGGACTGGGACTTTTTCCTCCAGCTGGCCCTTGGCAGCGATTTTCTCTTGGTTCCGCGGGTTACGGCGTTTTACCGGGCCACCGGGACCTCCGCCGCCGGGGCAGCCGTCCCCGAGGCAAGGAAGGGGACGGCGTGGCAACGCCTCCAGGAAAAGTGGCGGTCTCGCCTGCCCAAGGGTTGGGATGAGGCGGCAGCGGAGGAGTTGGAGCGCTTGGAGCTGGAGCTTTACCAGCGCCAACAGGAGCTTTCGGCGTGCCGACGGGCCTTAGCGGAAGCACAAGCCGAGCTGTTGTGGGTGAAAACCAGTCGTACCTGGCGTTACACCGCCATTCCCCGGGCTGTCTGGCATACGCTGCGCCGCCGTCAGGGGTTCGCGGCGCGAGCCAGCAATGTGTCTTTTCCCCGTTGGTCTCCGGCCCCTGAGGTACCGCTCATTTCCGTGGTTATTCCCATCTACCGCGTGGCGCACCGACCCCAGCTGCTCCAGGAGGCGATCCGCTCGGTGGCGGAACAGGAGTACCCCAACCTGGAGCTGATCGCGGTGGATGACGGCTCTGGGGACGGCTCCTTTGACCTGGCCGTTTCCCTCTGCAGGGGGGTTGCCCTCCCGGCGACGGTGGTGCAAAAGGCCAACGGCGGTCAATCCTCGGCCCGCAACGTAGGTGCCTCCCACGCCCACGGCCAGTGGCTGGCGTTTCTGGATCAAGACGACTTCTACCTCCCCCACCGGTTTACCGCCGTAGCGGAGCACCTGCGCCCCGGGGTGAACTTGGTGTACACGGACGTGGATGGGGTGCGCGAAGACGGCACACCCCTGTGGCAGGCCATGCACCAGCGGCACGGGTGTGGCGGTCCTCACCCCTTGCTCCCCTGGGAGGCAGCGGCGACCCGCGATGCGTTTGTGATGCCCGGGGTCATGACCATTCGGCGGGAGTTCTTTCACGAGCTGGGAGGCTTTGACGAAAACTTGAGTGGTTACGAGGACGATGATCTCTATGTCCGTGCCGCAGAGCGGGGAGGCATCGCCTATGTGCCGGTTGCCACCCTGGCCTGGCGAATGCACGACGCCAGCTCCTCGCAAACCGAGCGCATGGTGGCAAGCCGCTTCCGCTACTGGGACAAATTGGAGGTGAAGGCTGCCGGGCGACCGCTGCTTTTGCGCCGGGTACGGCGGCGCTTTTTGCGCCAGTTCTATCGGGAGAGTTTATGGTCGTTGCGCGACGAAAGCCGCACCTTTGCCGCCAGCCATCGCCGGCTTCAGGAGGCGGTCAAGCGGGCAGACTGGGGATCCCGCCTGGCGGTGGGACTGGTTTGGGCGCCGTTGTTGTTCCTGGCGCGGCGGAGCCGCCTGGTGCGGGCGGTGATCCGCAGCCCGCGGGCCGCCTGGAGTGGAGGGCGAGAGGAGTGAGGGCCAGCAGGAACGTGCCGGCGTAGGCCCGCAAGGCCTCTGCCCGCCGGCGGGGAACGGCAGGGCGAAAGAGCAGGGCAGCCACGCGCAGCAGCATTCCCAGGGCGAGGAGCGCGCGAAAACCCAAGGCGGCGAGGTACCCATGATGTTTGCGCCAGTACCGGATGGCGTTGGCGTAGTACAGCGGAAGGAATTGGTGGTAGCCCAGGAGGTCTTTGGCGCGACCTCCGATGTGAACGAAGCGGCTGTGGGGCCAAAAGTAAATGGGCCCCAGGCGCCACAGGCGGGCGCAGAGGTCCACGTCCTCAAACCAAGCCGGGAAAAAACCCTCGTCAAACCCGCCCAGGCGGAAGAAGGCCTCCCGCCGGAGGGCCAGGGCCGCCGCCGCCGGCTGCTCCACCGGGAATGGCTCTTCCCGTGACTGGCCGAGGTAGCGATCGCGGGCAAAGTACCGGTTAAGGGGGAACAGCTTATCAATCAGCAAGAGCTCCCGCATAGCCTGCCCCCAGTGGGGTAGACGCCGTAACTGGAAGGTGAGGTGGGCTTCGGCCACTTCCCCCGCATCCTCCAGGCGCGGGGCCAAGGCCACCGCCTCGGGGATGCTGGCAAAACCCTCTAGCAGCGGGGAAAAAGGTTCTCCCACGGCCACCGTATCGGGGTTGAGGAACAGCAGGATCTCCCCTTGCGCAAGCTTCGCCCCCTGATTGGCAGCCGCGGCAAAACCTCGGTTTTGTTCATTGGTCACCAGCAGGGAATCGGACCAAGTTTGGTGGAGCATTTCCGCAAGCCCAACGGTGCCGCCGTTATCCACCACGATGAGCTGCAAGGGGTGCGGGCATCGTTGCCGACTGGCTGCCAAGGAGGTCAGGCAGTGGGTGAGTTCGTCACCGCTGCGCCAGGTGACGAGGATGATGCTCACAGCAACGGACCCCTGGGCCCCGGTCTCCTGCACGGGGCAAAGATACTAGGCCGAGCATTGACCGCCAAGGTGCCGACCCGTAGAATCCTTTGCGCAGGTTTTCACAAACCTGCCGCGGAGGTGAAGGCCATGAGTGGAAGCTTCCGAATCCCCAAACCGGTGAACGAGCCCGTCAAGCAGTACGCTCCCGGCAGCCCGGAGCGCCTCTCCTTGAAGAAGAAGCTGGCGGAAATGCGCAGCCAGGAAATTGAAATCCCCCTGGTGATTGGGGGCAAAGAAGTGCGCACCGGTAAGTTTGGCACCTGTGTGATGCCCCACCGCCACGGGCATGTGCTGGCCCGGTATCACAAGGCGGGCCCAGCGGAGGTGGACCTGGCTATCCAGGCGGCGTTGGAGGCCCATAGGAGTTGGTCCCGCATGGCTTGGTACGATCGGGCGGCTATTTTCTTGAAGGCTGCCGAGCTTCTGGCGGGACCCTGGCGGGACACCATGAACGCTGCCACCATGCTCGGTCAGTCCAAGACGGTGTTCCAGGCGGAGATTGACTCAGCCTGCGAGATCATTGACTTCTGGCGCTACAACCCGTACTTCATGCAGCAGATCTACGACGATCAGCCCTATTCTCCCCTGGGCCAGTGGAATCGGGTGGAGTACCGGCCGTTGGAGGGTTTCGTTTTCGCCGTCACCCCCTTCAACTTCACCTCCATTGGCGCCAACCTCCCCACCTCGCCGGCCCTCATGGGCAATACCGTGGTGTGGAAACCGGCCTCCACCGCCGTCTACTCCGCCTACTTCACCCTCCGCCTGTTGGAGGAGGCGGGTCTCCCACCGGGGGTGATCAACCTGGTGGTGGGCTCGGGCGGAGAGGTGGGAAACCCGGTGCTGGCTTCCGAGCACTTGGCTGGGCTGCACTTCACTGGCTCCACCTCCACCTTCCAGGCGATGTGGCGGACCATCGCGGAGAACCTGCCGCGGTACCGCTCCTATCCGCGGGTGGTGGGGGAAACCGGCGGCAAAGATTTCGTCTTTGCCCACGCCTCCGCCGATGTACCGGCCTTGGTGACGGCCTTGGTGCGAGGGGCCTTTGAGTACCAAGGGCAGAAGTGCTCAGCCGCCTCCCGTGCCTACATCCCCCAGTCGCTCTGGCCGCAGGTGAAAGAGCAACTGCTGGCACAGGTGGCGGAAATCAAGGTGGGGGATGTGGAGGACTTCCGCAACTTCATGGGTGCGGTGATTGACCGCGCGGCCTTTGACAGCATCGTGTCCTACATTGAGTACGCCAAGCAGTCACCGGATGCGGAAATTCTTGTCGGCGGGACCTACGACGCCAGCGAGGGTTACTTCATCCAACCCACCGTGGTCTTGGCCAAAGACCATTCCCTCAAGCTCATGCAGGAAGAAATCTTCGGGCCCGTGCTGACCATCTTCGTCTACCGGGACGAGGCGTTGGAGGAGGCCCTCCACCTCTGCGACACCGGCTCGCCTTACGCCCTCACCGGCTCGGTCTTTGCCCAAGACCGACAGGCCATCGCCCACATCACCGAGCGGCTGCGGGATGCGGCGGGCAACTTTTATATCAACGATAAGCCCACAGGCGCGGTGGTGGGCCAGCAGCCCTTTGGCGGCGCCAGGGCCTCGGGGACCAACGACAAGGCGGGATCCATGTGGAACCTCATCCGCTGGGTAAGCCCGCGGGCCATCAAGGAGACCTTCGTCCCACCGCGGCACTTTGCTTATCCCTTCATGGGGGAAGCTTAGGGCCTGAACCGCCTTTTGTCGCCGAAAAGGGTGTTCCCTTGACCGTTAGAAGTGCAGGGTGAAGCTCACGGCGCAGCTTTCCTCGGCATCGTCTTCTTGGCAGCGGGCGGCGAACACCGGCTCTCCCGGTTGCCACAGGCCCAGGTACCGCTGAAAGGGCACCACGTAGAGCTTGCTGGTGGACAGAGCCTTGCCGATGGTGACCCGGAGCTCCGGAAAATCAAAGAACCTGGCCTGACCCCGGTCCAGGAGCACGAGTCCCGAAACTCCGAATCCCTCGGCGGTCTTCCCCTGGCGGGCCAGCTGCGCCTGGGTGCGGTCAGCGTGGTAGAGGAAGTTCAAGAAAAGGGCCAAAGCCCCGTTGGGTCCAGGGATCGCCCGCACCTCCCAAGGAAAAGCTTCGGCGGGTAGTGTCAGTACTGACTTTTTTTCGTCCCAGTGGGGTTTTTCATCGCCGAAGGAGAGGAAAAAGGGCAGCTGTCGGACCCGGGAAAGCCCGTCATGGCCCAAAAAGGCGTGAAAGAAGAGCCGCTTTTTTGCCGCCGCCTTTTCCTTTCCCCGATCCACTTCTGCACTGAGGACCACCGCGAGAGGGAGGGAGGTGAGCTTGGAGTCCACCGGCAGGATCAGGACGCCCTCGGGGGAAAGCCTCGCACGTTCCCCCTCCCCAGTGTGGGCAACTGCTTGCAACTGCCGCAGCAGCTTTAGCGACTCAAGGTTCAGGGGCCGCAATTCCCCGGTTTCCAGGCGTAACCGCCAGACATCGGTCGTTTTGTCCCACCATCCGTGGTGGGGAGGGCGGCTGGCCTCCGAACCGTTGCCGGTGCTCCGGATCCCGCCAAAGAACCAGACCTCATTGCTGGCGTCCCCAAGGGTCGGCACGACCCCGTGCACCGTTTCCAAGGGGACGCGATGCTTCTTGAGGAACGCTAGCTGCCAGTCAAAGCACAGGAACTCCTGCCGGTCGGGGCGGAAAAGCCCGTAGGGACAGCCGGCTTGCTCCAGCACCACCAGGGCTGCGCCTTCCCGCGTGGCGTGGGCGCCTCCTCCCAACCCCTCCATCTCGGGGCCCACGGCCGAGCTGGCCACCATCTTGCCAGAAGGGGCCACGAACGCCAAAAGGAACGCCTCTTCCGTACGGATCAATCCCTCTCGGCTCACCACGCCCTTTTCCTTGGCCTCCCGCGCCACTGCCTGGGGGTCAGCCCAGCGATCCATGAACGTGCGCTCCCGCCGCAGCAGGGCCAGGGAACGGGTTTGGCTGATGGGAACCACCTTCACCACCCTGTGCCACTCGCTGACCCCTCCCTTTTCCGTGGCCATGAGCCCAAAACGCAGCAGACGGCCCGCCCGCACTTCTGCCGCCTGGCAGAGGGCTGGCAGGCACAGCCCCAAAACGAGTCCTGTGGCAAACCGTGTGCGCGCCATGGTGGCCTCCCCTCGCGGATGTTCTCTCAATCGCAACTCATCCCCCTTTCAGGGTCAACGCTCAAAAAACAAACGTGGTCGGGCCTATAGTAACAAGTCCTCCCTAACCCAAAGCGGATTCGGCAAATGGAGTTGTCGATCCAGCGGTCCCCAATGGGCCGCGCCAGCAAGAATACTTGATGGCTTGCCTTGACCTGGAACGGCGAAGACTCGCCCGCAGGAGCTGCCTGTGGTCGCGAAGCTCCCACCCGCGCGGCCGAGGCCCAGAGCAAAACCAGCAGCGTCAGCGAACCCAGGACTGCCCATCTTTTCCCCATGGCGTTTCCCCTTTCTCCCCCAGGTTTCTCCTCAGGGGGCCGTTGAGCCGCGAGGCTACTTTTTTTTTCACCTGTCAAGGGACCGGCCCGTCCGTTCCCGTCATCGGCACGGGA
>JANXCP010000111.1 GCA_025060245.1 Thermoanaerobaculum sp. | reverse complement strand
ATTATTTGGCACGGCTACTTTGTTCACTTGCGCCACTTCAACAAGGCCATGTTCACCGGCTACTTGGAGGAGAGTGAATACGCCCGCGAGCACCCCCTGGAGCTGGAGCAAATCCGCCGAGGGGAGCAGCCCGCGTTTGCCCCGATTACCACCGTGCGGCTCATTTTGTTTGCCCTCTTGGCCCTGGCCTTGGTGGGGGGGAGCGCCATGCTCTTCATTTGGCTGCGTTGGACGCCAATGGCGGGTTAGGTCGGTGGAAAGGGGACGAAAATGGGCGGTTTTCTCCTGTTGCCTTTGCTCTCGCAAACGGAGCAAACGCTGCCACCGGTACCGCGGGGTTTGCGGGTGGCGGTCCGCGTGTTCCTGGGGCTTCTCATCGCTGGGATGATCCTTTACGCCGTAGTGGAGCAATTGGGCAGTAGGCGGAGGCACTGAGATGGCGAATGCTCCAAGAAAAGATCAGCTGGTGGTGCGTTTTACCCGGGTTGAGCTCATCCAACACTGGGTTCTGCTCGTCAGCCTTTTGGGTTTGGCGCTCACCGGGCTGGCCCTTTTTGCCCATGCCACACCCCTGGGTCGGTGGCTCATTGAGCTGGAAGGGGGTATGGAGGCCCGTGGCCTTTGGCATCGCGTTTTTGCCGTGCTGCTCATTGGGTTGACCGTGTGGCACTTGCTTTACGTGCTGTTTTCCCCGCGGGGTAACGAACAGCTGCGGGCTATGGTGCCCACGAGGCAAGACCTCCGCGACCTTGCCTCCCTCATTCGCTATTACCGTGGGGTGCAAGGGGAACCCCCCGAATTTGGCCGCTTTTCCCCTTTGCAGAAGCTGCAGTATTGGGGTGCGGGAGTGGGCTCCCTGATCATGATCTTTACCGGGTTCATCCTGTGGTTTCATACGGAAGCCATGATGGTGCTGCCCAAATGGCTATTTGACGTGACCGCGGTGGTTCACGGGTATGAGGGCCTCTTGCTGTTCATCGTGCTGTTTGTGTGGCACGTTTACATGGTCCACTTGAGCCCGGGCCACTTTCCCTGGTCGCGGGTTTTCCTCACGGGAAAGATAACCGCTGAGGAGCTCTGGCGCCATCATCGGGCGGAATACCGTGCGCTGTTCGGTGATGAGCCCCCGCTGGAGGAGTGATGCGCATCTGGGCTCAGGGTTTGGGCGTTGGCTTGCTGGCGGCGGGCATGGTGTGGGCGCAGGAAGCGCCGGGACCTGAGGTGCGTCAGTGCAGCATTTGCCACGGCAAGCGGGAGTTTAAAAAGGTTCAACCGGATGGGTCGGTACGGCCCCTGTTCGTGGACGAACGGGAGCTTAAGGCGTCGGTGCACGCGCGGTGGCACTGTTTGGATTGTCATGCGGACATCAAGACCATTCCCCACCCCGAGCGGCTGGAGAAGGTCAACTGCCAACGCTGCCACTTCCCAGGCAACCCGGTGGGGGCTCCCGAGGAGGTGAACTACGAGGGGTATGTGGAGTCGGTCCATGGACGCCTGCAAAGGGCTGGCAACCCCAAGGCACCTCGCTGTCAGGACTGTCACGGCGCCCATGGCGTGCGCAAGGCCAGCGATCCCAACTCCCTGGTTTACAAGCGTCAGATCCCAGCCACCTGCGGGAAATGCCACCCCCAGGTGCTGGAGGTATACCAGCGCTCGGTCCATGGAACGACCCTTCTGGTGCGCGGCAACAACGACGCACCGTCCTGCTCGGATTGCCACGGCGAGCACCAAATTCTGCCGCGCAAGGAGCAGGCTTCCGAGGTGTCGGCTACCCAAATTCCCGAGACCTGTGGCCATTGCCACGGGTCGCTAGAGTTCAACCAAAAATACGACATTCCCGTCAACCCGGTAAAGACCTTCAAGCACTCGTTCCACGGCATTGCCAATGAGCTGGGATCCATGCGCGTGGCGAACTGCGCCTCATGCCACACCGCCCATGCGGTGCTGCCCCCGTCGGACCCCGAGTCTTCTGTGCATCCCGCCAACATCCCGAAGACTTGCGGGAAAGAGGGGTGCCACCCCGGGGCCAACGTGAACTACGCCCGTGGCCGTTTCCACATTGACCCCAGCCGGCGTGACGCCGGTGTGGTTTACTGGGTGGCACTGTTCTTCAAGTACCTCACCGTGAGCACGTTGGCGGCTTTGATCCTCCACATCCTTTTGGATTTACGCAGCAAGTTGCAAAAGAGGGCCCAGGGACATGAATGAAGAGCAAAGCCGAAGCCTCCAAGACGCCATTGCTGAGCAATTGAGCCAGGCCCACGGGTTTACCGCGGCAGAAGCCCAAGAACTGGCAGCGCGCTTTGCCCCTCGCTTAAAAAAAAGGTTTGCCAGTTGGGTGCGTCGTGAACTGTACCTGGAGCGGAGGAGGTTGGCCAGGGCTAGGGCGGCGGAGCAGACTGCGGCGGCCGAGGATGAGGGGGAACAGTTTGAGCGCCTGTCCCTAAATGTGCGCTTGCAGCATGGGCTCATGGCGATTTCGGTCATCGTGCTGATCGTCACCGGTATCCCCCTCAAGTTTCACGAAAGCCTGTGGGCGAAGGAGGTGATTTCCCTCCTGGGTGGCCCGGATGTGACCCCGATTATTCACCGGGTGGCGGCAACCCTATTGGCCTTTGTCGGGGTTTGGCACTTGCTCTACATCGCTTTTACCAAAGAAGGACGGGAAAACTTTCGCTTGCTCCTTCCGCGTCTCCAGGATGCCAAAGACGCGATCCAGCAGATCAAGTTTTACCTGGGCCTCACTGACCAGCGCCCCAAGTTCGATCGCTTTAGCTACGTGGAGAAGTTTGACTACTGGGCGGTGTACTGGGGCATGGTGATCATGATCGGCTCCGGGACCATCCTGTGGTTTACCGAGTGGTTTCTGCAGTTTGTGCCGAAATGGGTGACCGATATTGCCAAGGAGGCGCACTCAGACGAGGCCCTGTTGGCGACCCTGGCCATCGTGATTTGGCACTTCTACAACGTCCATTTTAATCCCCATTCGTTCCCCATGAACAAGACGTTCATCACCGGCAAAATCAGTGCAAGAAAAATGAGGGAGGAGCACCCACTAGAGTACGAACGGATCATGAAAGAACGTGCTCAGCGAGGGGGTGAGGCGTGAACCATCTGTTCCTCGCCATTTGGGAAGGGATCATTGAACATCGGCGGGCTCTGCTCAAGCTGGCGGCGTGGGCGGTAGGTTTGGTTTTGCTCCTCCAGGTGGCCTTTTACTTTGCCTCTTCCTCGCCGGTGCTCTGCCAATCCTGCCACATCATGAAGCCCTTCGTTGACATGTGGCGGAACTCTTCCCACAAGAACGTGGCCTGTGTGAGCTGTCACAGTGAATACCGTTTCCTACTGTCCCAGACCTACCTCAAGTACGCCCTGGGTTTTTACACGACCCAGCTGCGTGCCGAGGTGCCGGATGAGCGTTGTCTGAAGTGTCACGAGAGACAAAACCTGGACACCGACAAAGTTTTTTTGAAGGAAATCCACTTCTCCCACCAGGGTCACATGGGGGAAATGCGCCTTGGCAAGCGCCTCCACTGCACCTCCTGCCACTCCGGTTTGGTCATGGGTGAAGGAAAGGATGCCACCCACGTGGGGGTGGACGAGGCGGTTTGTTTCACCTGTCACTTTAAAGGTGCCGAGCAGGGGCAGGCGGTCACAGGGTGCCTGGTGTGCCACGGCCCACCCAAGGTGGTGGTGACCCACCAAGGTTTTGAATTTGATCACGGCACGTATTTGCAACGTGGGGTGCGCTGCGCTACCTGCCACACCGAGGTCACCCGCGGCGATGCCAACGTTCCACCTGAGCGCTGCTCAGCCTGCCACATTTCGCGGGCAGAATCGCTCAAGGATAGCGAGCGAATTCACGAGATCCATCTGAAGGACCACGCCATTGACTGCAAGCGGTGCCACAACCGCATGGAACACGGGAAATTCTCCATGGCTACCGCCTTGGGTGAGCGGTGCGAAAACTGCCACAAGCCTGAGCACACGGCGCAAGAACAGATGTACATCGGCATCGGCGGTCGCGGGGTACCGGATATGCCGTCCACCATGTTCCTCGCCCGGGTCGCTTGCGATTCCTGCCACGCTGAGCCCGGTTCGGACCCTAAGGCTGGTGCGGAAAAGCTGCGCACCTCCTGCGTCCACTGCCATGGGCGGGGGTATGACCGCATGGTGGATGACTGGATCCGCGAGTTAGGGCAGTTGCGCGGCTTAGTGGAGCAGGCGGTGGCGCAAGCCGAAGCTCGCGCCCGTGCCTTGGGTGCGAGGGGAAAAAGGTGGTTGTCTGGTTTGGAGGCGGCGCGCCACAACCTCCAGTTCATCGCCGCGGGTCGCGGCGAACACAACGTACGGTACGCCGTGGAGCTGTTGCGTTTCTCGTTGGAGCAGGCGCGACAAGTGCCGGGTGTGGAGGTGCCCACGCCGGTCACCTTGGCCACCGCCAGTGGGTATTGCCGCGTGTGCCATTCGGTGGCCCATTTGAGCGAGCCCCTCAGTTTTGGCGGGCTCACCTACGACCATACCCGTCACCTTTCTGCGGGCATCGCCTGTGAAACCTGTCACAGTGTGGAAGAGCATGGCAAGACCACGATTCAAGCGGCGCAGTGCATGGCCTGCCACCATTCCCCGGCTCAATCCCAACCTTGCGGTCGCTGCCACGAGGCCCAACAACGCCTGGCGGCGGGGGAACTGATTGGAACCGGTTTCCGAGGGGCCCCCGACCCGATGGCCGCCGCGGGGGTGGAGTGCACGGGTTGCCACGACCTCAATCGGCGCGAACCCCTGGTGACCAGCGTGCAAAAAGCCTGCGTGGCCTGTCACGAGAGCGGCTACGACCAGATGCTGGTGGAGTGGATCAACGAGGACCAGGCCCGGCTGCAGGAGCTGGCAGTGCTGCTAGCCCGAGCCAAGGCGGGAAAGGCTGCGGCCAGTGAAGTGGCGGAAGCGGAGTTGCTTTACAATGGCCTGCTGAAGGCGAAGGGCGTGCACAACATGGATTTGGCAAGCAAGGCGGCGGCCCGAGCTCGTTCCCTCTTAGCCCCGGCGTTAAAGGGAAGCCATTAGTTTCCCTGGCCAGGAGCCTGGGGGAGTTGAGCTTGAAAAGTCATTCACAAGGCCTTAAGCTTGGAACGGGGGACCTGGCAAGGCCCCGCGGGAGGACGAAATGAACTGGTGCAGGCCACTTTTTGGCGTTTGCATCTTTTTTCTTGTGAGTACGGGCGTAAGTTTTGGGCAGCATTCCTACGTGGGCGCCGACAAGTGCAAGATGTGTCATAAGGTTCAGTACGACTCCTGGTTGCAGACCCCCCATGCCAAGGCCACGGAAACCGCGAAGGCCTCAACCAAATGGAAGTTTGAACCGGCCTGTTTGTCCTGCCACGCCACCAACAAGGATGAAAAACTGGCGGGTGTGCAGTGCGAGGCCTGCCACGGGCCCGGATCGGACTACAAGGCGATGTCCATCATGAAAGACCGCGCCAAGGCCATCGCCAACGGGTTGATCATCCCCACCCAGCAGACCTGCGATAGCTGCCACGACGGCAAAGACCACCACAAGAAGGTCGCCTTCAACCGGGACGTGGTTCACGCGCACAAGAAGTAGCTGAGTCAGGCCTGCGGGTGGTTGCGAACCTGGTTTTTTGAAGGGCTGAAGCAGGATAGCGGAGGAAAGCTTTTTGGGGGGATATGGCCGGAGTGAGACAAACGCGCCGAAATTTTGCCAAAAAAGTGCAGGTCGTAGCTATCGCCGTGGCGGGGGTGGTGGCGGCTTTTTTGGGTTTTCTTGAGTACACCCAACGTCCCTCTTTTTGCAGGACCTGCCACTACATGGAGCCCTACTACAAGTCGTGGCAGGAGTCCTCGCACAACCAGGTGAACTGCCTCAAGTGCCATTACCCCCCCGGGTTCCGCTCGGTGATCCGCGCCAAGGTGGTGGCGCTGTCGCAGCTGGTGCAGTACGTGACGAAGACCTATGGCACCAAACCCTGGGCAGAGGTGGAAGACGGCGCGTGCCTGCGCTCAGGCTGTCACGAAACTCGTTTGCTGGCGGGCACTGTTCCCTTTGGACCCGATGGAACGATCAACTTTGATCACTCCCACCACTTGAAGGACCTCAAGCGCGGTAAACAGCTGCGTTGTACCTCCTGCCACGCGCAAATTGTGCAAGGGGAGCACCTCACGGTGACCTCCTCCACCTGTTTCCTCTGTCACTTTAAGAACTTGGATTGGCAACAGGACCTTTCCCGCTGTCAGATCTGCCACGACGCCAGCAAGATTCCAAAAAGCCGCTTTGATCATTCCCACGTGTTGGCCAACGACGTGGACTGCCGGCGGTGCCACGGCAACATTACCCGCGGGACGGGGGAAGTCCCGCGACAACATTGCCTTTCCTGCCACAACGAAGCGGATCGTTTGGGCAAGTACGAGGATATTGACTTAATCCACCGCAAGCACGTGGCCGAACACAAGGTGGAATGCTCCGAGTGCCACATTGAGATCGCCCATTCCATGCGCAAGGTCACCCTGGCTGAACCGCTCCACTGCCAAGACTGCCACTCGGGAGCCCACGATCA
>JANXCP010000110.1 GCA_025060245.1 Thermoanaerobaculum sp. | reverse complement strand
GTCTATGAAGCGGTCATCAACCTTGTCCGCGCCCGCCTCGAAAAGGCGAGGAGTGTGTAAGGACTAAGCTATGAAGATTCGCCAGCTACAAATCCACAATTACCGGTCGATCGCGGACCAAACAATCAACTTCGGTGATTATTCGCTGCTGATTGGGCCGAACAATTCTGGCAAGAGCAACGTGCTGGACGCCCTTCGGACGGTTTACGAGAAAGATCTCAAGTTCGACTTTGAGCGCGATTTTCCCAAGTTCCCAACCGCCGACCAAGAAAGCTGGGTCGAAATCGAGTTCGAATTGTCTCCGCAGGAAGCACAGACGATCAAGGCGGAATACCTGATGAATGGCAACCGATTCCGCGTCCGCAAATGGCTGCACCCCGCCGAGCAGGTGAAACGGGGATTGATTGGCTACGAGAACCGTGCTCTGTCCGAGAACAAGTTCTACGGTTTTCCCGGCGTAGGACAGGGAAAACTTGGCAACGTGATTTACATCCCGGCGGTTAGCCGCTTGGAGGAGCACACCAAACTAACCGGGCCGAGCGCCTTGCGCGACCTCATCAACGACATCCTGAAGCCCATCGTCAAGTCGAGTCCCGCGTTCAACACGCTGAGCACCGACTTCGCGAAGTTCAGCCAAGCAATCAAGACGGAAGCGACCCCGGACAACCGCTCGCTAGCCGATTTGGAGAGACGAATCAACAATGAGATCAAGGACTGGGGTGTTGCGTTCAACTTGGATGTTAGTCCGCCTCAAGTTGAGGACATCATTAAGAACCTGATTCGGCACACGCTGACCGACAGCGCGCTCAACACGGAGATGAGCCCGGAGGCCTTTGGGCATGGCCTGCAACGGCATCTGATCTTTACCCTTATCCGGATTGCGGCGGGCTACACCGCATCCAAGCCTCCACCTACGAAGAAAGAATTCTCGCCGGAGATGGAATTGCTGCTTTTCGAAGAGCCCGAGGCGTTCCTGCATCCGCCACAACAGGACCTCCTCGACAGAAGTTTGCGCCAACTCGCAGCCCAGCCGGGCCGCCAGGTCATTGCAGCGACACACTCACCGTTGTTCGTCAGCTCTAACACGGATGACCTTGCTGATTTGGTTCGTTTCCGTCGCGTTGCCGGGAAAACGGAAATTGCCCAAATCACTAAAGAAAGGTTAAAAGAAATTTTCGGGGAGAACCAGAAACTCGCGCAAATTCTCGGCCATGACGCTTCCGAGCCGGAACTCGAGGCTGTGCGGTACTTTCTGTGGCTGAATCCAGAACGAAGCAGCCTGTTCTTCGCGAATGCAGTGTTGATCGTTGAGGGGCTTTCAGAACAAGTGTTGATCAATTACTTGTTGAAAAAAGGTGAAATTGCCGCCAATAGCAGCGGAGTTTTCGTTCTTGAAACACATGGCAAATACAATATCCACCGGTTCATGAGGCTGCTGGGCGAGTTGAAGATCGACCATGCTGTGCTTCACGATTCGGATACCAACAAGGCCGGGGAAGAAAAGAAGAAACAGGATGCCCTGAACAAGCTGATTCAAGACTCCAAGAATGCTCACACGAAGGCGGTAGCTACACTGCCCGGCAACCTAGAGGACTTTCTCGGAATTCAAGCCGGTATAGATCGCTGGAAGAAGGCAGCGCAAGTTCTGCTGGCCGTCCAACAGGGCAAGGTTGCCGTTGACAAACTTGAGACCTTTAAAAACAAGGTCTCGGTGCTCCTGAAAGCGTTGGCCTGTTGACCCTGCCATGACATGCTTCGGTACAACCCCTACGATCCCTTTACACCACCGGAACCGCCTTTTTGGTTCGGCGTCAGCGCCAGCTTAGGAAAAGATCGCAGCGGTTGAGAAAGTAAGAAAACCCCATGCGCCGGCCAGTGGACCAATCCCGCTGAGCTACCTCGGGCGCGCCAGCGGCTGACCCTGGCGGATCGGGTGGTGGAGTTCTTGCGCGGGGAGGAGGTGCTCGTGTCCAAGCTGGCTCCCCAGTTTTTGCTGCGGCTGGCTTTGGCCCAGGTGAACGAAAAGCCGGTGGCGGACCTTTACCGCGACTTCCTACGCAACCCTGGCTTTCCCTTGCTGGAGAGCAAAGAGGTGTTGCTGCAGTCCCTGGCGCAAGGGGTGGCGCAGGGCCTCTTTGGGGTGCGGGGGAGGGGGCAGCTTTTCGTTCGCACGCCGGTTCCCGCCGACGCTTGGGAGGACGCGGTGGTGGTGGTCCAGCCCCCCGAGCCCGAGCCACCCACCCTTTCCCCGGAGCCCGGGGAGGTGCAGGAATCCCCCCCAGGGAGCGATCAACTTACTGTGGAGCCGGTACCGCCGGGCGAGCCATCTGGGTCTTCCCCGCCCCAGCTCACCAGCTACTTCCTTAGAGTGCAGGTCCCGTGGGACAAGCTTTCCGATTTTGTCCGGGGTGTGGTCGTGCCGCTGCGCCAAGGTGGGGCTGAATTGCAGCTGCAGATCACCCTTCGAGCCCGCGCCGTTCAGGGCCTGAAAACGACCACGCTGGAGCACACAGTGCGGGAAACCCTCCAGCAAATTGGCGCGAAGATTTTGGCGGAGGAGCCAGGCAGCGATCCAACCATGTGAGGCCACCGGCCCTTGTGGCCCGCCGTCGCAACCCAAAGGCCGCCCCCTGAAGGCGCCGACCGGTTTCACCACCCGTCAAGGTCCAGTCGTCCGTGGGCGGGTTCTTCCCCGGTTGTCATTTGCCTTCTTTCTGATCCGACGTTACAATAGTGTTGCGGTTCTGTGGCGGTGAGGACCCTTTCCCAAGGGGATCGTGAACTTTTCAGTGGGGAGGTGACACAGTATGCATGAATTTCCCGCTTTTCCCACCAAGCTCTTGAACGAGTTGCAAGCGACCAACACGCGCTTGCAGCAACTGCGCAGCGACTACGAGAAGCTACGGGCAAAACCCCTGTTCCATTTTGCTCAGCTGCAAGCGCTGGCAGACCAGCTGCGGGAGCTGCAGGGGAAGTACACGGAATCCCTCCTGCCGCAGCTCAACCCTTTTCTGGAATCCGTCGCCCAAGCGTTGGAGACGGTGGGTAAAAACCTCCGAGCCAACTACGGGGCCGCCTTACACGAGGTCTTTGCGCAAAACGGAAGGTCTTTGTCCGGTCATTACCCTCTTTTTTTCAGCGGCTTTTTTTCCCTGGAGGTGGAGGTGGAACGCGGCAGGGCCATCCTTTGGTTTGGCCACAAGCAGGAAAAGCTGGCAAGCTGTGACCAGGTGGCTCCAGATTACCTTTTGCGGAAGTTGCAAGATGAAGAACAGAGCCTAGGTTCGCAGCTGCCGCCCGAAAAATTTTTTCCCAAGCTGGTCCAGGCCTATGACCGTGTCCGAAGGATTCTTGGTAAAGAGGACGGTGTTCCCGTCCCCATCATCTCGGTATTGCTGGAGCTGAATTTTCTGCTGCAAAACCCCCGTTTTCTCAAAGACCCTCAGTCACACCATTTTCGCCCGTACCGGCGCGCCGACTTTGCGTACGATCTGTATCAGGTAAGCCGGCATGAAAGGCAGGAGCTTTTTCCAAAGAGGTTGCGCCTGGTGGTGGCAAGGAGGGAGCAAACCAAGCATCCAGACAAGATCCTTTGGGTTCCCGAGGACGCCACGGGAAAGGGGTCAGTCTATGCGCAGCTATCTATAGAAGAAGGAGGTGTGGCATGAACACGTTAAGCGCAAGCCTTGCTCGCAGCATCATCAAGAGCGTTGGGGACTACGGAATTCCCCCGGAATTTGGTTTGGAACACTTCACGGTAGGTCTTGATCGCTACCTCGACACCCTCGACAAGGAATACCTTTCTTCGTTCGTCAGGGAGGGCGGCGCGGCTTTCAAGATGCTGGTGGCCAATTACGGCGGCGGTAAGACCCACTTTTTCTACTGCCTACGCAACCTCGCGTGGCAGCACCGGTTTGTGGTTTCGTACGTGGAGTTGCGACCTGGGGAAAGCCCTTTCCACAAGTTAGAGCTCGTCTACAGCGCCATCGCCCGCGGTTTGGTGCCACCTCTTACGAACCAGGAGCTTTTGGGCACCTACGAGAAAGGCATGGGTCCGTTGCTCCGTCGCTGGGCCGAGGAAAAGCGGAATGAATTGACGAACAAAGGGTTGGAGGGGAACGCATTCCAGCAGGCAGTGGACAGTTACTTGGAAAGTTTAGATCCGGGTGATAGCGTAAGCTTTTCTCGTGCCGTGAGGGCGGCGTTTCGCGTCCAGTTAGAGGACAATGGGGAAGACTTTGAGAACCTGGTGCAGTGGCTGACAGGTGAGGGATTTCCCCCGGTGCTCAAGAAAAAGTACGGGATTACCCAAAAGGTGGACAAAACCACGGCCCTCATGATGCTGCGCTCCCTGGCCCGCTGGATCAGACAAATTGGCTATTCCGGGCTAGTGGTGCTGTTTGACGAGGCGGAGCAAGTGCCGAGTCTGCCCAACCGGGAGAAGGAGTTGCACCTGGGAAACCTGCGCCAAATTGTGGACGAATGCGGCCACGCTTCGTTTCAAGGACTGATGATGTTTTACGCTGTCCCCGACGAGAGCTTCTTGGAGGGCCGGGCAAACGTGTACGAGGCGCTGCGGCAGCGCCTGGCCACGGTGTTCACCCAGGACAACCCTTCGGGGGTCAAGATTCGTCTGGAAGATCCCGCAGGCAAGGAGCACGAGATCTTGGTGGAAATCGGGCGAAGGCTGGCCAAGATCTATAGCATCGCGTACGAGTGCCCCTTTGAGCCTGGGGCTTTGCAGACGACGGTGACCACGGTGGCCCAAGAGGCCCACCGCCGGCGCTTCGGGGATGTGGGTTACAAGCGCGTGTTCATGAAGTTGGCCGTGCAAGGTTTTTCTTTTCTCCGCAAGACGCGAAGAGCACCGGAGCCAACTGAGGTGGAGCAGTGGGAGGCGTGATTCATGGCCATGATCGGACGGATGGTTTGGCATCCAATAAATGGACTGGGTCTGCTGGTGGCTCTTCGGGGCTGGGGTGCAAATGAACAGGCGTTGGTGGCGTTTGCTGATGGTACCTCGCGCTGGGTGCCTTTTAGGGATTTATCCTTTGACCCGCCGGACGAAATCGACAAAGTCCCCCCGAAACCCAATGGCACCTGCTATCGCGTAAAAAGAAAAGTTATCGAGGCCTTTCGTTTGGGTGTGGTTCCGGCTGACAGCGTCGAGGACTTCACCTTCGGCCGCGAGCGGGAGCTTCAGACCTTAAAAGAGTGGCTAACGGATCCTGAGGCGCGCGTCCTCCAGTTGGTGGGGCCTTACGGCTCTGGGAAAAGCCACCTTCTGGACTACATGTATTGGTATGCCCTGAAAAATGGCTTTGCCGTGGCGCGTGTGGAGCTGGATCCGCAGGAAGCCCCTTTATACAAACCAAAAAGGATTTACAGCCGTTTGGCTCGGAGTTTCCGTTTCCCCCAAAAAAATAGGTTGGGTGATCTCCGTGATTTTCTCACGCTCCCGCCCGTGAAATTGCAATTTGCTCACCATATGTACTTTCGCGCCCTTTATGAGTACGAAGACAGCTATTCTGCGAACATTCCTTGGGAATGGATTCTTGGTGCCGAGGGGCTCCTTCGCCCTTTCACTTGGAAATACCGCAACGAATATTTCATTTGTCAAACCTGTAGCAATGTTCCGGCTCTTTACGAAACATCAACTGCCTTGAACGTGTACTCTTACCTCCTTAGCTCGTTGGGATGGGCGGCCAAACAGTGCGTAGGGCTTCATGGGCTCGTGTGTCTCTTTGATGAAGCGGAAACCATGGCAGTGGCCAGTCACCGCGACCAAGTGGAAAAAGGAGCGAGAACCCTGTCAGCGCTCATTTGCGCCGCCCACGATGGCAAGGCCCCCTATAAGTTCTGGAGCAATGGCCTGTACCGTGGCCCGTACACCATAGATGTTCCTTTTCTTTACGATACCTCTAGCGGGCTGAAGTTGCTCTTGGCGTTTCCAGAAAGGTGCCAATCCCATAAGTTGCTGCAATTGCAGCCATGCCTTTCCCTTTCCCAACTTTCCGAGTCGGCCCTGCAGTGTTTGCTGGGGAAGATCATCGCGTGTTACCGCGAGGTGTACGCATTTCCTGACGGGCAGCTCCCCGAAAATTTAATTTTTCACCGAATTTACGCAAGCCATCGTCCCCTGCGCCTGTTCGTCAAGGGCGCTGTGGAGGCGTTGGATTTGCTCCGGCACTACCCCCACCGGGACCCAGAACAGCTACTGCAGTGATTGAGGGCCCCTGTTCCCCTTTTTAGCCGGAAAAGCTGGCAAGAACTTGCAGTACATACGCGATGTCGGCCTCGGTGTGGGCGGCGTTGATCTGGAAGCGAATGGTTTCCTGGCCGCGGGGGACCACGGGGTAGGTGAGGCCCACCACCAGGATGCCGTGGTGGAAGAAGTGCTGTACCAGCCGCTGGGCTTTGGCGGTGTCACGGACCAAAAGGGGCACGATGGGGTGGGGCCCGGGGATGGTCTCCCACCCCAGCTTGGCCACCCCTTGCCGGAACTGCTCCGTGCGCCCTTGGAGGGTGCGCAGCCGCTCTCGGCCTTCCGGGCTGTCGGCAATGTTCACCGCTTCCAGGGCCGCGGCACAGTCCCCCACCCCTAAGGGGTTGGTGTAGATGTAGGTGTCCGCCTTCTG
>JANXCP010000010.1 GCA_025060245.1 Thermoanaerobaculum sp. | reverse complement strand
CGTGCAGCTGCCGGATTCGGTGGCGCCGGCCGCCACGGTGGTCGGGCGAGTGGTGAGGGCGGAGGGGGGTGAAGTGGGTACCTTTACCAAAGCGGTGACACCCCTTTCAGTCTTGGGTGGTCGGGGTTACGAGTTCAGCGTCCCCTTGGACGCCGGGCTTTTCAAGGTGAAGCTGGCGCTCTTGGATGCCGCTAAGGCTCCACTGGCGGTACGGGAAATTGCTGTGGAGCTAGCCCCGGTTCCGGAAGAAGGGGTGGTGATCTCGCCGTTTTACTGGGGCGTGGACGTGCGCCAAGAGGCTTCGGTTTCTTTGGGCGATCCCTTTAACATTGGTGGCTGGCACGTTATCCCGCGCGTTTCCAACACCTACACCAACAAGGAAAGCTTGGCTTACTTCTGTTACATCCTCCACCCCGCGCTGGACGAAACAGGGAAGGCGGACTACCGAGTGAGCCTCGCCGTCTACAAAGATGAAAGGAAACTGACCGAAAACGTTGACCAGCCGGTAATCCTATCCCAGGTGTCAGCGGATCTGTGGATGTTTGGTAATGGGCTGCCGCTTTCGGTATTCCGCCGTAGCGGTGACTACGTGCTGGAGGTGCGGTTGCGGGACGCCAGGGCCAACGTGGAGCGCGCAGCCCGCATCCCCCTTTCCATTACGGTGCAGTGACCAGTACCCTGGACTTGGACGTTTTGGCAACGGTGGAAGAGGCCGCGGAGGAGTTTCGCCGCGGCCGCTTTGTCATCATCGTTGACGATGAAGAACGGGAAAATGAAGGGGATCTGGCCATTGCCGCGGAAAAAGTAACCGCCGAGGCGATCAACTTCATGGCCCGTTACGCCCGGGGGCTCATTTGCGTCAGCCTCACCGCGGAACGGTGTGAACAACTGCAACTTCCC
Source organism: Thermoanaerobaculum sp. (assembly GCA_025060245.1). Lineage (GTDB taxonomy): Bacteria > Acidobacteriota > Thermoanaerobaculia > Thermoanaerobaculales > Thermoanaerobaculaceae > Thermoanaerobaculum. The sequence goes on along the minus strand of JANXCP010000010.1, from coordinate 37,670 downwards.
CCAATGGTGCAGCACAACACCTCCCCCCACGGCACTGCTTTTTGCGTGTCCGTGGAGGCGCGGGGTAAAGTAACTACCGGCATTTCCGCCGCCGATCGGGCGGCCACCGTACAGGCGCTCATTGACCCGGCCACTCGCCCCGAGGATCTCATTCGTCCCGGGCATACCTTTCCTCTGCGGGCACAACCCGGAGGAGTACTAAAGCGGGCCGGACATACCGAAGCCTCCGTGGACCTGGCGCGCATTGCCGGGATGTATCCAGCGGCCGTGATCTGCGAGATCATGGACGATGACGGTTCCATGGCGCGGCTCCCGCGCTTGGCGCAAATGGCCCGGGAACACGGGCTGAAAATCCTCACCGTTCGCGACCTCATCGCCTACCGCTTGCGCTCGGAACGCCTGGTGGAGCTGGTGGCTTCGCCGGAGCTGCCCACCCGCTTTGGCGAGTTTCGCGCTTACGCTTTCCGCAGCACCGTGACCCAGGAGGAGCACGTGGCCTTGGTCATGGGGGAGGTTACACCCGAAGATCCGGTTTTGGTGCGAGTGCACTCGCAGTGCCTGACCGGCGATGTGTTTGGTTCGGCGCGCTGCGACTGCGGAGCGCAGCTGGAGGCGGCGCTAGGGAAGATTGCCGGCGAAGGCAAAGGGGTGCTCTTGTACCTGTTGCAGGAGGGCCGCGGCATTGGGCTTTTCAACAAGCTCAAGGCGTACCAACTCCAGGATCAGGGACTGGATACGGTGGAGGCCAACCACAAGCTGGGCTTTGGCGCCGATCAAAGGGACTACGGGGTGGGTGCGCAGATCTTGCGGGAACTGGGAGTGCGGAAGATGCGCCTGATGACCAACAACCCTTCCAAGTACGTGGCCTTGGCTGGCTACGGCTTGGAAATCGTGGAGCGCGTTCCGTTGGAGGTACCGCCCACTCCGTACTCCCGGCGGTACCTGCGGGCAAAAAAGGAAAAGCTGGGCCACCTCCTAAAGATGGTCTGAGCTTATTTCCCGTCGGGGATCACGGAAGGACGGCGTACCGGTGGTGAGGCCAGCACTTTTCCCACCTCTTGGGATGCCTTGGGTACGAACTGCAGCAGCACGATCCTGCCCCAGCTCCCCTTTGGCTCGGTAAGGTTCGGGTTGCGTCGGGTAAACACCCGGGCTTCAAAGTCAAAGAGGGCGAGATAAGCGGGGATGCCCTTTTGTTCCGCCAAACCCAGAAGACCCATGAGCTCCTGGGGGGTGGTCAAGTCGTAACGTAGCACGGCGCGCGGGGTGTAGAAGTAGAAGCTTCCGGAAAGCTGGCTGGCAAAGATCATGGAGCGCTCCGGGGTGTGCTTATCCACCCATTGCACCCCTTGCCGGTACATCAGTTCGTCCCGCGTCAACTCCAACACGCGGAGACGGGAAACCCACCAAAGGGATGCGGCTCCAGCCATGGCTGCCACGAGCCAAGCTACAGCCCGCGCCCATTTCGGCTGCCACCAACGGGCCAAGGAGCGAGTCAGGTCTGGCACCGCCGCGCAAGCGCCGAGGATGAGGGCGGGCAAAGCCGGCAGGACAAAGCGCAGGTACCACCAGGCGTCGTTGGTGTACTTGTAGAAGGCATAAAAGGCGAAAAAAGGCATCCACCACAGGGCGAGGACCAGATGCGGTTGGAACCTTTTTGCCGCCGCCCGCAGGTGGACTGCCAGGGCCAACAAGGCCAGCGGTGAGAAAAAACGCCCCAGCCAGAGCAGGTAATGCCAAAGGGTAGGAAGCAGGTAGCGTGCTTTGAACTCCTGCGCCACCGCACCGTAGCCGGTGCGCCAAAAGGCGCCGTACTGCAGTTGGTTATAGGCGAAAAGCAACAAAAGCACGGGGCTGGCCCCGATGGCAAAGGCGGGCAAGCCTTGTCGGGCCCTGAAGCAAGCGAACAACAAAGCGGGAAGCAACAGGAAGTTGGTGGGACGGATTGCCGTCGCCACGGAAAAGGCAAAACCCGCCAGGGTGGCGTAGCTTGTTCGTCCTCGGCTTTTCAGGGCGAAGCACATGGCAGCGGTGACCCAAAAGGTGGCTGGGCCATCGCTCATGTTCCAAGTGAAAAAACGCAGTGTGACCGGATCAAGGGCCAAGAGCACCGTGGCCCCAAGGGCGTACCCCCTGCTCAAACCCACCACCCTGGCAGTGCGGTACATGAGGGGCAACAGGAGCACGCCGAAAACCACGTTCACCCAACGCGAAGCCTGTTCCACGGAGCCTACCAGGGAGGCCGCCGCGGCCTGGGCCAGGCTGAGCCCAGGTGGGTAAAGGGGAACGAGCTGCTGCCCGTCCGGGGTGGGGATGAAGCCCAAAGGCGTAAAGACCCAGGGGCGGAACTGCTCCGGCGTGACCCCCGGGGGCAGTCGCAGTTCCTCCCGCAGCTTGCCGGCAAGGAACAGGCGGGCAGCGTTCATGTAGCCGCTGTTGTCCGCCCCCGACGCCACCTCCTGGGCATGTCGGGCTAATACCCAGCCGTAAAAGGCGAGGGCTGCCAAGCCTCCCACTGCCAGCGGGCGGCGCATGGGTGCATCCTACCCTATCGGGATCATTGCCCCGCTGTTCCCACTGTCTCCCCTGGCCGGAGCTGCCGCAGGGGAGCAAGCCGCTGCCAGGGGGCCATGGGGCGTCAGCGTCCAGAACGGCACGTGGAGAGGCCGAGGGTGCCTGCCCTACGATCCCGCATGGACCGGACTCCCCTCAGGTACGGCCATCGGCCTGGTTCTGGCACAAGACGTCCGCGAGCCGCAATGCGTTTCCGCGACCCTTGATTTTTTCTGCGCGAGCCGGTGCCGGTTCCAACTGGCGGTGCACGCTAAGCGCGGCCTTTGGTTTCGCCTTTGCTCTGCTCTCCCGGCATGGCGTTGAGGTACTTTTCAGGCTCCGCGCGGAAGGGCTTTTCGCAGGCCGGGCAGCAGAACTTCACCGTGCGCCCTTTGAAACGGATCACCGCCGGCTCCCCGTGTTCACCAAGCTGTTCCCCGGAAACGGGACAGTGGCTTTGGATGTTTTCTAAGACAATCCCCTCCCTGTCAAACTGCGCGAAGTACCGTTCCGGATCTTGACGGAAGGCGTCGGGACAGCGGGGACAGCAGAAGTAGACCCGTTGGCCTTGAAAGTCCACAAACACTTTCTTGTTGATCGCCTTGCCCGAGACAGGGCAGGCAGTTTGCGCCTTTCCGGCTGTCTCGGCGATGGCCAGGGTGGGGAAAAGGGAGAAAACCACAAGCAAAACCGTGTTGCGCTGCATACTCCCTCCTTGCCTCATCTAACACAGGGGGGCAAGCCACTAATCCAGCAGTCCCGGGGCAGGCTCGGGTTCACAGGCGTAGGCGGGCCAAGCGCAACGCGTTGACCACCACAGACAGCGAGGAAAAGCTCATGGCGGCGGCGGCTACCACAGGGCTCAAGAGCCACCCAAAGAACGGGTAGAGCACACCGGCGGCAACGGGTACACCTAGGGAGTTGTAGAGAAAAGCCCAAAAGAGGTTCTGCTTGATGTTACGGACAGTAGCCACAGCCAGTTGACGGGCACGGAGGATACCGGACAGGTCGCCCTTGAGGAGGATCACCGGTGCTGTTTCCATGGCCACATCGGTACCGCTGCCCATGGCAATCCCCACGTGGGCGGCGGCCAAAGCGGGGGCGTCGTTGATCCCATCCCCAGCCATGGCCACGGTGCGCCCTTCTCGCTTGAGCTGCTCCACCAGATCCACCTTACCTTGCGGTGAGATTTCAGCCACAAACTCCTTGATCCCTAAAGCCTTCGCCACTTCTTGGGCTGCCGGCTGCCGGTCCCCCGTGGCCATGACCAGGCGGATTTTTAAGCGTTGCAGCTGTGCAATGGCCGGGGCGGCGGTGGGGCGAAGGGGATCGGCATAGCTAAAGGTGGCCGCCCAGACACCGTCGATGGCGAGGTACACCGCCGAGACCAGCTCCGTTGGGTTGGCAGCTGCTGGCAGCCCCGCTCCTTTTGCCTCCAGGAACTGCCGGGTACCCAGAAGGGCGTGACGACCGCCTACCATCCCTTCCACCCCTTGCCCAGGGTGAGCTTGAAATTGCTGGCAGGTCGCCAAGCGGATTCCTCGCCTACGGGCTTCCGCCAAGAACGCCCGGGCCAAGGGGTGTTCCGAGGCTTGCTCCAAAGAGGCGGCCCACTGCCACAGGCTGGCCTCCTCCAAGCCGGGGGCCCAACAAACAGCTGACACAGTGGGTTTGCCTTCAGTGAGGGTTCCGGTCTTATCCACCACGAGGGTGTCCACCCTGGCCAAGAGCTCCAGGGCTTCCGCGTGGCGGAACAACACTCCCGCCTGGGCTCCTCGTCCCATGGCCACGGTCACGCTCATGGGCGTTGCCAGACCCAAGGCGCAAGGGCAGGCGATGATGAGCACCGCCACGGCGTTCATCAGGGCGGGGGTTAGCCTCGGTTCAGGGCCAAAAAGGAACCACGAGAGGAAGGTGAGGGCAGCAATGCCCATGACCACCGGGACGAACACAGCCGCCACCCGATCCGCCAAACGTTGTACGGGGGCCCGCGAGCGTTGGGCCTGAGCCACCGACCGGAGGATGTGCGCCAGGACGGTTTCCGAGCCCACCTTGTGGGCTTGGATGACCAGGACGCCGGTGCCGTTGACGGTACCGGCGAATACCCGGTCGCCGGCTTTCTTCACCACCGGCAGGCTCTCGCCGGAAAGCATGCTCTCGTCCACCTCCGAACCACCTGCAAGGACCACCCCGTCCACCGGCACACGGTCCCCGGGGCGCACCTGCAGCTGATCCCCCACCTGTATGGCGGCCAGGGGAATTTCCTGGGCGGTCCCATCCGCAGCCAGGCGCCACGCGGTGGGAGGGGCCAGCTGCATCAGCCGGCGTAAGGCTTGACCGGTGCGCCGGCGGGCTGCCAGCTCCAGCACCTGTCCCAATAAAACCAACGTGACGATGCCTGCCGCAGCCTCGTAGTACAGGGCTGGCCCGGTGTGGTTCTCGTGTTGTGGCGTCAGGAAAACTCCGGGGGCCAGGGTGGCCAGGAGGCTGTAACCAAACGCCGCACACACTCCCAAGCCAATGAGGGTAAACATGTTGAAGCGGCGTGTCCGCACTGAGTGCCAGGCGCGCAGCAACAAGGGTTGGCCCGCCCAGAACACCGTCGGGGCGGCCAAGACCAGCTGCAGCAGTGCGGAGGCGGAACCACTCCAGGGCAGCTGCCACCCCCAGTGGCTGGGCCCCATGGCTTGCGCCATGAGGGGGAGGGTCAAGGCGGCACTGACCCAAAATCGCCGGCGAAGGTCCGCCAGCTCCGGGTTTTCCTCTGCCTCCACGGCGAGTTCCACTGGCTCCAGCGCCATGCCGCAGGCCGGACAGCTTCCGGGGCCAGGCTGGCGAGCCTCTGGGTGCATGGGGCAGGTGTGCTCCAGGGCCTGCCCCCTCTGGCTCGGGGCGGCCTTGGGGAGTTCCTGGGGAGCGGGCGGCGCTTGGGGGGTGAGGAGGTAACGCTGTGGATCGGCGCTGAACTTGGATAGACAGTGCGGGCAGCAGAAGTAATAAGTGGTTCCCTCGTAGTTCCAGCGGTGCTGGGTGCTTTGGGGCCTAACCAACATGCCGCACACCGGATCACGCACTTCTGCACTTAAGGTTGGAAGCTGCAAGGGCTTGTGGTTCTGCACCGTTACCTCCCGCTGACGGGGTGGACCAGCTCCGTGCGCATCTTCCACAGCTTATACACGGCTGGGTAAACCAGGAGTTCCAGGAGGAACGAGGTGGCCAAACCGCCGATCATGGGGGCGGCAATACGTTTCATGACGTCCGCTCCGGCAGAGGTGGACCACATGATGGGCAGCAGGCCAGAGAAAGCCGCCATGACCGTCATGAACTTGGGCCGCAGGCGCTTCACGGCACCGTGGATAATGGCCTCGTCGGCGCTGGCCTCGTCCCGAATCCAACCTCGACGCCTAAACTCATCCCAGGACAGGTCCAAGAACAGCAGCATGAAAACTCCTGTTTCCGCGTCCAGACCCAGTAAGGCGATCACCCCAACCCAGGCGGCAATGGAAACGTTGTAGTCTAGGATGTGAAACAGCCAAATGGCCCCCACGGCGGAAAAGGGTACAGCCAGCAAGACGAGACCGGTCTTGAACGCCGAGCGGGTATTGGCGTATAGCAACACGAAGATGAGGGCCAACGTCAGCGGCACCAAGATCTGCATCCTTTCCCGCACCCGCAACATGTTCTCGTACTGCCCCGACCACTGCAGAAAGTACCCGCTGGGAAGGAAAAGCCTTTGGCGGACCAGCTTTTTTGCCTCTTCCACGTAAGAACCCACATCCCGCCCGGCAATGTCCACGTACACGTAGCCGGCCAAAAAGCCGTTCTCGTCGCGGATCATGGCGGGTCCAAGCACAAGCTGGACACTGGCCACCTGACCCAAGGGAATCTGGGTGCCGAAAGGGGTGGGAATCAGAATTCGGGAGAGCACCTCCGGATCATCCCGTAGCTCCCGGGGGAGGCGAAGGTTGACGGGGAAACGTTGGCGACCTTGGACGGTGGTGGTAATCTGCTCTCCGCCGATGGCCGTGGCAATGACCGTGTGCAGGTCCTCCAACGAGAGCCCGTAGCGTGCCAGAAGTTGCCGATCTGGAACGATGTCCAAGTAGTAGCCGCCGGCCACTCGCTCGGCAAAAACGCTGCGGGTACCAGGAATTTCCGCCAACAACGCCTCCAGCTGCAGACCAAGGCGCTCAATTTCCTGCACCTCGGGGCCGAGGATCTTCACCCCCACGGGCGTGCGCACGCCGGTGGAGAGCATGTCAATGCGCGCCTTGATGGGCATGGTCCAGGCGTTGGTCACACCGGCAAAGCGCATGGCGCGGTCCATCTCCTCCACCAGCTCCTCGTAGCTGATGCGGTCGGGCCACAGAGGACGAAACAACGAGGCCAGCCAGGCCGGTGCCCAGGAGGAGTACCAGCGCGGTTTTTTCCGCCACTGCTCCTCCGGCTTCAGCAGGACGGTGGTTTCCATCATGGAAAACGGGGCAGGGTCGGTGGCAGTCTCGGCGCGACCAGCTTTCCCGAACACCCTTTCCACTTCAGGAAAGCTCTTGAGGATTCGGTCCTGCGTTTCCAAAAGCCTTTGCGCTTCGGTGACGGAAATGCCTGGCAAGGTGGTGGGCATGTAGAGGATGCTCCCCTCCGCCAAGGGGGGCATGAATTCCCGCCCCAGGCGGAAGTAGAAGGGGATGGTTGCGGCCACCACCAGCAGTGCCCCCAGCACGACCGTGCGCGGGTGGCGCAGCACCCAGCGGCAAACGGGCTCGTAAAGGGAGATGAGCACGCGACTGATGGGGTGTTTCTCTTCTGCGTAGTAGGTCCCCACGAAGACCCCAGTGGCTGCTCTGGCCAGCCAGCGTGGGCGAAACGAGAAGGGATCAATGCGGGCAAACAGCATGCGCATCGCCGGGTCTAGGGTGATGGCGAGGATGGCCGCCAACGCCATGGTGAGGTTCTTGGAGTAGGCCAGCGGCTTAAACAGCCGGCCTTCCTGCTCCACCAGGGCAAAGATGGGGATGAAGGAGACCGCCACCACCAACAGGGAGAAAAAGACGGCTGGTCCCACCTCCTGCAAGGCGGCCAACCGCACTTGCGAGAACTCTCCTGGCCGCCCCGCCTCCATCCAGCGGTAGATCTTGTTGTACGCGTTTTCCACCTCCACAATGGCCCCGTCCACCAACACACCGATGGAGATGGCAATACCCGCCAGGGACATGATGTTCACCGTGATCCCCAGGAGGGCAAGGGGAATAAAGGCCAACAACACGGACACGGGAATGGTCACGATGGGAACCAAAGCGGAAGGGACATGCCACAGGAACAAGAGGATCACCGAGGCAACGATGATCATCTCCCAGGTCAATTCGCGGGTAAGGGTGGCAATGGCACGCTGGATGAGATCGCTGCGGTCGTAGGTGGGCACGATCTCCACCCCCGGGGGGAGGGAGGGTTGCAACTCCTCCAATTTTGCTTTGACGCGTTGGATGACGTTGAGGGCGTTTTCCCCGTGGCGCATCACCACGATCCCCCCCACGTGGTCCCCGAGGCCATCCAGGTCTGCCACCCCGCGGCGCATTTCTGGTCCCAGCTCCACCCGCGCCACGTCGGCCACGCGCACCGGCACCCCGTCGGGACTCACCTTGAGAACGATCTGCTCAAAATCAGCGAGGCTTCTGGCGTAACCCCTGCCCCGGACCATGTACTCCGCGCCGGCCAACTCCAAAAGACGCCCACCCACCTCGTTGTTGGCCCGCCGTATAGCCTCCACCACCTCTCGAAGGGAAATGCGGTAGGCCGCCAAGCGGTTGGGGTCCACGGTGATCTGATACTGCTTTACAAACCCACCGATGGACGCCACCTCCGCCACACCCGGAACCGATTGCAGGGCATAGCGGAGGGTCCAGTCCTGGAACGCCCGCAGTTCCTCCAGGGAGTGGGTCCCGGAACGGTCCACCAGGACGTACTGAAAAACCCAACCCAAACCGGTGGCGTCTGGGCCCAGCTCGGTGCGGACCCCCGCAGGCAATTGGGGCTGGATCTTGGACAGGTATTCCAAAACCCGGGAACGGGCCCAGTAGAGGTCGGTGCCATCTTGGAAGATCACGTAGACGTAGGAGAAGCCAAAATCGGAAAAACCGCGAATGGCCTTCACCTTGGGCGCCCCTAAAAGCCCGGTGACGATGGGGTAGGTCACCTGGTCCTCAATGAGGTCAGGGGAGCGGTCCCAACGGGAAAGGATGATCACCTGCGTGTCAGAAAGGTCGGGCAGGGCATCCAGCCGCATCCGGTGCAGGGTCTGCCAGGCCGCGAGGCACAGGCCACCCACCCCGAGTAGGATCAACAGGGGGTTTTTTCCAGAAAACTCAATGATGCGCCTGATCATGACCGCCTCCTCGGGATTGGACCAAGGCCGCGCGCAGGCGCGATTCCGAGTCCAGGAGGAAGGTGCCGCGGGTGACCACTCGTTCCCCGGGATCTAACCCTTTGCCGATCAGCGCCTTTCCCTGGGATCGGCGCAGGAGGGTGACCTGGCGCGGGGCAAAGACCCGGGGCTCCTCCTCCACGAACACCACCTGGCGGGCACCTGTATCCACCACCGCCGTGTCGGGGATCAACACCCCCTCTTGGGGGTTCACGGCCAGTTCCACATGGGCAAACATTCCGGGCTTCAGCTCCAGGTGGGGGTTCGCCACCTCCAGGCGGCCCCGCACCGTACGGGTTTGCGGGTCCACCGTTGGGTAAAGAAACGACAGGCGACCGGCAAGCACCCGACCGGGGGCATAGGGAAGGATGATCGTGGCGGGAAGGCCGAGGCCCATGCCGCCCAATTCCTGCTCGTAAAACTCCGCCTCCACCCACACCTGGGACAGATCGGCGAGGGTATAGAGCTCCATTCCCGGTTCTACCCTTTGCCCAGAAAAGGCGTTCTTGTTCAGCAGGTAGCCGGTGGCAGGTGCCATCAGCGTGACGGTGCGCGAGGGGGTCTGGCTGGTGTCCAATTGGGAAAGGAGTTCCTCCGGCACGTCCAAGAGCAGCAGCCGCCTGCGTGCTGCCTCTGCCAGTTGTACTGCCCTTTGCCGGCTCTCTTCCCAGGGAGAAGTGGCCAACTGCTGCGCCAGGGCCTGGGCGCGCAGGTACTCCTCTTGACCGGCTAACAGTTCGGGCGAGTACAGCTCCAGCAGGGGTTCCCCTTGCCGTACCCACTGTCCGGTGGCGTTGGCGTACAGCCTTTCAATCCAACCGGAAACCTTGGTTTGCACGTGCACTAGCCGGCGCTCATCGGGGACCACCACCCCCACCGCCCGGATGGCGTGGCCCAGGGATCCCCAGACCGCCTCAGTGGTTTGGATCCCCGAGCGCACAGCGGTGTGGTGATCCAGCGTCACTGGCGCGTAGCCGTGGAGAGCAACCTGGGGGGAGGGCTCCTGGGGTGGGGCCCCCCGGTGGGAGGCGGGTGGAGCTTTCTCACCGTCGGCAATCCGCCCTTTGCTTTGGTCGGCGCCGCCCACAAGGTTTTCCTTTGCTTGTAGGGCAGGGGCCGGCGCCAGCGGCTGGAGCTTCATGCCACAGTGAGGACAGCGGCCTGGCTGCGCCGTCACCACCTCGGGGTGCATCGGACATACGTAACGGGTCGCCGGCGTGGCTGGGGATGCTCGTTCCACGGGCACCAGCCGCATCCCGCAGATGGGGCAGTCACCGGGCCTCTCGCTGAGGTAGGTGGGGTGCATAGGGCAGTGGTAGCGAGCTTCAGTTCCTCTGGGCCGTGCACACCCGCTGCCAGCAAGGGCAAGGCTCAGCGCCAGCAGCAGGACTCTGGTCCAAGACCTGCTCATCCATCACCTCCGTGGTCTCCGCTGAAGTAGCGGGCTTCTGCCCACAGGGCAAAAAGTTCGGCTTGTCTGCGGATCAAGCCCGCCCGGGCTTCCAGCCAAAGGTTGAAATCTTCTAATACCGCAGAGAAGTCCACCTGACCCGCGGTGAAAGCGGTCTGGGCCGCTGCCAACGCCGCCTCGGCCAGGGGTACGAGCTCGTGGCGATAACGCGCCTCTTGGGCCTGGGCCACCTGCCAGGCGGCGGCAGTGCGTTGTACCTCTTCCTCTACCTCGCCGCGCACCCGCTGTAGCTTCGCTTGCGCTGCCTTAAGGCGCAGGCGAGCGGCCACCAGCTGCAGGTCCTGTTTCTGTTGGCGCCAGGCCGGCCATTCCAGGCCCAGTGCCAAACGGGCCACGGGGCCAAAGCTGCCACGGCTGGCCAAGCCGCCGGAAAGAAACAGGTTAGGCCTTCGTTCCGCTTCCGCCAGCCCCACTTCCTCCGCGGCCGCGGCCACTTCTGCTTCCGCCACCTGCACCGTGGGGGCCTGGTGCAACGCCCGCTCAGACCAAGTTGGGTCAAGCTCAACCTTGGGAAGTTGGCTCACCACCGCTAAGGTGGACCCCTGGCGTTTCCCAACCCAGCGGTCAAGCGCTGCCGCCACCTGCCTTCGCTCTCGCTGCAGATCCGCCCGCTGTTCCGCAAGCCGCACGCTTTGCACCAACACCCGGATCACTGATTCCTGATGGGTAAGGCCCGCCATGTAGCGGGCGTGGGCTGCCCCCTCGAGAGTTGAAAAAAGCTTTGAAGCCTCCTCCAGGATCGCCAGCTCCTGGTCCAAGCGGTAGAGCTGGGCGTAGGTTTGCCGCAGGCGCAGCAACACCAAAGCTCGCAGGGCAGCAAGCTCGGCCCTCGCCACCTGAGCGGTGGCTTTGGCTACGAGCTGGCGTGCGTGGCGCGTTTTTGCGTTGCCCAAGGCCTGCTGGAGGGAGAAACCGGCCATGGACATCTCCTCTTTTCCCAGCGTCCAGCGGGGAAAACGGGCCAGGGTGAGGTCTAGCTCCACCATGGGGTCGGGAAGTGCGGCAGCAGCGGGCAGGAGGCGTTCCGCCTCAAAAACTTTAAAGCGCAGCTCTTCCAAGCCCGGATAGCCAGCCAGGGCTTCCCGCTCCAATGCTGACAGGTCGGGCGGGGAAATTTCTTGGGCTACCAGGGTCAAAGGCAACAAAATACCGATCAAACACGGTCTTGGAACCATACCACCTCCGCATGGAAAGAAAACGAGTCCAAGCAAATGAGGTAAAGACGCGGAGGTTGGCTAACAGCGGAGGGTGCACCCGCGCAGGTAGAGCGGTGATGGCGACTCTTGCCCTGCTTCCACGCTGTAGTGGTCAACACGGGGTGCGTCGGCCATGGAGGGCAAGCTGGCAGCCTCTTGACGCGCCACGGTGGGGCATGGGGCCGGCTTTTCTCCTGGGGTCGGCAGGTCCTGCGGGAAAGGAGCTGGCTGGGCGGTGCAGGGGCAAGCGGCGGGTGAGCCACAGCAACAACCGCCTCCTTCACCGCAAGCGTGGGAGAGATCACCCCCAATTCCCGGTCCGGGGAACAGGAGAAATAAGGCCAGCAGGACCGAGGTCGCCACGACTGTTACTTTGCCTTTCGTTGAGGTTGGTTACATCCTGGTAGCTGCCGCCGGCGGGATGGGGCTTGCGAGGCTCCTCCCCAAAGCTTTTTGCACCAGAAAGGAACGTGAAGGAAGGAGGGGGTATGCTACGAACGGGCAGGGTGAGGGAAAGGCATGGGAGGGTGAAGGGCCTGCCGTATGAGGGCTGTTAGGCAAGAGCTGGCCCGCGCTTCTTTAGCCACCGAGATCGGTTTCTTCGTGGTTACGGCCAACCAGGACGGGGTGCTGGCAGTGCAGCGGCTCGCGCAGCCTTGGGGGGTGGAGGAGGGTGACGGGCAGGCCTGGGTTTGGGCCTTGTCGGCGGTTGAGGAACTTGCTGAATACCTGGGGGGACGCCGGCAAGCTTTTTCCGTCCCCTTGGTGCTGGGCGGCACGCCCTTTCAACAGAAGGTTTGGCAGGCCCTACCAGGCATCCCCTACGGGACTACCATCGCCTACACTGAGCTGGCGCAGGCTCTTGGCAAGCCCAAGGCGGCCCGGGCAGTGGGTGCGGCTTGCGCTGCCAACCCGGTACCGATATTGCTCCCTTGCCACCGCGTGGTGGGCCGAGGGGGCATGCTCAAGGGCTACGCGCTGGGCTTGCCGGTCAAGGAGTATCTCTTAGCATTGGAGCGGCGCAATAACGAGAACCCACGGTGAGCCGGGAAACCCTCACCTTTGCTTGACAAAGGGTCTCTTTGGGGCGAACCTACTGCAAGAACATGCGTTCTTGGAGGTGCCCATGCGCGCCTATTTGATCTTTACCGGATCTGGGCCCATCCTCATTTTGACCACCTTCCCGGCAGTAACTGATCCGCGCCTGGTGGAAAAGCTCAAGGCCAAAGGAATTTGCAAGTTCCTTGCCTATGAGGTACCGCTGGAGCGCACCCGACAGCTTTATGGGGCACCCTTTGAGGTGGTGGCTGCGGATCTGGTGGGGCGCGAAGACGTGCGGGTGTTAGACTTCAACGGCCACCACATCTTTGCCAACTTTAGCCTGCGTGAGCTGGGCGAGGCGATTCACTACGAGGAAGGAGGGCCAACGTAGATCCGCAGGCTTTGAGCTCCAACCCCACCCGGGAAAAGAGGAAGGGAAGAGAGGCCAAGGGCAAACCCACCACCGCCTGAACGTTGCCCTCCACCGAGGCCACGAACACCGCCCCTTGCCCCTGGACCGCATAGGCTCCCGCCTTATCCTGCCACTCCTTGCCGCTCAAGTACCATTCCAGCAGGCTGGGGGGGAAGGGGGTGAAGGTCACCTGCGCCACCTCCAGGTGATCTGCAACGAGCTCGCGGTAGCGGAGGGCCACTGCCGTCGCCACCAGGTGCGTACGCCCGCGCAGGGCCACGAGCATTCTTCTCGCCTCTTCCACGTCCTGCGGTTTGCCCAGGATCTGACCCTCCAGGATCACCACCGTGTCCCCGGCTAGAACCGGCAGGTGTGGGTTCCGGGCGTGGACCAGGGCGGCCTTTTCGCGGGCGAGACGCAGGGGGACGTTGAGGGGGGGTTCGTCAGGATGGGGTGTTTCGTCCACCTGGGCAGGCAAGACGTTCACCTCCAGTCCCAAGCGCTGGAGCAGGGAGTACCGCCGGGGGGAGGAGGAAGCCAGGACCAGGGGAAGCGGGTTCACGGTTGGGGAATAATCCTCCGCACCACCACCACCGAACGCTGGCAGTCCACCACCTCCACCTCGCTTCCGGCAGGAATGCCTTCCCCGCCTTCCCCCTGAGCGGCCAAGACAGTGGAGGTGCTGTTCCCTTCCAAGCGAACCTGACCATAGCCGCCTGGGGGGATTTCCCTGATCACCGTGGCCCGTTGCTGGGCCACGGAAGGTTGGCAGGGCAGCCGCATGAGCCAGTGGCAGGCAAGCCAGAGGAGCACACCCACCGCCGAGGCCGAGGGGAGCACCCAGTACCAGGGCCACCTTCCCCACCCTACCAGAGCCAACCCCACGGCGCCGAAGGTGGCCAGCCCCACGCCTAGACGGGCCACGTGCACCTGCCGCCGGTGGCGGAGTAGTTCCGCTCGCGGCAGCGCCACGGCATAGCTCTTAGGAAGGCTTTCCAAAATGACCAGAACGACAGTTAAGATCAGTCCCGCCAGGAGCGCCGCGAGGAAAAAGAAGCCCCACGTCACCCGGGAAGTCTAACAGAGGGGTCTTTTAGGGGGAATCCTCCGGGGCAGCATCGGGGCCCTGAGGCCGCAAGGGAACAATGGGGGTTGGCACGCCAAAGCGGTCCACGTTGACGTAGGTGATGATGGCCTCGGTCACCCGCCGCTCCTTCCCTACCGCCCCCGGAGGCGCCGCTTCCACTGTCACCTTGACCGTAATGGAGGTACGGCCCACCCTCACCAGCTCGCCGTAAAAGGAAACCAGGTCCCCGACGTAGACTGGGGCGTGAAATACCACCTTATCCATGGCCACCGTGACCACGCGCGAGGCACCGTGCTGGTGTGCCACCACTGCCCCCGCCTGGTCAATGTACGAGAGGATGACCCCACCGAAGATCGTCCCGTGGGGGTTGGTGTCGCGCGGAAGCAAGGTGACGCGAATGGCAGGTTCCCGTTCGCCCATGGGAAAACTTTAGCAGCAGCGGCGCCTATGCTAGCGTAGAAGAGGCGAGTAAGGGGGCATTATGGTCCGGCTTATGTGGCCTTTCGGGCTTTGTTTTGCCTTGCCTTTGCTGGCACAACCCGTTGATCCGCTAGTGGTGGATGTGTTTCGCACGCAACTGGACTTGGAAAAACGGCTCCTGGCTACGGAGCTTTCCCAGTTGGAACGGGCCCAGGAGGAGATGCGCCTTGCCTGCGACCGCATGCTCCGGCTGTCGGAAGACCTGCTGCGTGCCCAGCGGGACAGCGAGGACGCCGCCACCCTGAACGCCCGCTCGGCGGACCTTCGGCGGGCCGAGGCGGAGGTCCTGGCCCTCATGGGTGGGGCCCAGCAATTGCGGGCGACCCTTGTAGCCCGAAGGGCAGTGATTGAGCAACTTACGGCGGAGGTGAAGCGACTGGAGGAGTCGCTGCAAGTGGTCAGCGACGACCTTTCGGGGAAGTGGAACGTCACCATTGAGCCGGGGGGACTGCGGGGAACCTTTGATTTACGGCTTTTCGGCACCTTGGTGAGCGGCGTGTACGAGCTCATGGGGGGGTGGCGGGGTTCCCTTAGGGGGACTTTGGTAGGGAACGTGGTGCGCTTGGAGCGCATTGACTCCCAGTTGGGCTTTGTTGCAGTTTATACTGGCCGCCTGGAGGTCCGAGGGGGGGAGCGCCGGCTGGAGGGGACCTGGCAGGCGACCAATCTGGCCGCCGGCTTGGCCACGTCGGGCACCTGGCTGGCACAGCGGGAGGCCAAGCGGTAGGGTTCGCGGAAAGGGGCTACTATGTACTGGCAAGTGGGCAAGGGGATCCTCATCGGTCTACTTGTGGGATTTTTTGCTGGCTACCTGGTGGGGGAGCGGCAGGGGCGTCCCGGATTTGCCGATCCCCACGCCGGTGTTCCAGGGGCTCCGCCGCTTTCTGGAATGCCCCAGCAACCCCCCCAGGGTGGCCGAACGGCTGCCACTGGGAACCCGCAGCTGATGGAACAACTGCGAGCAGTTGAGGCGCTTTTGGCCAAGGACCCCAACAACTACCAGCACCTGGTTCAGGCGGGAAACCTCCTTTACGACTTGAACAACTTCCTGCGGGCCATTGAGTTTTACGAACGGGCCCGGGCGATTCGCGATGACTCCCCCGATGTGCTCACGGATCTGGGGGTGTGTTATCGCGAAACGGGGAACTTCCAAAAGGCCCTGGAGCTGTTTGATAAGGCCGCGGACATGCACCCCGGGCATTGGCAGTCGCGCTACAACGCGGTGGTGGTGAGACTGTTTGATTTGAACGATGCGGCTGGCGCGCAGGCCGAGCTGGCGAAGCTGAAGACGCTGAAAAATCCCCAGATCCCGGATCTTTCCGGTTTGGAAGAGGAGATTTCGCGACGTCTGGCCTCACGCTCCAATTAGTGGCCCTCGTGGGCTTGTACCTGATTTGGCGGCTGGCGGTGGTGGCCGGCAAGCGGCGGGAGGCCGAGTACCACCGCATCAGCCGCGCCCTGGGTAAGGAGCTGGGTCTCTGTCAAAGGTGTGGGGTGGCAAGAAATTTCTCCCAACTCAAGTGGCGGGGCTTTGGTCCCTTTGCCAAGCTGGTGTGCCGGGAAGGGTGTGAAGGAAAGGGCGGTAATGAACCGCGAAGCTAGATTGCGGGCGGAACTGGTGGCGGCAGGGGAGAGGCTCTTCCGCACCGGGCTCATCCGCGGTGGGGAAGGGAACTTTTCCGCGCGTTTGGACGCGGAACGGTTTCTCCTTACCCCTCGGGGTTGGTGTAAGGGGTACCTAACGGCTGGGGATTTGCTGCGGGTACCTTTGGTGGGTGCCTTGCCAGTCCAGGCTTCCTCAGAAGGCCTGCTGCACCAGGAAATCCTCCAGCGGCACCAGGACGTGGCGGCGGTGCTCCACGCCCATCCCCCAAACCTCTTGCGGGCAATGCGTTCTGGCTGCGCTCTGCACCCGCAAGCGCTCTACGAGGCCCAGTGGCTACAGGTGGCTTCGGTCCCGGAACACCCCCCCGGCTCTGCTAGCCTGGCGGCGGAGGTGGCGGAGGCGGTGGGGACGGCTTGCTTGGTGCTGTTGCCGCGTCACGGGGTGGTGGCGGTGGGTGGGTCAGTGGCCGAGGCCCTGTGGCGGCTGGAAACCGCTGAGCTTTTGGCCTTTGTCCTCGGAAAGGCTAGTCCGTGAACCGCGGCGACCTGTTCGCAGAGATCACAGCCCATGCCCGCGGCACACCGTTGGCCGAACGCATGCGGCCACGCAGCTTGGCCGAGGTGGTGGGGCAGGAGGAGGTCTTGCACCTGCTGCAAGGCCTGCTGGCGCGGGGTGAGTTGCCCTCCCTGGTATTTTGGGGCCCACCCGGGTGCGGCAAGACCACCATTGCCCGCCTTCTCGCGGCCCAACTGGATGCCCAGTTTGTCAGCTTTTCCGCGGTGCTCTCCGGGGTGAAGGAGGCCAAGGCGGTGATGGACGAGGCGAAGCGCCTGCGCCAGGCCACGGGCCGTACCACGGTGTTGTTCGTGGACGAGGTGCACCGCTTCAACAAGGCCCAGCAAGATGCCTTTCTGCCCTTTCTGGAGACGGGGGATATTGTGCTCATCGGCGCCACCACCGAAAACCCGTCCTTTGAGCTGAACCGAGCGCTCCTTTCCCGGGTGAAGGTGTACGTCCTCAAGCCCCTTTCGGCGGAAGCGGTGGAGCAGTTAGTTCGACGAGCCTTAGCGGACCGGGAGCGGGGCCTGGGCGCCTGGGGGCTTCAGGTGGATCCGGAGGCCATCGCCCGCATGGTTTCCCTGGCGGCTGGCGATGCGCGGGTGGCTTTGACCCTGTTGGAGCTGGCCGCCGAACTGGCGGGGCGCAAAGGCACGGTGAGTGCAGAGCTGGTGGAGCAGGTGGCCCAACAACGGTTGGCCCTTTACGACAAGGAAGGGGAGGAGCATTACAACCTCATCTCGGCGCTGCACAAATCCGTGCGCAATTCGGATCCGGATGCGGCGCTGTACTGGCTGGCGCGCATGTTGGAAGGGGGGGCGGACCCCCGCTTCTTGGCCCGGAGGCTGCTGCGGATTGCCAGCGAAGACGTGGGTCTGGCAGATCCGCGAGCGCTGGAGCAGGCAGCGGCAGCGGCTTTGGCAGTGGAGCACCTGGGCCTTCCCGAATGCGACCTGGCCTTGGCCCAAGCGGTGGTGTACCTGGCCCTGGCACCAAAGTCCAATGCCCTCTACGAGGGGTACGGTAAGGCGCGGGGCGTGGTGCGGGAGCAGCCCCCGTACCCTGTGCCCCTGGCCTTGCGTAACCCCGTGACCCCGCTCATGGCCCAGCTGGGTTACGGGGAAGGCTATGTGTACGCCCATGACACGGAAGAAAAGGTGGCAGACATGCCCTGCCTCCCCCCGGAGCTGGCCCAGAGCCGCTTCTATCAGCCAACGCAAGAAGGTTGGGAGCAGCGGATCCGCCAAAGGCTAGAAGATCTTGCCCAGCGCAGGGCGCGGCAGAGGACAAAAAAAGATGGCCCCTCCTAAAGTGGACCCTTCGGCCCTGGATCGGCAGCTGCTCGCCAGCTATGACGAGGCGTGGGCGTGGGGGGCGGCGCGCGCCGGTTCCTGGTTGACCTGCTGTTTGGGCTGTACCGACTGCTGCATCGGGCTTTTTGAGATTTCTGGAGCCGATGCCTGGCGCCTGCGGAAGGCTCTGAGCTTGCTGGTCCAGCAACATCCTGACCAGGCCCAACAGGTCTGGGCCAGGGCTAGGGCGCAGTGGGCGATGGTGCGCTCCAGCTTTCCCGGTGACCTCCAGTCAGGTGCTCTGGCAGGGGATGAGGCTGCCCGCCAGGAGTTCTTCGCACGATTTGCCCAGCTTCCCTGTCCGCTGTTGGAGCCCAGTACTGGGGGGTGCTCCCTCTACCAGGCCAGGCCCCTGGCCTGCCGCAGTTACGGTCTGCCGGCACGTCTGGGTGCAAGCGAATTACCCCCTTGCCCGCGCAACTTTCGCAACGCCCCGAGCGAGGTGGTGGCGGCCAGCACCGTGGCTTTTGACCCCGATGATGTGGAGTCCCAGCTCCTTCAGGCTTTGGGTTGGCCTCCGGATACCATCGTGGCGGCGGCTCTGGTCCTGCCCTTTTGGGAAGATGCAGAAAGGGAAGTTGTTTGGGAATAGCCGCTTTGTTTTCGTTCGTTTTTCGGGGAGAATTGACACTCGGGAAGGTGAGGGCACGGTGACGCTTGAGGACATGCTGGTGGAAAGGATGGTCAAGGAGCTCAAAGCCCACGGCCATTCCATCACCTCGCAGCGGATCATGATCTTCCGCGCCTTGGCGCGGCGCCGTGATCACCCTACCGCGGAGGCGCTGTACGAGCAGTTAGTCCAGGACCATGTGCCTGAGCTCTCTCTGGCCACGGTGTATAAGAATTTGCACGTGTTTGAGGAGCTAGGGCTGGTGCGTGCCGTGGCCAGCCCCGATGGGAAAACTCGCTTTGACGTACCCATCACCCCTCACCACCATCTGTTTTGCACCCGCTGCGGGGTCATGGTGGATGTGGAGGACGGGGTGAGGGTGGCGATGGACCCTCACCTGGAGGAAAAATTGGGTTTTGAGGTAACCGGCGTGGAAGTGCTCGTCGAGGGGATCTGTGGCAGTTGCCGCACCTCCCAGGGGGGTGCGCGGGGTTGGCGGGAGGCGCGGCGCCAACGGAAACTTTCAAGCTAACAGCATCGCCACCTTTTTTGCTTCCGCAATGCAGGCGTTGACCGCCACACCGCGGTACCCGTTGCCTGTCAAGTGCAGCCCTGGCAGGGCCGCCAAAGCTTGATCCAAGGCTTGCAGACGCTGCGGGTGTCCCAGGGTGTACTGGGGGATTCCCTCGGGGTGGCGGAACACCCGCACCAGGCACGGGTCAGGATCGCCGCCCAGAATCGCGTGCAGCTCCCTACGCACCAACCGCAAGAGCTCATGGTCGTCAAAGTGGATCACCTCCGGTTGCCTTGCCCCCCCAAGAATGGTGCGCAGCAGGACGGTCCCCGGAGGGGCCTGGTTGGGGAAGATGGAATGGCAGAAGAGCGTGCCGAGGATTTGCCGCGGCTCGCGCGAGGGCACGAGAAAGCCAAACCCGGACAGGGGAAAGGCGAAAGGCTGGGATTGGCGGTAGGCGGTCATGACGACCACCACCGGCGGCACCGGGATCTGCTGGAGATCCGCGAGAACCAGGGGCGGGAGGTAGTCCTTGAGGAGGTTGGCTGCTTCCCGCGGCGGTACGGTGACCACCAGGTGACGACCCAGGAGGGTCTCACCCTGCTCCAGGTGCACTACCCAGTTGCTCGGCGGCCCCTGACGGTACTGGATCCCCCGCACCCGGGTGTTGAGGCGAAGGGCTGTGCCGAGGGAGCAGGCCAAGGCATCGGTGAGCTCTTGCATGCCAGATTGGAAGGTGGTGAGGGTCCCTCCCGGTCCAGCCGGGCCGCCTCCCCCTTTCCTGCGCAGAGCAAACATGGCTCTGGTGAGGGATCCGTAGGTCCGCTCCATGTGCGCCATTTTGGGGAAGGTGGCAGCCAGCGAGAGCTCTTCCGCCCTGCCGGCAAAAACCCCGGTGACCATGGCATCCACGAGCACATCCGCAGCTTCTTTGCCAATCCGTCGGCGGGCAAAGGCCAACACCGACTCGTCCTCTTCGTTGGCCCTTGGCATGAACGGCTCGGCCAACACCCGCAATCTTCCGGCCCAGGAGAGGACGTCGGAGACGAAGAACTTCAGCGGTGATAAGGGAATGGCCCGGAGCTTTCCGTTGCGCAGGATGAAGCGGTCCGCCGCGGCGTTACTTGCCTGCACCAGGCGGCCTTGTAAACCGAGGAGGCGCACCAGTTCTAGGGTTTCCGGCACGTTGTCCAAGAAGCCCTGGGGGCCCCATTCGCAGCAAAATCCCTCCTCCCATTGGGTGCGGATCTTGCCGCCGGCCACTGGTCCGGCCTCCAGCACCACCACACTCCTGCCGTTGTGCCGGGCAAAAAAGCCAAGGGCTAAGCCGGAAATTCCGGCGCCAATGACAATGCAGTCGAAGGTCGCTTCTGGATTTTTCATACGGTTCGCGAGTAAATCACCTTACCCTTTTCACCCCGCAAGTAGGTGTCAAAGGGCATGCAGATGTTGCGAATGAAGAACCGCCCCTGGGGTTGGACGGTAATTCCTTGGTCGTCCACGGTCAGCAGACCGTCCTCTAAGAAAGGCTGGAGCTCCGCCAACTCCCGGGCGAAGTAGCTTTTCGGGTCGACGCCGAACCGCTCGCGCACCCAGGAAAAGGGTAGGGCGAAGGTACAGATGAGCCGGCGGATGACCGCTCCCCGCAGCTCATCCTCAGGGGTGCGCCAGAGACCGCGCTCCACTGCCAAATTTCCGCCTTTTACGGTGCGCTGGTAGCGGGCGAGGTTTTTTTCGTTCTGTACATAGGCGCCACCCACATCGCCAATGGAGGTAAGCCCAACACCGATGAGGTCCGAGGCGGGGAACACGGTGTAGCCCATGAAGTTCCGGTGCAGGGTTCCGGAGTCCAGGGCCCGCGAGAGCTCATCCTCCGGTTTGGCAAAATGGTCCATCCCGATAAAGCGATAACCCGCGGCAAGAAAGACCTGAGCGGCGGCGGCAAAGATGGCAAACTTGCCATACCCCTTAGGCAGGGGCATGACCTCCAACGCTTTCTGGTGCGGCTTGATCCACGGCACGTGGGCGTAGGAGAATACCGCCAGCCGATCCGGGGAAAGCTGCCGCACCACCGTGTCAGCGGTGTGGGCAAAGCTCTCTGGGGTTTGGTAAGGAAGCCCGTACATGAGGTCTAAGTTGACCGAGGTGAAGCCCAAACGGCGCGCCGCTTCCACCTGGGACTTGGTAAGCTCAAGGCTTTGCACCCGCCGCACCGCCTGCTGCACCTGCGGCTGGAGATCTTGCAGACCCATGGAAAGGCGGTTGAAGCCCAACTCCCGCAACACCTTGAGGTGGTCTAGACTGGTGACGCAGGGGTCCACTTCCACGGCAATTTCCGCATTGGGGAGCAGGACGAAATGCTTGGTAATCGCCGAAAACAGGCGCTCACACTGCGTTGGCGTGAGGTACGTGGGAGTTCCGCCACCCCAATGCATCTGGGCCAGCTGCCGGCGCGAACCTAGCAGTTGGGCCACCAACTGTAACTCGCATTCCACCGCTTCCAGGTAGGCCTCTTCGGGGCCCCGCCGCGGGGAAATGACCACGTTGCACCCGCAGTAGGTGCACCGGGCCTCACAGAAGGGAATGTGCACGTACAGGGATAACGGTTCAGCGGTTTTCTTCGCCGCCCGCCGAAGTGCCTCCCGGTAGTCCGCTTCTTGGAACTGCGGGGTGAACTGGGGGGCTGTGGGGTAGGAGGTGTAGCGCGGGCCGGGCCGATCGTACTTGGCGATCAACTCCGGTGTGATGGCAGAAAAATCCACCACTTCGTGCAGAGGCTGGGGGCGGGATGGCAACGGTGCCGAAGATGCTTTCATGGTGACTCCCTCACGGCATGCAGGAAGGCCTCCACTCCCTCCACTGGAGTTTCGGGCCAAATGCCGTGGCCCAAGTTGGCGATATACCCCCTCGGTGGCGCAGACCGGAGCATCTGCCTGGTGCGGTGGATGACCTCCTCTGGGGGCGCAAAGAGGACGGCGGGGTCCAGGTTTCCCTGCACGCCTTTGCCGGTCGCCTGGGCGGCGTAGGCAAGCGGCGTGCGCCAGTCCACGCTGACCACCTCCAAAGGGAGGTGCCGCACCGCCCCCAAGAGGTGCTGGCCTTGCCCCAGGTAGAGGATGCGCGGCACCCCAAGCCCTTCCAGTTGCTCCAGCAGCCGCTGGAGCGCCGGCACGACGAGGGCCTGGTAAAGGTCGGCGGGGAGGACCCCCGCCCAGGAGTCAAATACCTGCACCGCCTGCGCCCCAGCACGCACTTGCCAAACCAAGTAGTCCCCCATGGCCTGTCCAAGGGTCTGCAGGAGACGGCCCAACTCCTCCGGAGCCTGGTAAGCGGCCCGGCGGGCTTGCGCCCAATCGGAGCTTCCCCTTCCCTCCAGGAGGTAACAGGCCAAGGTCCAAGGAGCCCCGCAGAAGCCAATGAGGGCCACCTCCGGAGGCAAGTGGCGCCTCACCTGGGCCAGCGCCTGACCGACGAAAGAAAGGGAATCCCAGGAATTGGAGGGGGCAAGGCGGGCCCACTGTTGGGGCGTGGTTAGCGGCGCCGGAAGCCGCGGTCCTCCGTTTTCCGAAAACGCCACCTCCACGCCTAGCGCCTGCAAGGGGAGCAAAATGTCGGAGAAGATAATGGCTGCATCCAGTGGGAACCTTCGCAAGGGTTGCAAGGTAGCCTCAGCCGCCAGGTGCGGGTTGGTGCACAGGGCGAAAAAAGAGCCGGCCTGCTGGCGCAATCGGCGGTACTCGGGCAAGTAGCGGCCAGCTTGGCGCATGATCCACACCGGTGGGCGATCCACCTCCTCGCCGCGGCAAGCCGCAAGGAAACGGCTCAAGACAACACCTCCCGCAGGGCTTCCGCGAGGGCCTCCACGGTGAGGGACAAATCCTCGGCGCTGTGGGCGGTGGACAAAAAGCCCACCTCAAAGGCCGAAGGGGCCAGGTACACACCGCGCTCCAGCAGGGCCCGGTGAAGGCCTCTGTACCGTTCCGCCGCCTGGGGGACAAGGGCGTCAAACCGGCGAGGGGCCGGGGAAGGGTCCAGGTACAACCAAAAGATGGAACCCACCCGGACCACTTGTCCTCGCCCCTGCAGGACATCTCGTAGTGCCTGTTCCCATTGGGCCCCTACCACCTCCAGGCGTTCCCAGGCCCGTTCCCGCTCCAACACCTGCAGGGTAGCTAATCCCGCGGCCATGGCCACAGGGTTGCCGGACAGCGTCCCCGCCTGATAGACCGGACCGAGCGGTGCCACCTGTTCCATCACCTCGCGCCGACCGCCGAACGCCCCCACGGGCATTCCGCCGCCGATCACCTTGCCAAAGGTGACGAGGTCTGGCGTGATACCGAAAAGCTGCGCGGCACCACCCTTGGCCACACGAAAACCGGAAATCACCTCATCGAAGATCAACAAAACCTGGTGCTTCCGACACAGGCTGGCAAGTTTTTCAAGAAATGAACGGCGCTGGAGCAACAGGCCAGCATTGGCGGGGATGGGCTCAATGATGGCTGCGGCTAACTCTTCGCCGTGCTTTAGGAAGGCTTGCTCCAGGGAGGCCTCGTCATCCAGGGGCACGACCACCGTGAGCTCGGCAAGGGGGCCCGGTACACCGGCAGAGGAGGGGGTCCCGAAGGTGGCCAAGCCCGAGCCGGCCTTCACCAGAAGGGCATCGCAGTGGCCGTGATAGCACCCCTCAAACTTGAGGATGCGCGGCTTGCCCGTGTAGCCCCGGGCCAGGCGTATGGTCGCCATCACCGCCTCGGTGCCCGAGGAAACGAAACGAACCAGCTCACAGCCGGGATACCAGGCCACCACCTTCTCCGCCAGGGCCACCTCGGCAGGACAAGGTGCGCCAAAGGAAAGTCCATCGCCGGCGGCACGGGTCACCGCTTCCACTACCTCTGGATGGGCGTGGCCGAGGATGAGGGGACCCCAGGACATGACGTAGTCCACAAAGGTGTTGCCATCCACATCGGTAAACCGGCTGCCCTTTGCCGAACGGTAAAAAACCGGGGTTCCACCGACAGCGCGAAAGGCCCTCACCGGCGAGTTGACCCCTGCCGGAAGGAGCTGGCAGGCCCGTTGGTATAACGCCTCCGATGTTGCCCTCTGCATGGGTACCTCACAGCCACCGGTTAGCCAAGACGTCACGGGCGTGGTAGGTGATGATGATGTCCGCCCCGGCCCGGCGGAAGGCGTGGAGGTTTTCCAGGACCACCAGGCGCTCGTCAATCCAACCCTTTTGCGCCGCCGCCTTCACCATGGAGTACTCGCCCGAGACGTTGTACACCGCCACTGGCTGCACGAAGTGTTCCTTGAGCTCCCGCACCACGTCCAAATAAGCCAGGCCAGGTTTGACCATGAGGATATCCGCCCCCTCCGCCACATCCAGCTCTGCCTCCAACACGGCCTCCCGACGGTTGCGGGCGTCCATTTGGTAGGACTTGCGGTCGCCAAACTGCGGTGCCGAGTGCGCCGCTTCGCGGAAGGGCCCGTAATAAGCCGAGGCGTACTTCACCGAGTAACTCATGATGGGGGTGTCCACGTACCCTTCCTCGTCCAACGCTTCTCGGATGGCCGCCACCCGTCCGTCCATCATGTCCGATGGAGCCACCACGTCGGCACCTGCACGGGCGTGGGCCAGCGCCATCCGCGCCAAGTGCTCCAAAGAAGGGTCGTTAACCACTTTTCCGTGCTCAATGACCCCGCAGTGACCGTGGTCGGTGTAGGCGCAGAGGCACACGTCGGTGATGACCACGAGGTCTTGCCCAAACTGCTGTTTCAACGCCCGCACCGCCTGGGGGATCAACGCCCGCTCGTCGTAAGCCCCCCGCCCGTCGGGGAATTTCGGCTCATCGTCCCCGGGTACGCCAAACAGCAGCACCGAGCGTATGCCCAGCTTGAGATCGGCCTCAACCGTCCTTAGCAAGGGTTCAATGCCTTGTCGCTGGATGCCCGGCATGGCGTTGATGTCCTCTACCCGATGAGGGTCTCGGAGGACGAAATGGGGCATAACGAAAAGCCGGGGATCGAGGCGGGCCTCCGCCACCAAATCCCGCAGGCCAGGGTGGAAGCGTAAACGACGCGGACGGTTTATAAGGTCTGCCATAGTGCCTCCTCCAAACTTGCTGCTGTGGGTTTTAGCAGGACGCGCGGTTCCAATCCTAACCGGCGCAATTCCTCAGCGGTGGTGGAGCCCCAGGCGAAATGCGTAACCTGGGCAAACCTTCCCGCCGTGGCCTGCCAGTACAGGCGTGCGGTACGAGGAGAGGTCACCACCACGGCTGTCGGGGAAGATGCGGGAAGAGGGGGTAACTGCGCCAGCGGTGTGGGTTCCATGGCGTAAACCACCAAGGGCAGTACCTGGAACCCTGCCTGCCGGAGGTGCACCACCGTTTCTTCGCGGTGTTCACGCCCGCAGGGGAAGGCAACCCCAGTGGGAGAATGAAACTGGGCGGCGATAATTTCCGCCAGGGCAACCCCACCGGCAGAGCCGACAAGCATGACCTGGAACCCGGCCTTGACACAGGCAGCAGCAGTGGTCTCGCCAACCGCAGCCACGGGGAGGGAGGCCAACGCTTCCAGCCGCCCGTGATGCTGCGCCTGCTGGCGAAAGGGTTCGGGGGCGTGGCGGCTGGTAAACAGGATCAGGCCCAGGTGCTCCTGGTGCTCCAGGAGCTCCGCCCAACCACGGGGGTCGTAAAACGGCCGCAACTGCAATACGGGGTACGGCAGCAGCTCTATCCGGGCCAATAGTCGCTCCGATAAGGGCGGCACATCACTGCCGTCGCGGGTGATGACAACCCAAGGCTTCACCCACTTCCTCCCGCAACAAAGGCCTGCAGCACCTGGGACGCTGCCTCCCGCGGCGTGGGAGCCAGCGCCCTGGCCCTCTTGAGCTCCACTAGGCCAAGGGAGGAGTCCAAGATGCCGTAGGCTGCCTTTAAGAGGAAGGAACCGTTCTGCCTTTGGCAGTAGGCCCCCAAAGGAAGGTGGCAACCGCCGCCTAGGCCCACCAGCAGCTGGCGCTCTGCCGCCACTTCCTCAGCCAATAGGGGTTCATGAATCTGGGCTATTGCCTGTTGCGCCTCCCGGTCCCCTTGGCGCACTTCCACCGCCAGGGCTCCTTGCCCGGGAGCAGGGAGCAGCACCTCCGGCGGGAGCTTCCGCACCGCCAGTCCGGAAAGATCCAGACCCAAGCGGTGCACACCGGCGTAAGCTAACAGCACCGCGTCGTACGCTCCTTCCCGCAGCTTGCGCAAGCGGGTCGGTACGTTCCCGCGGAGTGGTCTGACCTGCAGGTCCGGCTGCAGGGCCAGCACCTGGGCTCGCCGGCGCAGGGAAGATGTGCCGACCACCGCACCGGCGCGCAGGCCCAGTGCACCCTCCCCGAGGGCCTCGGGCCGCGCCAAGAGCAGCTCGGAAGGATCTTCCCGAAGGCACACCGCACCCACCAGGAGGCCCTCCGGTTCTTGGGTGGGCAGGTCTTTCAAAGAGTGCACCACCGCATCCACCTGCCCCTCCAGTAACGCCTCCTGCAGTTCCTTGGTGAAAAAGCCGCTGCCGGGAAGCTCGTGCAGCGCACGGCTGCGGTCCCGGTCGCCACTGGTGTGCACGACCACCAGCTGGCAGGTCAGCTGGCAGCGCTGGGACAGCAGCGCTGCTACCCGTTGCGCTTGCCACAGGGCCAACTCAGAGCCCCGGGTGCCGATGCGCAAGGCCTTAGGAGTACTCACGGTCCAAGGCCTCAAGGAACGTCTGCAGCGTCTTGGGGGAGTGGGCGAAGGCCACTTGGCGCAAACCCCGCAGGGGGGTACGTACCAGTTTTTGCGCCAAGCGATCCGCCAATTGATCCAAGAACTCAGCGGGCAGGGTCCCATGCCCGTTGGAAAATGCCTGGCGCAACTCCCAGCGAGCCGAGTGGAAAAAGGCTTCGCGAAGGGTACGGGCGATGGGGGAGAGCTGATGATCCAGCAACTCCAAGGAAAGCTCGGCAAGCTGCTGGGCCACGATGGCCTCCGCCTTGGCCACCTCCGCTGACCGTGCTTGGCGATTGGCCTCTGATTCCTCCCGCAGGCTCACCTGGTCCACCAGCTCCACACCGGGGAGGTGGGCACAACGGGCACTGACGTTGGCTGGAAGTCCCAAATCTAACAGCAGCACGGGGGACAGCTTGGCCGCCAGATCTTCGCGTATGAAAGGGGCATTGACGGCCAAGGCAAGGATGATGACCGAAAACAAAGGACCTTCTGCCGGGGGAAAGGCAGCCAAATCCGCGAACTGCGCCCCAACCCGTTGGGCGAGGGCATGCCCGCGTTCTCGGGAGCGGTTGAACAGCCAAACGGGCCTTTGAGGAGCCAGCTTCCGTACCAACCCGGCCGCCGCTTCTGCCATGGTGCCAGCGCCGAGGATGGCCACAGGCCTGGGGTCTTCTGCAAAACGTTGGCGCAAGACGCGGGCAGCGAGGGAGACCAGAGAGGTGGGTCCTTGGGAAAGTTTGGTCTCGCTCCGCACTCGTTTCGCCGCACGGAAGGCCTGGGCAAAGACCGTGTGCAATCTTGGACCCACCAGCCCTGCTTGCACCGACTGCCGGTAGGCTTCCTTGACCTGCCCTAGAATTTGGCTTTCCCCCAACATGAGCGAATCCAATGCGGCGCTGACCCGAAACAGGTGCTGGGCAGCGTCGGCTGCCTGCAGCATGAGGCAGCGGGATGGCTCGGGAAGGGTTCCTCGCCCGTCGGTCAATTCGGCCAAAGAGGTCCGCAAGGCCTGAGTCAAGCGCCCAGGGCAGAGGCCGCCATCGTGGACCAGGTAAAACTCGGTCCTGTGGCAGGTGGCCAAGTACACCAGCTCCCGCCCACGGAGGCGTTCGGCGATACGGTGCAACGCTTGGGGAAGCAGCGCCTCAGGAATTCTGGCTCGGGTTACCTCCTCCAGCGTTGCTAGGCGGTGGTTCGTGCCCAGGGCGAAGAGGGTTTCCATCGGTCCTCCTCCCGCTGGCATGATGGGTCGGGGAACGTCACGTGTAAAGAGCTTGTGGTAAAAGGAACGTGAATGAACTGCCACAAGTGTGTCATATCAAGATGGAATCGCAACATCCTCTCGCCAAACCTGACGATGGCCTGTCATGCCACAATCCGACCGTATGGATCTGCCATGTGTGGCCACCTGTTCCCGCGGGCTTGAGGGCGTCCTGGCTGGCGAGCTGGAGGCCTACGGCGTTGTGGGTACACCGGTTGGGGGAGCGGTGGAGTTTTGCGCCTCTGTTCCACAGCTGGTGCACCTCAATTTTTGGTTGCGTACGGCCTCGCGAGTTCTGGTACGGGTGGGCGGGGGTCCTTGCCTGAGCCGAGGGGATCTGTACCAGCTGGCTAGCTCGGTGCCCTGGGAGGAGTACCTACGGAGGGATGCCACGGTGGCAGTGCAGGTGAATGGCCGGCATGAGGCCTTCGTGAACACCCACTTCGCTGCCCTGGTGGTAAAGGATGCCCTGGTGGACCGTCTGCGAGAAAAAAGGGGACAGCGCCCTTCGGTGAACTTGCAAGACCCCGACCTACGCGTGGTGGTGCACTTACAACCAAATAGCTGCAGCCTTTTCCTTGACAGCTCGGGCGAGCCGCTCAGTCACCGTGGGTACCGCCAAAAGCAAGCGGCCGCTCCCCTCTCGGAAAACCTGGCGGCAGCCCTTCTGCTCCTAGCCGGTTATGACGGGGCGAAACCTTTCGTGGATCCCATGTGCGGCTCGGGCACCATCGTGATTGAGGCGGCGCTGCTGGCTTCTGGCACTCCTCCCGGTTGGCGGAGGTCTTTTGCCTTTGAGCGGTGGCCCTTCGTGGAACGAGTGTGGCTTGACCAGCTTCGCCAAGCTGCACGAGCCCGCCGCGTCACCCCGTCTGAGCCCATTGCCGGTTCTGACGTATCAAGCAAAGCTGTCGCCTTGGCCCAGCGGGCGGCAAAGGCCGCAGGAGTGCAACAGGTAGTCCGTTTTTCCCAACAGGATGTGCGGCGGATGCCGCCTCTGGCGCCGGGAACTCTGGTGATCAGCAACCCCCCATACGGCTTAAGGGTGGGGGAGGAGGCCCAGCTTTCGCATTTTTACCGTCAGTTGGGGGACACCTTTAAGCATGCCGCCGTGGGTTCGGAGGTTTGGCTGCTCTTGGGCAATCCGCGGCTGGCGCGCCAACTGGGTCTCCGGCCCCAGCGGAAGTTTTCCCTTTTCAACGGTCCGTTGCCCTGCCAGTTCTGTTGTTATCCCGTGGTGGAGGGGAGTTTTCGCCGAAGCCGTGCTACCAGGCCCTCTGATAGACTTGCCCTGTGACGATCGCGGTGGCGGCGTTAATTCCCGCATTTTGTTGCGAGACCACCATTGGCGCGGTGGTGCGAGGGGTCCTTCGCCACGTCCCCACGGTCTTGGTGGTGGACGATGGCTCAACCGACGCCACGGCCGCCGTCGCTCGGAGGGCTGGCGCGCATGTGCTTCGGCTGAACCAGAACCAGGGGAAGGGAAGTGCAGTGCGACAGGGACTTCCGTGGGTGTTAGCGGGCCCTTGGAGCCATGTGTTGATGCTAGACGGTGACGGACAACACGACCCTGACGACATTCCGAAGTTTTTGGCCCTGGCTGGAGAGCATGACCTGGTGGTAGGAAACCGCCTCTACGAGCCCCAGGCGATCCCGAAAAAGCGTTTTTGGACCAACTACATTGGGACGAAGGCTCTCACCCTAATGACAGGGTTCCCGCTGGAGGACTCCCAATGTGGCTTTAGGCTCGTGCGGAGCAGCGTTCTGCGGCGCATGCACCTCATTGGGCGGCGTTATTCGGTGGATACGGAAATCTTGGTGCGAGCTGGGCGAATGCGGGTTTCGTTCGCTCACGTGCCGATTCGGGTGATCTATAACGGGCAAAAGTCCCATTTCCGGCCGCTGGCGGACACGGTGCACATCGTCTTTTCCGCCGTCCCCTTTAAGGTGGACGAAGGGGTCGCTCGCTTTGACCCCGGGCCCGCACCCTTTCGGCGTCTGGCAGATCAACTTCCCGTGGAGCCCCCAGGGGAAGAAAGCGGCTCAAAAACAGAGGCCTAGGGCGGCTTGAGTCCAACAACAGAGCGCGTTAGCATACCCCTCCGTGTTTGAACCCTCGCTACCGGGGGAATCCGGCCAGCTGAGGCGGGTTGTGGTTTCCGGGGGTTCCCGCGGGATCGGTCGCGCCATTGTGCTGGAGCTGGTGCGCGCCGGCTATGCGGTGGACTTCGTCTACCTCCGCCACCGGCAAGCGGCGGAGGAAGTGGAAACCCAGGCCCGGGCATTGGGGGGCGTGGCTCGTGGAGTCCAGTGCGATCTGCGTCGGCCTGAGCAGGTCAACGCCTTTGTGGAAGGGCTTTCCACCCCAATTTACGGGCTGGTGAACAACGCCGCCATGTTGGCGGATGGAACCTTGCTGCTGATGGACGAGGCGCGGTGGGGTCAGGTGCTGGAAACGAACCTCACCGGCGCGTACCGTCTCACACGGGCAATCCTGCGCTCCATGCTCCACGCTGGGCAGGGGCGTGTGGTGAACATTTCTTCCCTGTCTGGGGTGGTGGGGCAACACGGACAGACCAACTACGCCGCGGCGAAGGGAGGCCTCATCGCTTTTACCAAGGCGCTTGCCCGCGAAGTGGGCCGCTACGGAATCACGGTCAACGCCGTGGTCCCTGGCTGGATCTCCACCGATCTAACTGCGTCTTTACCCGCGCACCGCCGACGCAAGGCCGAGGAGTCCATCCCCTTGGGTCGTTTTGGCTTGCCGGAAGAAGTGGCTTCGGTGGTACGGTTTCTCCTTTCCCCCCAGGCCTCCTACATCACCGGCGCCGTGATCCGGGTTGATGGAGGGGTGGGGGCC
The DNA here is from genome assembly GCA_025060245.1 of Thermoanaerobaculum sp. GTDB lineage: Bacteria > Acidobacteriota > Thermoanaerobaculia > Thermoanaerobaculales > Thermoanaerobaculaceae > Thermoanaerobaculum. The sequence goes on along the minus strand of JANXCP010000010.1, from coordinate 6,497 downwards.
TAGGGCCGTTGGGCCTTCGGTACCGGTCACTCCCCAAAGAAAATTCGCTGGAAGTGGTAGGCCAAACGTAAGCTGATGGGCCCAGGCTGGCCACCCCGGACAGGTTGTCCATCCAGTCGCACGATGGGCATGAGGGCGGTGGTGGTGGAAGTGATGAACACCTCGTCGGCATTTTTCAAATCCGACAGCGTGACCCAACGACGTTGAAAAGGCACTCCTATTTCTTGGCACAACTCCTCAACGACCTTCAAGGTCACACCTTCCAGGAGTCGTTCGCAAGGCGGAGGACTTGCCACCACTCCCCCCCGAACCACGCACACGTTGCTGGAGGCACCCTCATGAACAAAGCCCTCTTGGCCAAGGAAAATGGCCTCTGCCGCCTGCTGCCTTCGCGCCTGGCGCTTGGCCAACACCGCGGGGAGCAACATGGTGGTCTTGATATCGCGCCGGTACCAGCGGTTGTCGGGAAGGGTAATGGCGGCAACGCCCTGGCTGCACATCTGAGGGCTGGGAAAGGAAAAAAAACGAAGGTAGGCGAAAAAATTTGGCTTCGGGGTCTCGCCGGGGAGGTGCTCGCGGGGTGCAGTACCACCGGTGAGCTGGGCGTAGAGGATGGCAGTGGGGTGGGGTTCCCGGGACCACAGTTCCGTAACGATACCCTGCCAGGTGGCGAGGGAAGGGACCGCATCAGGCATGCCTAGCTGTTCGGCACCCCACGCCATGCGCGCCACGTGGTCGGCCAAGCGAAAAGGCTGGCCTCTGATCACCGCCACCACCTCGTAAAGGGATTCGGAAAATTCCAACCCGCGGTCCTCCAGGGGTAGAGAAGCGGTGGCAAAGGGTACGAAAGACCCATTGAGGTACGCCCAACGTGTGCCGCTTGCGGCGTCAACCACGGGGTGATTATAAGTTTTCTGTAACACGATGTCGCCTGGTGGGTGGCTTGGCCAGCGGAGTCTCGCCGGCTACACTCATCCCGGGAGGATCGGGGAATGGGAGGCATTTTCAAGGCGTACGATGTTCGCGGGGTTGTGCCGGAGGAGCTGGACGAAAGGTCAGCTTACGCTATCGGCTATTTTTTTCCGCAAATCCTTGAGCCCGAAGATTTGGCGACGGTGCAGGCAGTGGTGGTGAGCCGAGATATGCGGGCCACGTCCCCGGCGTTGGCCGATGCGTTCCAGCAAGGCCTGCGCACCGCTGGCCTGGAAGTTTGGGACATAGGCCTGGCCACCACGCCCATGAACTACTTTGCCGTGTGCTTTTTGGGCGCCTCCGCCGGGGCGCAGGTGACCGCTTCCCATAACCCAGCCCAGTACAACGGCTTCAAGTTTTCTCGCAGGCACGCCATCCCCGTAAGTTCTGAAACCGGAATTGGCAAGCTGGAGCTTTTGGTGCGTCGTGGGCAACCCGCCCCTCCGAGTCCTCGCGGGGCCTACCAGACCCGGGAAGTGTGGCCAGCCTACGAAACTCACGTGTTGGGCTTTCTCCGTCTTTCCGCACCCCGGCTGAAGGTGGCTGTGGATGTGGCCAACGGCATGGCCACCCTTTACGAACCAATTTTTCAAAAGCTTAATTTGGATTTGGTGCCGCTGTTTTTTGGCCTGGACGGCTCATTCCCCAACCACGAAGCCAACCCGTTGAAGGAGGAAAATCTGCGCTTCCTGAAACAGGCTGTGGTTGAACAGGGTTGCCATTTCGGTGTGGCCTTTGACGGGGACGCCGACCGCGCCATTATGGTGGATGAGCAGGGCGTTGTGGTGGGGGCAGACCTCGTCACAGCGCTGTTGGCGGGACCTATTTTGGAGCGTTTCCCCGGCGCCAAAATCGTTTACGACGTGCGTTCCTCTTGGGCTACGCGGGAGGCCATCCTGGCAGCGGGGGGTGTCCCGGTGCGCGAGCGCGTGGGTCATTCCTTCATGAAGGCTACCATGCGCCAACTGAGCAGTCCCTTTGGCGGCGAGCTGGCAGGCCACTTCTATTACCGGGAAAACTTTTACGCCGATTCGGCCATCATTACCATGATTGAGGTGCTCAACGTCCTCCGGCGCGAGCAGCAACCCTTGTCCGCTTTGGTCGCCCCCTTTCGCCGCTACGCCCGCACGGGCGAGGTGAACTTCCATGTGGCCAACAAGGACGAGGTGATTGCCGCCCTGGCGCAGACCTTTGCTTCAGGGAAGGTAGATTTTCTGGACGGGATCACGGTGGAGTTTGACGACTGGTGGTTCAACGTGCGCCCCTCCAACACCGAGCCCCTCCTACGCCTGGTGATGGAGGCAAGGGACCCAAAAAAGTTGGCGGAAGCACAGGAGGGGGTGGTGGAGGTCATCCGCCGCGTGGGACGGGACAGCTAGGAGGGGGTGGCGGCGACCTCACCGGAGTGGCCGGCCAGGGAGCGGTAGAACCCTGAAGAGTCTCTGGTACCCACCGCTTCACCCTGCTGCCCTCGCCGTACCACCTCAATCAGGGCTTCCACCACCACGGGGTCAAATTGCCGGCCAGCCTCCGCCCGTAGTTCAGCGATGGCATCCTCCAAAGCCCGAGCCTTGGAATAGGGACGCGCCTGGGTCATGGCGTCAAACGCATCCACAGCCAAGATGATCCGTGCTTCCAAAGGTATTTCCTCGCCCTTGAGCCCCCGTGGGTATCCGCTCCCGTCGTAGTGTTCATGACAGGCGCGGATGATCTCCGCTGCTCGCTCCAGCTTGCCCATGCGCTCCACGATGGTTGCCCCCACTTCCGGGTGAGAGAGGATCTCCTCGCGCTCGCTCCCCGAAAGAGGTCCGGGCTTGTTGAGAATGTCGTTGCCAATTTGGATCTTGCCCACATCGTGGAGGATGGCCGCCACCGAAAGGATAAATTTTTGATGAGACGACCACCTGGCCCATCCCCGTTCCTCCAGGACCTGCGCGGTGGCCATGGTGAGGCGTTCCACACGTTCAATGTGCTCCCGCGTGTAGTGGGACTTCGCTTCCACCACTTCCGCCAGCGTGGCGATCACCCCCAAATAGGTGGTGCGAATCTCGTCGGCCATCCGGTTGAACTCGCGGGTCAGCTCCCCTAGCTCATCCTGCCGTCGCACGGGCAAACGGACGGTCAAATGCCCACGGGCCATGGCCGCGGTCCCTTCCAAGAGATCGTGCAAAGGGCTCAACAACCTTCGGGCGAAGTGATGGCCGAGCAGCAGGGCCAACAGTTGAGATACCAAAACCAAGAGGAAACCGGCCTGGAGCATTGGGGCTAAGGCCTCGTGGATCAGGTGGGGTGGTGCGGTGAGCTCAAGCCCGATTGAAGTGTCGTCGTCCAAGCGCATCACCGTCTCCCGCCTGGCCAACGCGAGAAAGTCAGCGGCCATCCGCCCGCCGCCGGCCTGCTGGCCCTGGTGGATGGGTCGATCCCCAACGAAGAGGACACCTGTCATGCCGGTGGGCAGGACGGAGGTGAGCAAGGAGGGCTGGAGGGCCAGGGTGACCACCACGTACCAACGGACCGACCCGCCCTTGAACACCTGCACCCCTGCTTTAAGGGTGGTAAGGCCCTTTTCCCGGAGCTGCACCCAAGTCACCGGTTGGCCCGCCTGCAGAAGGGCAGCCACCTGGGGATTACTGGGAAGCCACTGCGTCGCCGCCTCGGGGCTTCCCCCTGGCAGGAGCGCGTACGCCTCAATGAGCTTGCGCAAGTCCGAGAAGACCTCAATGCGGTCAACGTCCGTGTAACCGACGATTTCATGGAGCCAGATCAAATCGTTCGTGGTATAGGCCAGCGGGCGGGACGCCAGCACCCGCGCCACCCCATCCCTGGTTTCTTCCAGGCGCCGGACCTGAGCGGTGAGCTGGTCTGAAATGAGGGCGAACGAGCTATCCAGTAGCTGTCCTTCGACGGCTCGGGTGCGTACCCAGACGATGGAGGTGGCCACAACACCCAGCGCCAGAGAGAGGATCAACGCCACCAGGCCGTGGGAAAAGGTGAGCTGGTAGAGAATAGAGGAGCGAAAGGTTCTCACAACTCACCTCGTTGTCCGGAACCGGCACGCTCTTGTTGTGGCTCCTGCATGACGAGGGCTAAGGCTTTTTCCCAGGCATTCCAGGTTTCACTCAGTTCTGCTGCCTTTAAAACCCGTGCTGACGCCAGAGCCCGTTGGAACCCAAATAAGGCTGGGCTTTTGGCCAAGATTTGGCTTTCGTCCGCACCCCCGGCCACGGGCAAAAGGTTCATGGCCAAATTGAGCTGTACATTCCGCTCCAGGGTTGTGAGCTCAAGGGCTAATTGCTGCGCCAGATCCGGGTAGGGACACACGTTGCTGACCACCACAGCGGTGACCCGCGCCCAGGGTTTGGGTGGGGAACAACCCTCGCAAACCGCAGGCAACGGCGTCACCACCAAGGGTTTTTGCAGCGTTTCTAAAAGTCCCAGGACTTGCGGGCCGCTCACCAGTGCAGCCAAACGCCCCTCAGCAAACAGCTGAGCCTGCACCGCCGGTGCAGTGGAAGTCATCCAGAGGTTGAACAGGTCCCTTTGGGCGGTGGCGGGCTGCAGCGCCAGCAAAAACCGTCGGAGCAGCTGGGCCAGCGCCGGCGGTGTGGCATCGGGGGGCAAGGTTTCCCAAGAGGCCAAGAGAGGTAAGACTTGGGCAGGGTCCCGTAAGTTAACACCCAAGGGGAGGACGCCCGGGGGCAGAGGGGTGCGAGTCAGCGCTGCCAGGGACGTGGGGACGTGGGGAAAAAGGTGCGGGTTCAACACCAGCGCTTCCACGTTCGCGGATAATGGGTAACCCATGACTTGACCTTGCACCGACGTGGCGAGAAGGGCCAGCGGCATCACCGTCTGCTGCAGGGACAGCACGTGATGGTTGGGTACTTCCAGGATGGCCTGGCGTTGGTGGAGCCGGTGGATCCATGAGGTAGGAACCACCGCGAGATCCCAGCGCCCTCCTGCCGTATGCGGGTTAAAGGCCAAAACCGTGTCCTCCAAAGCCCGCAGGGGCACTGTGTGGAGCCGGACGGTGACTGGCTCCACGGTAGCAGCAATGGCGTTGAGGTGTTCCTGGAGTGCCGCGGCGTCGCTACCGGACAAGGCGGTCAAGAGGGAAAGGGAAACTGGTTCACGAGGCGCGGAACAGGCCAAGCTGACCAAAAGCAACAAACCCATAGCGGCCCTTACTCCTCTTGGGCCAAAAAGCCCGCCTCTGTTCGCTGATCGCCGTCTCATCCCTTGCCTCGCAAAAGAGTCTAGCAAAGCTGAACGTGGGGCGGTACCATGGGGGTGGGGCGACGCCGTGAAGGAGCTGCTGGAGGCCCTGGATTCCGGAGAGCTGCGGGATGAGCTGGAAATCGTCCGCGCCCTCCGTTCACCTTTCTGTTCCACGGCTTTTGTGGAGACGTTGGCGGCGAGCCCGTGGGTGCTGAGCCGGCAGCGCATCGTCTTGGCCTTGGTGCGACACCCCGCATGCCCGCGGACTTTCGCCGCTCGTGCCTTACCTCTTTTGGGTTGGAATGATCTCTTGGCAGTGGCGGCCGACCCACGGGCGGCCATGCCTGTTCGCCAGCAAGCGCAAAATAAGCTGCTAGAACGTCTACCGGCACTGACGGTGGGTGAAAAAGTCTCCTTGGCGCGGAAGGCTCCCCCTTCGGTGATCCTATGCCTGCTCCAAGAGGAAGACCCCCGTGTGGTGGGTGCGCTTTTGGACAACCCCAAACTGCAAGAATCGCATTGCGTGCGTTTGGCGGCGGAAAGCAGTTCAGCCAAGGTGCTCGGGCAAGTCCTGCGCCATAACCGGTGGGGAACTGTCCCCGCGGTTCGTATGGCGTTATTGGCCAACCCCTCGCTGCCCCCGCCGCTGGCGATGGCGATGCTGGTGAGCCTCACCGACGAGGAACTGGAGGGTTTGGAGAGGAACGCTGACTATCCACAAACGGTGCGCCGTTTGGCCAGCCAAGCCCTTTGGGTGCGGCAACTGCGTAAGCCAGGCGAGCCTCGGTACTTGCACTAGCGACAAATCACCGTAAACTTCCCCCTATGAGTGATCCTCGCGCTGCCACGCCCGAGGAGTTTGGTGAACGCTTGCGAAATACTCGAGAAGCTCGGGGGATCACGCTGGAATTTATTTCCACCAAGACCAAGATTTCTCTCCTCACCTTGCAAGCTTTAGAAGCCGGGGCGTTCAACCGCCTGCCGGCCGCGGTTTTCTCGCGAATGTTTCTGCGCCAATACCTCCAATTGGTGGGAGAAGAACCTGGGCCGTGGTTGGAGACCTTTGACCATCTTTGGCGTAGGTGGGAAGCTTCCAGCCACCCCTTTCCTGTGGTCGCGGCAAGGGAAACGCCGGTGCGGCCATGGGCCCGTTGGCTGGTGGGCTTCCTTTTGGTGGCGGTTGCCCTGACCCTGGTCCTCTGGCTGGAACGGCGAGAGCGGGATTCCCGTCCAGCTGCTCCTCCTACCCCGCAAGCGCTGGTGCAGGAATTGGCACCCACGCCGCCCACCCAAAAGGTGCCCGAAGAGAA
>JANXCP010000109.1 GCA_025060245.1 Thermoanaerobaculum sp. | reverse complement strand
AAAAAACAGAATTTGCCCAGGGGCTATTTGACGCGGGCCAGCTTGCTCTGTAAAGAAAAGCCAAACAACAAAAATAGGCAATCCTGCACCGCAAAACATTAAACCTGGGGCAATAGTCCTTCCAGTCGCGTCTTCGTTTTTCCAAATTTTTTTCAGCTCCTTCCACGAGACCAGAATTCTCGCCGCAAGGGTGAAGTAACACAAACCAAAAAAAGTTCCAGGGCCGAATTGTCCTAGGAATCTCAGCTTTGACGTCAAGCGTTCAGCGCTTCCCGGTCCCGTTCGCCACTGCAAAAAATCTATAAACTCTTTCCAACTGACCATGTAATCGCTTGGTGATCCGAGTAGTACAAACCGGTACACTTCAAAAAGAAGAAGCGGCAGGGCCGCACCCAAGCCGAGCACCAGGAGGTTAGGACGCCTTTGCTTCACAGGGGTAAAGTACGTCAACGCGAGAAAAACTCCCAGGGCACCCATCACCCCCACGAAAGCCACGAGCTTGGCCAAGACAGCAAGGCCAAATAGAATCCCGGCCCAGAACGTGCGAGTGCGGAGGAGCAGGATGGTGCCCCAAGCAAGGTACGCCACGGCCGCCAAATCGCCCAAGGTCACCGCTGGACCAAAACGGTACGTAAGGGTAATGCTTCCCGCAGCCGCAAAGGTCAACCAGCGTTCCTGGCCGGCTGACAAACGCCACAGCGCAACGAGGAAAAGTACCAAAAAACCGACCGTGATCAGCCGCAAGAGCAACAGGTTTCCGGGGAAAACGAACCACACCAGCGACAGGGGCAGTAAGACGGAAGGTCCTGTGGTAATCCTCGGGTCAAAAAACCACGGCTCGGGTCGGTACACTGACGGCGGATTTGTTCCAAGGAGCTTGGCGTAGATGGGCTTGGCTGACCACCACATATCCAAACGGTGGGTCCCGTGCGAGGCATACCCCACCCCTGAGGCGGCGCTGCTCACCACCTCCAAATTCGCACCCTCGTCGGTGGTGATGGGAGCCCAGAGGGAGCGCCAGATTCCGACCACCACAGCAAGACCCACGACGACAGGCAAAACCAGCCCGAAAAACGCCGATCGTGACATAGAACCCTGTTTATCGCGGGGAAAAAACTATGTCAATGCCACGCGGGTCCACAACCACGCTAGCGAACGTTTCGTTCCAACAAGCTAAAAGGACTCCGTCATGCAGGCGATGTCCAGAAAGAACAGCCGCGCCCGGGCCTCACATCCCCGCCGCCGCTTCAACCTTCACTTCCGCGCCTCCCGCAGCCCCTCAGGAGGTCTCGCACCAACGAGTCATCGGCCGGCGGCAGCGGCAGGTGAGCCAACTCTTCGGCGGAAAACCACCCCACCTCCTGGCCTAAAAGCCCCTGCGGTTCCCCACGGATCAGCTCGGCGTCGTAAAAAAGTAGGAGCAAATCCCGGTTGGCCTCGCGGTAGAAGGCAAAGGTGCGGGGGCCGAGGACACGGATCTCAACCCCCAGTTCCTCCCGCAGCTCCCGCACCAGTGCCTCCTCAGGCAGTTCACCGTCTTCTACCCCGCCGCCGGGAAACTCCCACAGCCCGCCGAGGTGCGCTCCAGGTAGGCGTCGGGCCAGGAGGAAGCGCCCGTCCTGGCCCGCGACGATTGCCGCCACCACCAGACGAAAGCTACGGTTTGCCACCTTCTCTGGGATCCTTGGGAGCTGCCCCCAGCGCCGCTTTCACCTCGGGGTCCACCGGTTCAATCTTGGCACGCGTCCTTCGTTCCTCTACCTGCTTTTGCAGGATCTCCCCGCTCTTGCGTTGGGCCAGCATGCGGCTGAGGTTTTCTTTCACTTCCTCAAAGGGGTACGTTCCCGCTGGTCTGCGATCGGCGACGCGGAAGACATGGTAGCCGAACTGGCTCTCCAAGACCTTGGATACACCCCCAGGCTGCAGCTGAAACACCGGCCCTTCCAGCTCGGGCAGCAACATCCCCTTCCGCACCCAGCCAATTTCCCCGCCACGGGCCTTGGACGGGTCATCGGAAACTTCCGCAGCTACCTTGGCGAACTCTTCACCTTTTGCCACTCGCTTGGCTGCGGCCTCCGCTTTGGCCTTGGTACTCGCTTTCGCCTTCTCGTCAGCCCCTTGGGGGAACATGGCGAGGATCATCTGCAGTTTCACCTGTTCCTCGTGCTTGAACTCCTCAGGGTGCTCCTTGTAGTAGCTTTCCACCTCCGCCGGTGTGGGCATGCTCTTGGGGGTTATCTCCTTTTCAATGTAAGCACGGATGAGCAACTGCTGCTCTTCCATTCGCGCCAGCTCCGCTTCCGTAAGCCCAGCGGCTTTGAGCGCCGCATCAAAGTTCTGCTGCCCACCCATGCGTGATTTTTCCTGCTCCAATGAGGCCTTGATTTGCGCCTGATCCACGGTGATCTTCGCCTCGCGCGCCGCTTGGGCCAAAAGCTCCATGGCAATCAACTGCTCCACTGCTGACTTGGTTAGGGCATTTTCGTCCGCCATACCGGGTTGCAAACCCATCCGCAACATCAGGGCGCTCTTGGCCAAGGCCACCTGCGCCTTGGTAATTTCGCTTCCGTTCACCTTGAGGGCAGTTTGCGCCTGCGTCCCCCCGGCAAATAAAGATAAAGCTGCCACCGCAAAAAGCTTTTTCATGCGCTCAATCCTTTCCCGGCGGCTATTCCGCCCAAGGCACCTTACTTCAACCCTCCTCCCCTGTCAAACCTTGCGATCCACCAGGGTTTTGGCTTCTTGCCACAGCGCCTCCCAATCCTCCGGCGAACAGGTATCCCACGCAATCCCGCGCGCGGCGGCTAGCCGCTCCATGGTGGAAAAGCGTTGCAGGAACTTTTGGTTCGCTGCCTGCAGGGCGGCCTCTGGGTCGACACCCAGGTGGCGAGCCACATTGGCGATGGAAAACAGAACGTCTCCTAGTTCCTCCCGTATGAGGGCAGCGTCGTGCTCCCGTTGGGCCCTGCCGACCACCCGCTCCAGCTCGCTCACCTCTTCCCGCACCTTGGCCAATACATCCTGCGGCCTTTCCCAGTCAAAACCCAGCGCCGCCGCCTTTTCCGTAATCCGCAAGGTCTTCAACAAGGCCGGCAAGCTTTCCGGAACCCCACTCAAGGCCCCCCCCTTGGCCTCACGCCGTTTGAGCCGCTCCCAGTTCTGCACCACCTGGGCGGCGTTCTCCACCTTGAGGTCCCCGAACACGTGGGGGTGTCGCGCCACCATTTTGGCGTGGACCAGCTGGCAGACCTGGAGCACATCAAACCACCCTTGTTCCTCCGCCAGTTGCGCAACAAAAACTATTTGAAACAACAGGTCCCCAAGCTCCTCTGCCAACGCTCGCGCGTCTTCCGCCGTGATGGCATCCACCACCTCGTAGGCCTCCTCAACGATGTAGGTGCGCAGGCTCGCTAGCGATTGCTCACGGTCCCATGGGCAGCCGTCAGGTGCGCGCAGCCGCGCGCACAGCAACCGCAAACGGTCAAAGGGATGGGGTTCGCTCACTCGGAGCATTGTACGGCGGAAGGCGGCGGTGCTGAAAGCCCGCTAGGTTTCCTAACCGGAGGAAGTAACAGGATTTACCCCGGCAAATCCGTGCCGCCTTGACCTTTCCATCAAACCCCCGTAGGATTCGCGGTTGTGAATTTGGGCACGAGGGGGGACCCATGACCGCCCAGTACGTTCCCGTTCTTCTGACCTTCGCCTTCGCCGCCACCATGGCCGTGGCCATCGTCGGATTGTCGGCCCTTTTGGGCCGCGGCAAGCTTTCCCATCCGCGCAAGCTGGAGCCTTACGAAAGTGGCATGCTGCTGATTGACAGCTCGCGCAAGCGCGTGTCCGTGAAATTTTTCGTCGTCGCTATGGTCTTTATCGTCTTTGACGTGGAAATCGCCTTCTTGTACCCCTGGGCCATCACGGTCAAGGAGCTACTGGCGGAGGGAAACCGGCTAGTGCTCTGGGAGGGGTTCCTGTTCCTCTTGCTGGTGGCCGTGGGATATGTGTACCTCTGGCGGGAAGGGGCCTTTGATTGGGCCCGGCGCGGGGGTGAACAGTGAAAACACAAGCCATCAGCGCCACACCCCCAGAACAGCTGCAGCAGGTTACTTTTGATTCCGCCATGGAAGCGCGGATTGAGGAGCTGCTGCAACGTTACCCCACCAAGCGTGCCGCCCTTCTTCCCGTTCTTTGGCTTTGCCAAGAGCGTTACGGCTGGATCTCCCAGGGGGTCATTGAGGCAGTAGCCCGGCGCCTTGGGGAAAGCCCAGCCTTCGTGGAAGGGGTGGTGAGCTTTTACACCATGTTCTTTCGCCAGCCCCCAGCCAAGTACGTGCTGCAGTTGTGTGTCACCCTCTCCTGCGAACTCTGCGGGGCCCAGAGGCTGGCACAGCGGATCAAAGAAAAGCTGGGTATCGGTTTTGGGGAAAAGACCGCCGACGGAGTGTTCCAACTGGTCGGGGTAGAGTGCCTGGGAGCCTGTGGCGGGGCCCCGGTGCTGCAGGTGAACCAGGACTACTACGAGCACATGAGCGAAGAAGCGCTGGACCAGCTCCTGGAGGAGCTGGCAAAGGAGCAGTAGGTATGGAAAGCATCCTGTTACGCGCCCGTGGGGTGCCCAACTCGCGGGACCTTGATTCCTACCTGGCTCGCGGTGGGTGGGAAGGCCTGAAACGGGCGTTGGCCATGGCCCCTGAGGCGGTCATCCAAGAGGTGATTGACTCGGAGCTGCGCGGACGGGGTGGTGCCGGTTTCCCCACTGGGCGCAAGTGGAGCTTCGTGCCCAAGGATCACCCTGGACCCAAGTACCTGATCTGCAACGCCGATGAGTCGGAACCCGGAACGTTCAAAGACCGCGAGATCATTGAGTATGACCCGCAGATGGTCCTGGAAGGGATCGCCATCGCGGCCTACGCCATTGGCGCCCACACGGCGTATATCTATATCCGTGGCGAGTTTTTCCGCTGGGCAAGACTGCTGGAAGAAGCCATCGGACAGGCGCGCAGCCGCGGCTTTTTGGGCAAGGACATCCTGGGCTCAGGCTTTGACTTGGAGGTTTGGGTTCATCGTGGCGCCGGGGCGTACATTTGCGGGGAAGAGACGGCGTTAATTGAATCGCTGGAGGGCAAACGCGGCTTTCCCCGCTTGAAGCCACCTTTCCCCGCCGTGGTTGGGCTCTTTGGCCAGCCTACGGTGGTCAACAACGTGGAAACCCTGGCCTGCATCCCCCACATCCTCACCCGTGGTGCCAAGTGGTTCGCCTCCATTGGCCGCCCGCGCAACACCGGACCCAAGCTCTTTTGCGTTTCCGGGCACGTAAACCGTCCCGGGGTGTACGAGCTTCCGCTGGGGGTAAGTTTCCGCGAGATTATCTACGAGCATGCGGGAGGGATCCGCAATGGAAACCGGCTCAAAGCGTTTTTTCCTGGCGGATCTTCGGCGCCCGTGCTCACAGCGCAGGATGTGGACGTGGCTGCCGATTTTGACGCCTGCGCGGCCGCTGGCAGCATGCTGGGCTCCGGCGGCATCATCGTCATGGATGAGACGGTAAACATGGTGGAGGTGGGGCGAAACCTCGCCCATTTCTATGCCCATGAATCCTGCGGCCAGTGTACCCCCTGCCGGGAAGGTTCCGATTGGTGCTTGGACATTTTCAACCGCCTGCTACAGGGCCTGGGCCATCCCTCGGATCCCGAGCAACTGCTGCGGATTTGTCGCTATGCCTCCCAGGGCATGACCATCTGCCCCCTGGGGGACGCCTTCGCCCTCCCCATTTCCAGCTTAGTCACGAAGTTTCGCGAGGAGTTTGAGGCGGCCATCAAGAGATCCCGGCCACTGCCCCCGCAAAAGCTTCCCGTCATGCCGTGGACCGGCAAAGACATTCGCTTCGGAGGCTAAACCCTATGGCCAAAGTCACCATAGACGGCCGCACCGTGGAGGTTCCTGCGGGGACCAACCTCATTGAGGCTGCTCGCCAAGCTGGGGTGGAAATTCCCTACTTTTGTTACCACCCCTACCTTTCGGTGGTTGGGCAGTGCCGCATTTGCATGGTGGAAATTGAAGGACAGCCCCGACTAGCCATTGCCTGCGCCACTCCCGTGAGCGACGGGATGGTGGTGAAATCCCAAACCTCCGAACGGGTGCGCGAGGCGCGGGAAGCGGTGATGGAGTTTCTCCTTGCCAACCACCCCTTGGACTGCCCGGTGTGTGACCAGGCCGGCGAGTGCCTCCTGCAAGACCACGCCATGACCGAGCAGCGGGGCACCTTTGCTTCGGGCATGCTAGAGAAGCGCCGGACCTTCCCCGGTCTGGAGCGGCGGCTGTTGGGTCCCCACGTGATTCAAAACCAAAACCGCTGTATCCACTGCTCCCGCTGCATCCGCTTTACCCAAGAGGTGTCTGAAACCTGGGCGCTAACCTACAAGAGCCGGGGGAACAAGGCCTATATTGACACCTTCGGCGGCAAGCCATTTGACGATCCCTTTTCTGCCTGTGCCGCCGATGTTTGCCCCGTGGGTGCCCTTACGGTACGGGAGTTCCGTTTTCGCAAGCGCGCCTGGAAGCTTCAATCCACCCCTTCTGTGTGTCCTGGGTGCTCCATTGGCTGCAACATTTGGATTGACCACCACGAGCGGATTGTGTACCGCTTCACCCCGCGGGAAAACAGGGACATTAATGCCACCTGGCTGTGCGATTACGGACGCTTCCTCGCCGAATCCTTGAACCGCCAAGAAGTCTTGCGACCCCAACGGCGCTTGAAAGATGGAATGCAAGAGCTTTCCTGGGAAGAGGCCCTGCGTGCCCTCGCTTT
>JANXCP010000108.1 GCA_025060245.1 Thermoanaerobaculum sp. | reverse complement strand
GGATCTACCAGCTCAATGCCCGAACCGAAAAGCCCTCCACCCAGATCAGTAAAGCTGATGGCCGCTCCCGTGCCATCGGTGACGCACAACGATCCGGGAACGAAGGTCACACCCGCGGGTAGGCTATCCCGCACCCGCACGTCAAAAGCACTGTTGCGGCCGCGGTTTTCCACCACGATGGCCATCATCACCTGGTCCCCCGCGTCCACGTTGGTCAGGTTGCTGTTGACGGGGTTCGCAGCCAGACCCGCACTGGTGACCGTCCCCGAAAAAGCGGGGCATCCTGGCGCAAAGGTGACCGGCCCAACGGTTGAGGGATTGAACACCCCACCCGGGTTGTCCGTCCACACCGCGCCTTTGGTGATCACCAGGTACGGCTCCTGCAACTGCACTTGGATAATCCCCGAGGCGTTGCTGCCGCTGCTGTTGGTGGTCCCCTCCACCACGTAGGCTTGGTTGGTAAGGAACAACCCATCGGCAAAGGGCTGGTTGGTGACCGTCACGGTGAAGAGCAGGTCAATGGTGCTAGGACCGTTCACCGAAGAATCAAAGTCGCCATACGTCCAGGTAATGGAATTCCCCGCGGCGCTCGTGCTCATCGTTGGGTTGACCGCCCCTGTGATGAGGTGGTAGGTGTCGTTGGGCCCTAAACACGAGGCACCAGCGGCGGGAATCCCGCAAACGGTGTTGGAAAAGGTGGTCACCTGGGTGGCGTCAAAAATGGGCAGGGGCAGGTAATCGGTAACCGTAAGGTCTTCAAAGTCACTGGTGGTGAGTTGGTAGCGCACGCGGTACGTCACCTGATCGCCCGGACTGACCAAGACCAACGGTGGCAGGGAAGTGTTGCCGTTGAGGGCGTAAATGGATTTGGTCACCGCACCCGGTGGGATACTCACCGAGGCACCGGAGCCGTCCGCCTCGTTGGACCCGGTGGGTGTGCTGGCATCCGCCACGCTCAGCACATCACCCACCACCGAACAGGTGTTGTTGAGCACGTCGTTTTGGTCCACCGAGGGATCCCCTGACGGGAACGTGTCGGAAAAGTTCTCCTGCACGATGGTGCGGAAGGTGAGCGTTCCCTGGGTTGGACCGTCGTTGAACACCGAGCAGGAAGGCGGCGGACCGCCGGTTCCTCCCAGAGGGATACAACCGCCGATGAGGTTGCTCCCCAACTGGTTGGTAATGCGGAAAACCAAATCCGTGGAGCCGTTGAAGGGTCCTGTGTTGGTCTCACACTCAGGTCCCCCGCCGGTGTAGTGGCAGTTCACGTCGTAGTGGACTGGGGAAAAGGTCCCGGAAAAAGTAAAGCCACCACTTCCCTGGAAGCTCAAAGTGGGGGGGAAGCTGGGGTCAAAGCGCTGGCCGTCGGAGATGACATCGGTCAATACCACATTCCCGAAGGCGAAGAAATCCGAGACCTGGAACGTCAAGGTGTACTCCAACACCTTCCCCGGGGCGGGGGACCCACCCCCGACCACGCCCACGCTCTTTTGCACGGCAATAGACTTGAGGGTCAAGGTGTGCTCGCACCCCGCGGGGTTCGCCACCGCATTGCCCACACCCCCCGTATCCCGCGGATCCAGCGGGGTCCAGTTCCCCACCGCTGATGCGTTGTTACACGCTGGCACATCGTCGCCGGTGGAGGGGTTGATGACGGGGTTGCCGGAACTGTCGTTCAAGGGCCCAAAAAAGCTCCACACCATCGTGGCGCTGCCGGTGACGCTCGCAAAGGTACAGGTAAGGGTTCCACCCGGGACAGCAGTGCTAGGCAATGTACAGGTGGCCGATGGGTTCGTACTCACCAGGCTAAGGAACTGGATATTTGCTGGCACCGTATCGGTCACCAGCAAGTTGGTCACCGTTTGGCCAGGAGCTAAGCTGACCGTGACCGTGTAGCTGCGGGGAAAATTGGGGCCGGTCGCGGTTTCGTCCTCCGGTCCGTTGTACGCCTTGGCAATTTGCAGCAGGGTGGGGGTCACCTGGGAGGAAAGGAGCGACCCTTGGATGGGGGGGTCAGTACCGGGATTGTCCAAGGGATCGGCACCAAAACGGAACCCACCACGGACGTGTACGGGCAAGGCCGTGCCCAAATCGGCAAAGTTGTGCAAGCTCAATTGCACCGCCAGAGGCGCCGGCGGCTGGGTAGGAACAAAAGAGCCAAAGGGCAGGGTGAGTACGACAAACTGCCAAACGAAGGGCGCGTACAGACCCGGTGGTTGGGACGGGCAGGTAACTTGCAGGCTTGTGAGGGGGTGGGTGACGCTGCTGCCCGCGGGGCAGGGCAGCACGTTGGCCGTCACTGGAGCGCCAAAGTACGAAGCGCCGGCGAAGGAAATCCCGTCGTTGGGCCCGCCCCCGCTAAGGCCGTCCGCTCCAGAAAGCGGCAAGAAAAGGTCCACGTAGGGCCCGTAACCGGGGGCCGAGCCGCTGTTGGCAAACGTCACGCTGAGGGTGAAGGTGGCTCCAATGGGCACCGATCCTGTGCCCCCCAGGGTCACCTGGGGAGTTTGCGCCTGCCCTCGGCCTTGACCCAAAATAAAAAATATGAAAAGAGCTGGGAAGGCATGAATTTTTTTTCTGTTCATCCCGACCCCCAGAAGCAGCTACGACCAAATTTAGAGGCAAACCAGAAAACAGTCAAGGACGCCCCCCACCCCGCTTGTTCACCCGACGACGCAAAAGCCGGCCCCGGTCAGAGGCAAACGAAGCAACAGGG
Organism: Thermoanaerobaculum sp.; assembly: GCA_025060245.1. Taxonomy (GTDB): domain Bacteria; phylum Acidobacteriota; class Thermoanaerobaculia; order Thermoanaerobaculales; family Thermoanaerobaculaceae; genus Thermoanaerobaculum. The sequence goes on along the minus strand of JANXCP010000108.1, from coordinate 4,148 downwards.
ACCGAAATGTTCCCACCGGCGGGAATTCACGCGTCGGCTTTCTTTATTGGGCAAAGGGAACGACCGGAACAGGCTACCGCGCCATTGCCAACGAAGGCCGCGCAACAATCTGTGATCTTCTCTAAGAATTTCTGAGCTCAAGCCTTAGGAAGTGGCTTTCCCCCGGGGGGAAGTCCCTCCTCTGCGGAACTCGGGCAAGTTGGCAGCCGACTCCGCCGGTACGAGGAGCTGCCGGCTCAGACGCTGACGCAGCGTCCATAGGCTCAGGTAGGCGCTAGGGACGACGAAGAGGGTCAGGGCGGTGGAAACCACCAGACCTCCAATCACCGCCACGGCCAAGGGGCTCATGAGCTCGGCACCTTCCGCCGGGTTCAGGGCCAAGGGCAGCATACCCACCACCGTGGTACTGACGGTCATGAGGATGGGCCGCACCCGTAACGGGGCAGCCTCCAACGCCGCATCCCGAGGGGAAAGCCCCGAGCGCCGACGAATTTCCATGTACTCCACGAGCAAGATGCCGTTGTTGACCACGATCCCCGCGAGCAGGATCATGCCCAACATCACCGGCGCGGAAACCGGCAGCCCTGCCACGGCTAACGCTGCCACCACCCCCGCCAAGGCCAACGGGATCGCCCCCATGATGGCCAAGGGCAAGGTAAAGGACTCGTATTGGATGGCCATCACCGCGAACACCAGGAACACCGCCAAACCGATCATGGTGAGGAAAACGCGGCGGTTTTCCGCAATGGTCTCCTCTTGACCGCCAAACCGAACCGTGTAGCCTTCGGGCAAGGTGAAGCGGCTCAAAACCTTGCGCACCTCCGCGGTGGCTTCGCCAGTTGACCAGACCGAAGGGAGGGCCTGGGCGGTGACGCGCACCAGGCGGTTTTGGTTCTCCCGCACGATGGTCTGGGGCGAGGCGCTCTCGTAAACCTTCGCCACATCGCGGACACGCACCGGCACCCCGGAACGGGGGAACAGTGGCACCGCCCCCAACTCAGCCGCCGATTGGACGAGGTTCCTGGGGAAGCGCACCCGAATGTCGAACTCCCGGTCTTGCTCGGTCAGCCGCGTCACCACCGTACCCGCCACCGCCGTCCGCACCGTTCGCCCCACCTCCCCCACATCCAACCCTAGCGCCGCCGCCCGCACACGATCCACCTCCACCCGCAGCTCAGGGGCGGTGCGCTGGTAGGAGCTGTCCACGTTCACCAGACCAGGCAGGCGGGCTAGCTGGGCTGCCAGGTCGTTGCCGAGCCGTTCCAGGGTGGGCAGGTCCTCGCCGAAGATCTTCACTTCAATGTCCTCCGTGGAGGTCCCCGTGCGCAGACCCCGAATCCGGGGCGGGGAAACCCGCACCTGGGCGTCCTTGAGGGCTGGCAGTTGGCGCAATTGGGTTTGCGCCATTTGCACCCACTCCGCAGCCGACATGGCCCGCTGCCGGCGGGGGGTCAGCTCCACCACCATCGAGCCCATGGCCGGGTTCACGTTCAGCCCCCGCCCCCAGATCCCGCCCCCTGCCACGGCAAACACGTTTTTCACCTCGGGAAGCTGGCGCACCAGGGCTTCGGCCTCTTTCACCGCCCGGTTGCTGACCTCCACCGAAGTATCCGGGGGGAAACGCAAGAACACCCGCACGCGTCCGTCGTCCACCGGTGGCAGAAACTCATTCCCCAGACGGCCCATCCCCCAGAGGGATAGGAAAAAGACAAAAACCGCCGCCGAAAGCACCCACCCCCGGTGGCGAAGTACCCAGGCCAACTGCCGACGGTACACCCCCTCCAAAATCTCCACCAATTGCGGGACAAACCGCAAAATGGCCACCTCCTCCAGCCGCGAGGCCTTCGCTTGCAGGCGAAACAGCTGGCCCGAAAGCATGGGCACCAGGGTCAAGGCCACCAAAAGGGAGACCAAAATGGCAAAGGAAATGGTCAAGAGCAATTCGCGAAAGATGAGGGCCGCCAAACCGGTGATGAGCAAGAAGGGCACCACGGCGGCCAGGTTGGTGAGGGTGGAGGCGGTGACTGCCGAGGCCACCTCACCTGCTCCCTCATGGGTAGCCTCCAGGGCGTTCTCCCCCCGCCGTTGGTGGCGGTCAATGTTTTCCAGCATGACGATGGCGTTGTCCACCAGCATCCCAATTCCCAGGGCCAACCCCCCCAGGGACATCAGGTTGAGGGTCATCCCCGAGACCCCCATGAGGGCCAGGCATCCCAGGAGGGACAGAGGAATGGCCAAGCCAATGATGACGGTCCGGCGCAGGGAACGGAGGAAGAGGAACACGGTGATCATGGCCAAGGCCCCGCCCACCAGCGCCGCGCTCCCCACACCGGAAACCGCCGCGCGGACGTAGAAGGCCTGGTCTTCCACCACCTGGAAGCTCACATCCGGCGGGAAAAAGCCCTCCCCCTGCAGGCGGGCCAAAACCCGGTTACACCCGTCCACCACCTTCACCGTGTTGGCGTCGGGTTGCTTGGAAATGGCCACCTGCACCGCTGGCTTCCCGTTGAGCCGTGCGTACACCCGGTTGTCACGGTAGGTGTCAAGGACCTTGGCCACATCGGTGAGGGCCACCTCACCCCCCGAGCGCAACGGGATGCGGACAGCTTCAATGTCGGCGACGTTGCGAAACTTGCCCTTGGTCTTGGTCAACACCTCGCGCGCCGGAGAGGTCACCCGGCCGCCCGAGATGTCCTGGTTTTCCTCTTGAATCCGCGCCAAAAGCTCTGACACCGTAAGGCCGTAGGAGCGCAGCCGCTCCGGGTCCACCACCACCTGAATTTCCCGGTCAAGCCCCCCTGCCACGTCCACCGAGGCTACCCCCTCCACGGTGAGAAGTTGCTTCGCCAGGGCATCCTCACACCACCGCTTCAGCCACGCTTCATCCCGGGTAGGAGAGGAAACGGCAAACTGCAACACGGGAATTTGCGAGGGGTCAAACTTGAAGATCACCGGTGGGTCCACATCCCTGGGCAGGGCAGCGCGGGCCTGATCGAGCTTAGTAGAGGCATCGCGCAGGGCAAAGTCCACATTGGTCCCATAGGCAAAGTGCACGTCCACACCGGAGCGACCCTCAGAGGACTCGGAGGTGATCAGGATGGCGTTTTCCGTCGTCGCCAGGCGTGTCTCCAGTGGCTTGGTGACCGTTTGCTCCATGACCTCCGGGTCCACCCCCGGGTAGTTCACTTGCGCCCGCACCTGGGGGTAGACGATCTTGGGCAACAGGTCCACCGCCAGGTTGCTGCCTAAGGCAATGCCCACCACGCAGATCCCTAGGGAAATGGTGACCGTCCCCACGGGGTGGGTGATGGCCCAATGAACCAGCCCGCGACGTTCCTTTTGCCTCACAGCTCAGCCTCCACCGTTACCTTTTGGCCATCCCGCAGCAGGGAGGCCCCCTCCACCACCACCCGATCTCCGGCCGTCAATCCGGCGCTCACCCAAGCTTGGCCCCCCTGGCGCAGGCGTACCTCTACCGGCCGAACCCGGGCCGTGTCTTGCTCCACCACGTAGACAAAGCTGGGAAACTCCGACCCGCGGAAGAGCACGCTCTCCGGCACCATGAGCGCCTCCGGTATGCGCTCCAAGAGCAGCTCAGCTCGCGCCAAAAACCCCGGTCTCACGCCGCTGGGAACGTCCTCCAGCACCAGCTCCACCGTCACCTGACGGGAGGCCGGATCGGCCGCGGGGAATACCCGCTCGATGCGACCTTTGAGGGGCACTTGCGCCAACGCATCCACCACCACCCGCGCTTCGTCTCCCACGTGTAGCTTGACCACATCCAACTCCGACACGGGGACCCGCAGCACCAACCGCCCCGCCGCCAGCTCCACCACCGGCGAGCGGCTGGCCACCAGGCTGCCCAGCTCCACATGGCGCACCGTCACCACCCCATCCACCGGCGCGGTGATGCGGGTAAAAGACACACGGGTCTTGAGGGCGCTCACCCGCGCCTGGGCAACGTGAAAGGTGGCTTGCGCCGCGTCCGCCTCTGCGGCGGTGATCAGCCCCTCCTTCACCAGAGATTGCGCCCGCTGCCACTGGCCTGCGGCCTCGGTGAGCCGCGCTTCGGCCTCCGCCAGCTGTGCCGCCAGTTCCCGATCATCCAGGCGCGCCAGCAGTTGTCCTTTTTGCACCCGATCACCCTC
>JANXCP010000107.1 GCA_025060245.1 Thermoanaerobaculum sp. | reverse complement strand
AAATAACGCGGATGACCCCGCGGCGGCGAACGATCTTACACTTAGCACAAATGCGACGCACCGACGAACGAACCTTCATAGGGCCTCTCCTTACCGGTAGCGGTACACGATGCGGCCACGGGTTAAATCGTACGGCGACAGCTCCACCAACACCTTATCCCCGGGAAGAATGCGGATAAAGTGCTTGCGCATTTTTCCCGAAATGTGGGCCAGCACCGTGTGCCCATTTTCCAGCTCAACGCGAAACACCGCGTTGGGCAAAGCTTCCACAACGGTGGCCATAACCTCGATGGCCTCCTCTTTCGCCATCCCCACTCCCTAGCTTCCCATCCCGAGCACCCAGGGGCCGTCGTCGGTGACGGCCACTGAGAACTCAAAATGGGCAGAAAGTTTACCGTCTTCCGTGCGCGCTGTCCAGCCGTCAGGGTCTACTCGCACACCCGGGCCGCCTTCGTTGACCATGGGCTCAATGGCCAAGACCAAGCCCGGTCGCAGTTCTGGGCCAGTTCCAGGGATACCGTAGTTGGCCACCTGGGGATCCTCGTGGAGGGAGCGGCCAATGCCGTGACCGACAAACTCCCGCACCACAGAAAAGCCGGCTCCCTCGGCATGCCTCTGGATGGCCGCCGAAACATCCCCCAAACGGCGCCCCGGGCGCGCCTCCTCCACCGCGCGTTCCAAGCATTCACGGGTCACTTGGAGCAGACGCCAGGCGTTTGGCGAAACCTGCCCCACGGGGAGGGTGACCGCCCCGTCGCCGTAGAAACCTTCCACCACCACCCCGCAATCCAAGGAAACGATGTCCCCTTCCCGCAGGACGCAGCGCTCGGAGGGGATGCCGTGGACGATCACATCGTTCACCGAGGTACAAAGGGTTGCGGGGTACCCGTGGTAACCCTTGAACGCCGGACGCGCACCTTTAGAGAGGATAAACTCCTCCGCCAGGCGGTCCAGCTCCGCCGTGGAAATGCCCGGACGTAGGTGTTCTGCCAGCATGCGCAGGGTCTCCTGCACGATGGCGTTGGCGTGGTCCATGATGGCCAGCTCGCTTCGCGTCTTCAACACCATCAATGCCCGCGACCCCCCCTTACTGCCTCCGCCAAACGCCCAAACACCTGTTCAGGTGAGCCTTCTCCGGAAATTCGCCGCAACACGCCCCTTCCCGCGTAGAGCTGCAAGAGCGGCTCGGTGTGGGACCGGTAGACCGCCAAGCGCTGGCGGACGATGTCCTCCCGATCGTCGTCGCGCACCACCAACGCGGTGCCGCACACGTCGCACAGGCCCTCCTGGGCGGGAGGTTGGGTGCGCACGTGGAAGACCGCCCCGCAGCGCGGGCACGTGCGGCGCCCCCCCAAACGGGACACGATTTCGTCGTCCGAAACCTCCAGGTACACGGCCACGTCCACTCGCCGCCCCAGCTCCGCCAAAAGCCCGTCCAATAGCTCCGCTTGGGCTTGCGTGCGCGGGTACCCGTCAAAGACACAACCCGCCATACCCCGCTGGGAGTGCAACCGGCCCACCAGCATCTGGGCCACCAGTTCATCGGGTACCAGCTCCCCCCTTTGCATAAAGCGAGCCGCCTGTTGACCCAACTCGCTTCCTTTGGCCACTTCTTCCCGCAGGAGGTCACCGGTGGCCACGTGAAAGAGGTTGAACTCTTTAGCCAAGCGCTTGGCCTGGGTACCTTTGCCCGCGCCCGGGGCACCCAACACCACCACATCCAATGCGCGCGTGACCATGCTAGCCTCGGCGGCCGCGCAGCCGACGGCCCTTGACAAACCCTTCGTAGTGGCGCATCACCATCTGCGCCTCAATTTGCGCCATGGTGTCCATGGCTACCCCCACCACGATGAGCAGGGAAGTGCCGCCGAAGTAAAACTTCACACCAAGGCCTTCGGTGAACCAACGTGGCAAAAGGGAATCCAAGAACGGCCCGATCACGGGGATGGGCGCCACCTTGAAGCCCACAATGAGGATTTCCGGCAGGATCGCCACCAAGGCCAGGTAAATGGCACCCACGAAGGTGATCCGTGTCAAGACGCGATCAATGAAGTCGGCGGTGGGCTGACCCGGTCGCACACCGGGGATAAAGCCACCGTACTTGCGCAGGTTGTCCGCAGTATCCTGGGGGTTGAAGACGATGGAGGTGTAAAAGTAACAGAAAAAAATGATGGACACGATATAGAAAAGGTTGTACAGCGGCTCACCATAAGCCAGCGCTTGGGAAACCTTGCCAACCCAGGGGTGCTGAATGAGTTGGGCGAGAGTTTGGGGAAAAGAGAGAATGGAGGCGGCAAAGATCACCGGGATCACGCCGCTGGTGTTGAGGCGAAGGGGCAGATAGGTGCTTTGTCCCCCCATGAGACGACGCCCCACCACTCGCTTGGCGTGTTGCACGGGGATGCGCCGCTGCGCCCGCTCCATGAGGACAATGGCCGCCACTACAGCCACGGCAAACACCACAAACAACACCGCGGTGAGGATGTTCATGGCCCCCGTGCGGATGTCCTCCAGGGTGTTGAGAATGGCGCTGGGCAGGCCAACCACGATCCCAGCGAAAATGATGAGGGAAATCCCGTTACCCACTCCCCTCTCGGTGATCTGCTCGCCGAGCCACATCACGAAGGCTGTTCCGGTCACCAGGGTGAGCACGGTGAGGAAGCGAAAACCCCAGCCCGGGTGCGGCACCAACGGCATCCCCCCAGGGGCAGTGGTTTTTTCCAAAAACACCGCAATTCCCGAACCCTGGATGATCGAAAGGATCACCGTGCCGTAACGGGTCCACTGGGTGATCTTTTTCCTTCCAAGCTCCCCCTCCTTGGAGAGCTTTTCCAAGTACGGCCAGACCACGGTCAACAGCTGCAAAATGATGGATGCGGAAATATAGGGCATGATGCCCAGGGCAAACACGGTCATCCGCTCCAGGGCACCCCCGGAAAAGAGGTTGAGGAAACCCAAAATGGTCCCCTGGGCTTGCCGGCTGAACTCCTCCAGGGCCTCAGGGTTAATGCCAGGCACGGGGATGTAGGAGCCAAGGCGGTAGACGGCCAGCAAGAACAAGGTGAAGATGACCCTTTTGCGCAGGTCGGGAATGGCAAAGATGTTGCGCAGGCTTTCAATCATAGGGGCAGTTCCTCGCAACGCCCGCCGGCGGCCTCAATGGCGGCCTTCGCTTGGGCAGAAAACTTGTGGGCTTTTACCACCAAGGGCCGAGTCAGTTGACCCTTGGCCAGCACCTTCACCCCGTCCCCCAGCCTCTTCACGAGCCCTTCTGCCAGCAGAAGCTCCGGGGTCACCTCGCTGCCGGCGGGGAACCGCTCCAGCTGGGCCAAGTTCACCACCGCCAACTCCTTGGCAAAGATGTTGGTAAAGCCGCGCTTGGGCAGACGCCGCACCAAGGGCATTTGGCCCCCCTCAAAGTTACGACGCCGTCGCGTTCCGGAGCGGGACAACGCGCCTTTGTGCCCGCGGCCGGCGGTCTTGCCATGCCCCGACCCGGGGCCCCGGCCCACGCGCTTGCGGTTTTTCGTTGCCCCCTTTTGCGGGGTTAAGTTTGACAGTTCCATAAGCTACTCCTCGTACGGTTCCACCTGCACCAAATGCGGCACCTTGGCAATCATCCCGCGGGTATAGGGGTTGTCGGGCAACACCACAGCCTTGCCAATGCGGCCAAGACCCAAACCCCGGGTGAGCACCAGCCTCACCTTTTCCGGCACACCAATTCGGCTGCGAACCTGCGTAATGCGCAGGAACCCGTGCTTTTTTTCCTTCTTCGCTCGCGGGCTCATACCTCAACCTCCGGAATGGGGCCCTTAGGCGCTTCGGTTTCCGGTGGTTCCGTTCCCTCTTCCATGCGCCGCAGGCTCATGGCCTTCTCCTTGGGGGTGAGCTGCTCCAGGGCGGCAAAGGTAGCCCGCACCAAGTTATAGGGATTGGTGGAGCGCAGGGACTTGGTGAGGATATCCCCGATGCCGGCAGCCTCCATGATGGCGCGAACGGTACCCCCGGCAATGACCCCGGTTCCCGGAGAGGCCGGTCGCAAGATCACCTTGCCCGCGCCAAAGTGCCCCAAGACCTCGTGGGGAATGGTGCTGCCCTCCCGGGGAACCTCGATCATGGCCTTCTTAGCCTGCTCGGTCGCCTTCTTGATGGCCTGCGGCACTTCCCGCGCTTTCCCCGTGCCAAAGCCGACCCGGCCGTTACCGTCGCCCACCACCACCAGGGCGGAAAAAGACAGGTTCTTCCCCCCCTTGACCACCTTGGTCACCCGGTTCACGTGAACCACACGGTCTATGATTTGCAAGTCCCGATCGTCCATAGCGCGCCCCTAAAAGTGCAGACCTGCCTCGCGGGCGGCGTCTGCCAGCTCCTTCACCACCCCGTGGTAACGAAACCCCGCCCGGTCAAAAACCACCGAAGTAATCCCCTTTTCCCTGGCACGTTCCGCCACCACCCGTCCCACCACCCGCGCTGCTTGCTTGTTGCCGGTGTGGGAGAGACCTTGCCGCAGCTGTTGCTCCAAGGTGGAGGCCGCCACCAACGTGCGCCCCGCTGTGTCATCCACCAACTGGGCGTAGACGTGTTTGAGGGAACGGTACACCACCAGGCGGGGCCGCTGGCTAGTGCCGTAAACCACCTTGCGGATCCGCCAGTGGATCCGCCTCCTGCGAGATTTACGATCGTCGTAACGCGCCATAGCTATGCTCCCGACTTGCCCGCTTTCAACTTCAAGACCTCACTGGCGTACTTGATCCCCTTGCCCTTGTAAGGATCAGGGGGTCGAAGCATGCGAATCCTCGCCGCCACCTGGCCCACCAAGTGCTTATCAATCCCCTCCAGGGTGAGGCGGTTGGCCTTGGCGTCGTAGCTGGCCTGGATCCCCTCGGGGAGGGGGAAGTTCACGGGATGGGAGTAGCCCAACGAGAAGACCAGCTCTCGCGGTCCCTTGATCTCCGCCTTGTACCCCACCCCTACGATATCCAACTCCCGCTTAAAGCCTTGGGACACGCCGTGCACGGCATTTGCCAACAGCGCGCGCGTGGTCCCGTGCAGGGCCCGCGCTTTTGCTTCGTCGGAATGGCGCGTCACCACCACCTTACCCTCGGCCACGGCAACGGAAATCCCCTCGGGAATAGGTTGCAGGAGGCTTCCTTTGGGTCCTTTCACCTGCACCACGCCGTGACCCACGTGCACTTCCACCCCTTTGGGGATGTCAATGGGTTTTTTGCCCACCCGCGACATATCCACCCCCTACCAAACCTTGCACATGACCTCGCCCCCCACCCGCAACTCCCGGGCACGGGCGTCGGTCATGAGCCCTTTTGAGGTGGAGACCACGGCAACCCCGATCCCGCGGCGCACCAAGGGCAGTTCATCCACTCCCATGTAGACGCGCCGCCCAGGTCGGGAAATCCGCTCAATACCGTGGATCGCCGGCTCCCCTTCCGGGGAGTAACGGAGGTACAAGCGAATGGTCCCCTGGGGGCCCTCTTCGAGCACCTTAAAGGTGCGGATGAACCCCTCCTCCTTGAGGATCTTGGTGAGCTCCAGCTTCAACCGTGAAGCTGGCACATCCACCCGATCCTTTCCCGCCATCACCGCGTTGCGGATGCGGGTCAAAAAATCAGCAATTGGGTCGGTCATGGTCATGCCCACCCCCCTACCAGCTGGCCTTCGTTACCCCGGGAAGGTAGCCCTCCAGGGCGAGCTTGCGGAAGCAAACCCGGCACAGCTCAAACTTGCGGATGTAGCCCCGCGGGCGGCCGCAGAGCTTGCAGCGGTTGCGGTAGCGAACCTTAAACTTGGGTTTTCTTGCCGCCTTGGCGAAAAAACAGGTGCGTGCCACCTCAAGCCTCCTAACTCTTGGCGAAGGGGAAGCCCAGCTCAGCCAACAGAAACCGAGCTTGGTCGTCCGTGGTCGCCGTGGTTACCACCGTTACGTTCATCCCCTTGGGGCGCTCCACCTTGGTGTAGTCAACCTCAGGGAAGATGAGGTGATCCCGGATCCCCAGGGTGTAGTTACCCCGGCCGTCAAAACCTTTGGGTGAAAGCCCGCGAAAGTCGCGAACGCGCGGCAAGGCGATGTTGAGCAAACGGTCCAGGAACTCGTACATCCGCTCTCGGCGCAACGTGACCATGCACCCCACCTGCATGCCCACACGCAACTTGAACTGAGCAATGGACTTTCGCGCCTTGCGCACCACCGGCTTTTGCCCGGTAATAGCGGCCAGTTCCTCCAACGCCTGCTCCATGAGCTTGGGCTGGCGGGCCGCTTCGCCAATGCCAATGTTGCACACCACCTTGACGATCTTAGGGACCGCCATGGGGTTTGTGATCCCAAACTCGGCTCTGAGCTTGGGAACCACTTCCTTTTCGTACTTTTCCTTCAAGCGCGCCACCGTACCCTCCCTTTATTGGTCGAGAATCGCGCCATCTACCTTGGCATACCGCACGTGGCGGCCGTCCTCGAGCACCTTCATGCCGATCCGACTGGGCCTGCCGGAATCGGGGGAAATGACCATCACGTTGGAAATGTGAATGGGAGCCTCTCGCTCCACAATTCCCCCCTGCACCCCTGCCCTGGGGTTGGGGCGAGTGTGGCGTTTGATCATGTTCACGTGCTCCACCACCACTCGTTGATGCTTGCGGTCCACTCGCAGGACCTTGCCCTTCTTCCCGCGGTCCTTGCCCGCAATCACCAGCACCTGATCACCTTTCTTGATCTTCAAGCGGCCCATAACGACCTCCTAGAGGACCTCAGGGGCCAGGGACACGATTTTCATGAAGCGACGTTCGCGCAGCTCCCGGGCCACAGGTCCAAACACGCGGGTGCCGATGGGCTCTCGCTGGTTGTTGATGAGCACCGCCGCGTTGTCATCAAAGCGAATGTACGATCCGTCCTTGC
>JANXCP010000106.1 GCA_025060245.1 Thermoanaerobaculum sp. | reverse complement strand
CTTCCGATCTCGCCCTCCCCCCTTTCCACAGGAGCATTCCCTGATCCCCCACCTGGCCGCCCGCTTCAGCGTAAAAGGGAGTGCGGTCCAACACCACCTCCCCGCTGCCGTTGAGGATGTCCACCTCACCGCTGGTGGAAAGCAGCGCCACCACCGCCGCGCCATCCAGCTCCCACTGTTCGTACCCGACAAACTGCGAGCTCACCCCCCGCTCCATCAACAGCTCGTACTCCTCCCGGGTACGGGCCAAGAGATCCCCCTTCCAGCTCTCCTGCCCCGCCCGCCGTACCGCTTCCAGACGCGCAGCAAAACCCTCCCGGTCCACCGTCAAGCCTTCTTCTTGGGCAAACTCCTCCAACACCTCCAGCGGCAAGCCGTAGGTCTCGTAGAAGCGGAACGCCTCCTCCCCCGACATCACCGCCGCCCCGGCGCGCTTGAGGCGCTCCAGTTCCCGGCCCACCACATCGGTGCCCAGGTTCAGGGTCCGCGCAAAGCGCTCTTCCTCCGCCCGCAGGAGCTCGGCGATCACAGGCCACCGCTCACCCACCTCCGGGTAAGTGTCCCCCAGGGCTTCCACCACCGCCGGTACCACCTCCACCAGGAACACCCCGTCAAAGCCCAGCCGCCTGCCGTAGCGCAGGGCGCGGCGGATGATGCGCCGCAGCACATAACCCCGCCCCTCGTTGGACGGCACCACGCCGTCCGCCAAGAGCAGTGCCACCGCTCGGGCGTGATCGGCGATGACGCGGAATGCCGGGGCAAGCTCCGACTCCGGCTGGTACCGGCGTTGAGCCAGCTGCTCCAGCCGGGCAATGATGGGGCGAAAAAGGTCCGTGTCGTAATTGGAGCTCACCCCCTGCAACACCGCCGCCAAGCGTTCCAGCCCAGCACCCGTATCCACGCACGGTTTGGGCAAAGGGTGGAGATGCCCCTGGGCATCCCGCTCAAACTGCATGAACACCAAGTTCCAGATCTCCAGGGTCACATCCCCAGGCCCGTTCACCAGCTCCGCCCTATTGCCGGCCAGGTCTTCCCCTTGGTAGTAGTGAACCTCGGTGCAGGGCCCACAGGGGCCGGTCTCCCCCATGGCCCAAAAGTTGTCCTTTTCCCCAAAACGCAGGATGCGCTCCGGGGGTGCGCCCACCCTGCGCCATAGGGCCGCAGACTCGTCGTCCTCTTTGAATACCGTGAACCACAAGCGCTCCACCGGCAGTTGGTACACCTGGGTCAGCAGTTCCCAGGCGAACGCGATGGCCTCTTCCTTGAAGTAGTCGCCGAAGGAAAAATTGCCCAACATTTCAAAGAACGTGTGGTGTCGGCCGGTGTACCCCACGTTATCCAGGTCGTTGTGCTTGCCCCCTGCCCGCACACACTTTTGACAGGAAGTAGCTCGGCGGTAGGGGCGCACCTCCCGCCCGAGGAACACGTCTTTGAACTGGTTCATCCCCGCGTTGGTGAAAAGCAGGGTGGTGTCACCGGCGGGAATGAGGGAGGAAGAGGGCACCACCTGGTGCCCCCGCTGGGCAAAAAAATCAAGGAACGTCTGCCGGATCCTCCGGCTCGGCCAAGAGCTCTTCATCCAGTTCTCCTCCTAACAATGCGGTGGCCTGTACGACCGCCCACAGGCCAAAACCGCGCTGCAGCAAGTACCGTACCACCTTGAGGCGGCGCAGGGAAGGCTCCTCACCGCCGTAGCGGCGCAGGGCTTTCTCCAAAGCCCTCTCCAGGGCCTCCTGTTCCTCTTCAGCGCCCACCTGCTCTAGTGCCTGCTGGGCTGCCTGGGGGTCCACCCCACGTTGACGTAACTGCACTCTGGCTCGGCGAAGTCCCCGCGCCTCCATTAGGTTCCGCCGCACCAAAAGTTGCGCCAGCTCCCGGTCGTTGAGCAGCCCGGCCCGCTGCAAACGCCGCACCTCCCGGTGCGCCTCAGCCGGCGAGTATCCCCCTTCCACAAGCCTTTGCTCCAACTCGGCCACGCTGTAGGCCCGGCGGGCAAGCAGCCGGAGGGCCAAGGGGTGAATGCCGCTATCCTTCTTTGTGCCCACCGAACTCAAAGGGGCTTCCCAGGGCAAAGGGATCCTCCACCACCCCCATTTCCAGCGTGGATTCCATTTGCTCGCGGGATATGTCAGCCGTGGACTGAATGCCCTGAATGCGCAAACGCAGCTCGTCGGGGTTGGTGGCGCGCCGCAAGGCCTCCTCCAGGGTGATCAACCCCTGTTTGTACAGGGCATAGAGGGATTGATCAAAGGTTTGCATGCCGTACTGGGAGGTTCCCGCGGCAATGGCATCGCGAATGAGCTTCGTCTTCTCCTTTTGCTCAATACAGTCGCGGATATAGGCGGTGGAAATCAGCACCTCCACCGCCGGCACCCGCCCTAGGCCGTCGGCACGCGGTAGAAGGCGCATGGAAATGATGGCCTTGAGCACCGCCGCCAACTGGATGCGAATTTGCTTTTGCTGGTGCGGCGGAAACACGGCAATGATGCGGTTCACCGTTTCGGTGGCGTCCAGGGTGTGGAGGGTGGAAAACACCAAGTGCCCCGTTTCTGCCGCCAAAAGCGCCGTCTCAATAGTCTCAAAGTCCCGCATCTCACCCACCAGGATCACGTCCGGGTCCTGGCGCAGGGCGGAGCGTAAGGCCACGGCGAAGCTGCGGGTGTCCACATCCACTTCCCGCTGGTTGACAATGGATTTTTTGTCCCGGTGCAGGAACTCAATGGGGTCCTCAATGGTGACGATATGCACGTTGCGGGTGGAGTTGATGTGGTCAATCATGGCCGCCAGGGTGGTGGATTTCCCCGACCCAGTGCTGCCCGTGACCAACACCAGCCCGCGCTCCTCCGCGGCGATGCGCTCCAGCACCGGCGGCAGTAAGAGCTCGCGGATGGTGAGGATGCGCGCAGGGATCAGGCGCAGGACCAGCCCCACGGACCCGCGTTGCTGGAAGATGTTACACCGGAATCGCCCGAGACCTGGTACCGAATAGGCAATGTCGATCTCCAAGAACTGCTTGAACTTTTCCTTTTGCTGGGAGGACATCATGGAAAAGGCCATGGCGATGGTGTCCTCCTGCATGAGGCGTTTGAACTCCAATAAGGGTACCAGCTGGCCGTCCACACGGATGATGGGGTGTGAGCCCACCTTGAGGTGCACGTCGGATGCTTTTCGTTCCGTAGCCACCTTCAAGATATCGTTAATGTGCATCGCCTCCTCCTGCGCATTCCTCTACCCATAGGTTAACCCCTCGCTCAAGGCCCGTCAAAAAACTCTGCGCCAGGTGCAAGGCAAGGATCGGACCCTGTCCCGCAAGGGGATTGTTCCCCCAGACCTTCATGTTACCTTTGGCGGGTAGTGGCTGATCCGGTAAGGAGGTGCTATGCCCAAAATTGCCGTATGGTCCCTGTTCCTAGTCCTTTTGGGTTGCGCCCTGCCGCAGGGTCAAAAGCCATGGACCGAGGGGGCCAAACCCCGCCCTGGGGATCCACGGGAGTCGCGCCTGGCTAACTTACGCCAGCTTACCTTTGGCGGCGAAAACGCCGAGGCTTACTTTTCCTTTGACGGCAAAAAGCTGATCTTTCAGTCCACGCGCCCGCCCTTTGCCTGCGACCAAATCTTTGTGATGAACGCCAACGGGCGGCATCAGCGCCTGGTGTCCACAGGTCGCGGGCGCACCACCTGCGCGTACTTTTTCCCGGATAACCGCCGGTTCATCTACTCCTCTACCCACCAGGGGAATCCCGACTGCCCACCGAAACCGGATTTGAGTCAAGGCTACGTGTGGCCCCTCTACCCAGACTACGACATTTACCTCGCCTCCCTGGACGACTTGACGCCGCGGCCCCTCACCCAGGCCCCCGGCTACGATGCGGAAGCGACCGTCTCACCCAAAGGAGACCGCATCGTCTTTACCTCCGTGCGGGACGGGGATTTGGAGCTTTACACCATGAAGCTTGATGGCAGTGACCTGCGCCGTATCACCCACGAAGTGGGGTACGATGGCGGCGCCTTTTTTTCCCCCGACGGCAGCATGTTGGTCTGGCGGGCCTCCCGACCGCTGCCAGGGCCTGAGACCGAGGAATACCAACGCCTCCTGGCGCAGGGTCTGGTGCGCCCCTTCAAGTTGGACATCTACGTCGCCGCCGCCGACGGGAGCAACGTGCGGCGCCTGACGGACAACGGCGCGGCCAACTTTGCCCCCTTTTGGCACCCCTCAGGGAACAAGATCATCTTCGTTTCCAACCTCCACCAACCCCGCAGCCGCAACTTTGACCTATACCTCATCAACGTGGACGGCACCGGGCTAGAGCGGGTGACCTACTTTGAGGACTTTGATGGATTTCCCATGTTCTCTCCCGATGGCAAGCGCCTGGTGTTTTGCTCCAACCGCTACAACAGCAAACCCGGCGAGACCAACGTCTTCATCGCCGACTGGCGGGACTAAGAAGGAAGGCCAGGGTAGAGGCCAAGGCCATGTCCAACCGGCTTGCCCAAGCTGCCAGCACCTACCTCCGCCAGCACGCCGACAACCCCGTGGATTGGTTCCCCTGGGGACCCGAGGCCTTCGCCAAAGCCCAAGCCGAGGACAAGCCGATCTTCCTCTCCATTGGCTACGCCACCTGCCACTGGTGCCACGTGATGGCCCGAGAAAGTTTCTCCGACCCTAGCATCGCCGAGCTCCTCAACCGGCACTTCGTCAGCATCAAGGTGGACCGGCAGGAGCTACCGCAAGTGGACGAGATGTACATGCAGGCAGCCCTGGCTTTGGGATGCCAAGGGGGCTGGCCCCTGTCGGTGTTTTGTACCCCGAAAGGGGCGCCGTTTTTTGCCGGCACCTACTTCCCCCCGCAGTCCTGGGGTGGGTTGCCTTCCTTCCGCCAGGTGCTGCAGCAGGTGGTGGCCTTCTGGAACAGCCAACGTCACCTGTTAAAACAGGAAGAAGCTGAGCTGCGGCGACTGTTGCTCCCCCCTGCCCCTGCACCGGGACCCCTGAACTTGGAAGAGCTGGAAAAGCAAGCCCTGGCAAGACTTGAGGAGGAGTTTGACCCCCAGTGGGGAGGCTTTGGCGGCGCGCCGAAATTTCCCATGGTGAGCCGGCTGGAGTTTCTCTCCGCCCTCGCCCAGCGGGGATCCGAGAGGGCCTGGCTCATGCTGCGCACCACCTTGGACGGCATGGCCCAGGGCGGCCTCCGGGATCCCCTCTTCGGTGGTTTTCACCGCTATTCCACCGACGCGCAGTGGTTTGTCCCGCACTTTGAAAAGCTGGTACCCGACAACGCCCTGCTGGCCCGCCTGTACCTGGAAGCTGGCCAGATATTTGCCAAGCCTTCCTGGCGCCAGGTGGGGGCAGAAGCCCTGGCCTTCCTGCAACGGCTTCAGCGCCAAAGGAAGGTTTCCTGGGGCAGCGCACCGCTGACGGAAACCGACGTCACCCATTACGCGTTGGCGGCAGGTTGGGACGCCGACACCCATGGGGTTGAGGGAGCCACGTATCTGTTCACCTGGGCCGAGCTGGAACAGCTCCTCACCCAAGAGGAACGACAGCTCCTCTTGCGGTTGAGCCCCTTTCCCTGGGGTACCCAACCCCGCCCCCTCGCCCTACGTCCGGCGGATGTTGAGCTAGCCCAAGGTGTCGGGCTTTCCCCGTCTGCCCTGGCGCAAGCCCTATCCACGCTCCTGCGGCGCCTGCGCCATGTCGCACGGTCGCGGGGTCTTCCGGCGGTGGATGAACTGCCCGTTAGCGGCTGGACTGCCATGGCGGTCACGGCTTTTCTCGCCAGGATGGCGGGAAACCATGGCCCCTGGCGGCTGGCCGATGCCTGGGGCGAGGAGGAAGAGCCCCTCGGTCCGCCGGCGGTCATGCGGGCGTACCAACGGCTGCGCGACCATGGGCTTTACCCCTTCCTCTGGCTGGAGTCACTCTGGCAGTTGGGCTGGCGAAGGCAGCAGCAAATCCCTCGGGTCCTGGCCAGGGGAGCCAACCCAGCGCCGGAAACCCTGGAAGATCTGGCCTGGACCGCGGAAGCCCTCCTGCAGGCTTTCCTGGTTACCGGTGCGGTGCGCCTGCTTCAGCGCGCCCACCGGCTGCTGCTGGAGCGCGTTCCCCATTACCGGGGTCCCCTGGGTGAGCTCTACACCACCCCCGACGATGCTGCCGTCGCCTCAGCGCGCCAGCGCCACCCCTTTGACGGGGCTCACCCGAACCCGGCGGCGGTGCTGTGCCACACCCTTTACCGCTGCGCGTGGCTGACGGGAAACCAAACCCTGCGTCAATGGGCAGACCAGGCGCTCACCTGCGAGGCCCGCCTCCTCGCCCGCAGCCCCCACAACGCCACCAGCTGGCTGGCCGCAGCCCACCTAGCACGCCACCTGCGAATGCTGGTGGTGGCCGGCTCACCCCTTTGGCCTTCCACTCGGGCTCTCCTCCGCGCGGCTTACCGCCACCGCCCACGTCCCCATCTGGTGGTGTTCCTCAACCACTGGCCACCCACTACCGAAGAGTTGGCCTTTTTACCGGTGTTCCAGGAGCGGGAGGCGGCGGGAAAAGCAGCAGCTGTGGCCTACTTTTGCACCGGCACCCGCTGCTGGCCGCCGGTTACCACACCTCGGGAGCTGGCACGCACGCTGAGCTTTGACATGGCCTAGAAGCCACCGGCTATGAAGCCGTGAGGCGGCGAATTTGCTCCACAACCCACCGCCGAAGCCCGCGCGGTTGCACCCAAATGCCGAAGAGGTTAAAGCTGCGACGGGAAAATTGCGGCCCGAGGAACAGCGCTTCCGCCGCCAGCCCCGAGGAAACCAGGGCTACCAGGCGTTCCCGCGAAACCCTCGGCACCTGGTAAGGGTCCACCACCTGGGCAAGGAAGAGACCCGCCGGCAAGAGCAACCAGAGCTGAGGAAAGGTGTGGGTCGGGTTTTCCACGGTGCACGTGAGCAAACGCCGTGCCAACAGGT
>JANXCP010000105.1 GCA_025060245.1 Thermoanaerobaculum sp. | reverse complement strand
CCGTTCAGCGAATCAGCAGAACGGGCCATCCTGGGCGCCATCCTCAACGAGGGGTCCTGTTTTTTTCGCGTCGTGGACCTTATCGGGCCGGAGGATTTTTACCTTGACCAGCACCGCCTGGTTTTTGAGGCTTTTATTCAACTGGCCCATGAGAACGCTCCCATTGACCTGCTCAGTACCCTAGGCATGCTGGAACGATTGGGCACGGTCAAGGCGGTGGGCGGTGCACCCTTCCTCGCCCAACTGGCACAAGACCTGCCCGATCCGGAAGGGGTAGAGCACTACGCTGAAATCGTCCGCGATAAGGCCATACGCCGCCAACTGCTCAAGATGTCCACCACCCTCATGGTGGAAGCGGGCAATGAAGGGGGGCGAGCTTTGGACCTCCTGGACCGGGTGGAGACCATGGTCTTGGAGGTGGCCGACCGAGCCATTCAAACCGGCCCACGAAAGGTGGGCGACCTGGCGGCGGAAGAGCTCCACCACCTGGAGGTGGCGGCGCGCTCCGAGCACCCGTTCGTTGGCCTGGAAACCGGTTTTCGTCGCTTGGACGAGCTCACCTCGGGACTCAAGGAACAGGAGCTGATCATCTTGGCAGCGCGTCCCGGGGTGGGCAAGACCGCCATGGCCCTTAATATTGCCTCCCACGTTGCCCTCCGCTTGAAAAAACGGGTGCTCTTCTTTTCCTTGGAGATGTCTGCCTCCGCCCTGGTGCGCCGCCTGCTGGCGGCGGAGGCCAAGGTAAGCCTGCAACGCATCATCAACGGGCGCATTAGCCTGAAACCCAGCCGAAGCCTTTCGGACCTGGACCGCTTGGTTAGTGCCGCCGACGCCCTGGGGGATGCGCCCCTGTGGATTGACGACTCCGCCACCCTGTCGCTCCTTGAGCTGCGCGGCAAGGCTCGGCGCATGATGATGGAGCACGGGCTGGACCTGGTGGTGGTGGACTACCTGCAGCTCATGAGCTCAGGCCAAAAAACCGAAAACCGCACACAGGAAGTTTCCGCCATCTCGCGGGGGCTCAAGGCCATCGCCAAGCAACTCCGGGTTCCGGTGCTGGCCCTGTCCCAGCTTTCTCGTCAACCGGAACGCAGGGGTGCCGACGCCCGCCCACAACTCTCGGACCTGCGGGAATCCGGATCCATTGAGCAAGACGCGGACGTGGTGATCTTCATCCACCGCAAGGTCGCGCCAAGGGCGGAAGGGGAAAGCACAGAAGAGTCCCGCAAGGCGGAAGTGATTGTCGCGAAACAACGTAACGGTCCCACGGATGCCTTTATCCTCTTTTACTTAGAGCCGTACACCCTGTTCTCCGATCCCGAGTTTCACGATGAAGCTTATGGCCCGTCTTTTTGAGTTCTGGGGCCGGCGTTGGCTGGCGGTGTTTGAGGAAGTGGGGCGTTTTTTTTACGTGCTCCACAGCACGCTCCTGTGGACGTTCCGTCGCCCCTTTGACGGCAAAGAATGGGTGCGACAAATGGTGCGGGTGGGGGTGGAATCGGTGCCCGTAGTGGGACTCACCGCCCTTTTCACGGGGATGGTGTTGGCGCTGCAGACCTACCGCGGCTTTGCCCGTTTCCACGCCGAGGCCTTCGTGGCTTCGGTGGTCTCCCTTTCCCTCACGCGGGAGTTGGCGCAGGTTTTGGCGGCGCTGATGATCGCCGGCCGCATCGGTTCCTCCTACGCCGCAGAACTGGGAACGATGCGCGTCACCGAGCAGATTGATGCCCTTTACGCCATGGCCGTGGAGCCGATCCACTATTTGGTGGTGCCACGGGTGGCAGCGGCCACCCTCATGTTGCCCTTCTTGGTGGCCTTTGCTGACGGCATTGGGGTGTTGGGTGGGTACTCGGTGGCGGTGGGCCTCCTGGGGGCCAACCCAGTGGTGTATTGGGAAAAAACGTTTCAATTTTTGGACCTCAACGACGTCTTTTCGGGCCTCATCAAGGCCGGGGTGTTTGGCCTGATTTTGTCCGTTACCGGCTGTTCTAAAGGTTTTTTCACCACCGGCGGCGCGGAAGGGGTAGGCCGCTCCACCACCGCTGCTGTGGTCATGGCCTCTTTGATCATCCTCCTTTCCGACTTCTTCCTGACCAAGATCCTTTTTTAGGGAGCGCCCATGCACCCAACCGACACCAATGGCTTGCCAACACCGCCGAAAATCGCCGTGATAGACTTGTGGAAGTCGTTCGGCGGTAAGCAAGTGCTCAAAGGGGTCAACCTCACCATCTGGCCAGGGGAATCTCTGGTCATTGTGGGCGGGTCTGGCGCCGGGAAGAGCGTGTTGTTGAAACACCTCATCGGTCTCATCCACCCGGATTCTGGGCACATCATTGTGGACGGCGAGGATTTAGCCTGTGCTGAACCTGAACGTTGCCTGGCTATCCGGCGCAAGTTTGGCATGTCTTTCCAAGAAGGGGCTCTTTTTGACTCCATGACGGTTTTTGACAACATTGCCTTTCCCCTGCGCCGGCACACCCCCATGAGTGAGGCGGAGATCGCCCAGCGGGTCCGGGAATGCCTAGCCTTGGTTCACCTCTCCGGCGTTGAACACAAGATGCCCGCGCAGCTTTCAGGGGGGATGCGTCGGCGGGTGGGGTTTGCCCGGGCTATTGCCCTAAAACCGGAAATCCTGCTCTTTGACGAACCCAATACGGGCCTTGACCCGATTACCGCCGCGGCTATTGACCGGGTGATCATTGAAATGCGAGACAAAATGCCGGTGACGATGGTCACCATTACCCACGATATGACATCGGCTTTCCGCATTGCCGACCGCCTGGCCATGCTGCGCGATGGGAAGATTGTCGCCGTGGCACCCCCGGAGGAGTTTCGGCAACTGCCGGATCCCTACGTGCAGGGCTTCTTGGCCGGCCAGCCGGTGGAAGAGGAGGTTGCATGAGCCAAACCGCCAAAGTGGGCGCCTTCATGTTCGTGGCGCTGGTTATTTTGGCCGTTTTCATCATCAAGATTGAAGAGATCCCCTTCGGGGAGCGGGCGGGGAGACAGCGGATCCAGGCTGAGTTTCCCTCCGTCGCAGGATTGGACGAGAAAAGCCCGGTGCGGATCGCCGGTGTGCGGGTGGGTATCGTGGAACGTATTGAGCTGGCAGGTGAGAAAGCACGGGTAACCCTCTCCCTAGACCCCCAGGTACGACTCCGTCGAGGGGCCTGGGCTGAGGTCACCAGTCTTGGGCTTTTAGGTGACAAGTATGTGGAGCTGTACCCCGGGCCAGCGGAAGCTCCGCCGCTGCCGCCAGGCACGGTGCTCTCTGGGGAAAGCCCCGTGGCCTTTGACCACGTACTCAAAACCGCTGCGGAGGTGGGTGGAGATGTGAAGGAGGTCGCCGCGAGCTTGCGCCACGCCCTGGGCGGAGAAGAGGGCACAGCCAAGCTCAATGAAATCTTGGAAAACATCCGCCAGCTGACGGCGGAAACACGGAAGATGGTGAGCGAAAACCGCGCTCAGTTGACTGCGACGGTAGCCAACTTTCGCGATTTTTCCGCCACGCTGAAGGAGGAACTGCCGAAGCTAGCGGAGAAGCTGCACAGGTTGGCCGATCGTGTGGATTCGGTGGTGGGTGAAAACCGGGAGAACCTTTCGGACACAATCGCCAACCTAAAGGATCTTTCCAGCCGCTTGCGAGTCTCCGCTGATCACCTCAATGCCATCACCGGCAGGATCGCTAAGGGTGAGGGGACCATAGGTAAGCTGGTAAACGACGAGGAGACCGTCAACAACCTCAACAACACCCTCAAATCAGTGGAATCGGGCGTCCAGAGTTTGCGAAACACCCTGGGGCGCGCGGAGCGATGGCGACTGGAGGTGAACCTGCGCACGGAAACGCTGCCGGGTGCCGATGATTCCCGCTCCGCCTTCGGTTTTGACCTGCACACCACGGAAAAGAGGTTTTTCCGCCTTGAACTGGTGGATTCCCCCTACGGCCGAGTGCGCCACACTGAGGAAAGGGTGACCACCACCTTTCCCGACGGACGACGCGAGACTTACCTGCAGGTCAGGCAAAAGGTCACCGATGCTTCAACGGTCAACGCGCAGATTGGCTATCATCTGGGCAGCATGACCATTCGCGCGGGTTTGTTTGAATCCCAGGGCGGCTTTGCCGTGGACCAGCGGTTGTGGCAGAACAGGCTCAAGCTTTCTCTGGAGGCCTACGACTTCAACCGCGAGGTCAAGCCCCCACACCTTCGCCTGGAGGGTCGTTACTTTCTCACGCCAAACATCTTTGCCTTTGCCGGCTGGGATGACCCTCGGTGGTCCGCCCGCTCCTCCCTTCTGGTGGGGGCGGGGATCACCTGGCGGGATGAGGACCTCAAATACTTGCTGGGTACTGCTGCCTCCTTCGGTGGGCGCTAAGGCACGAGGAATGCTCGGTGGGGGGTAAAACCGACCTCTGGTCGTGCACCCATTGCGGGTATACCGCCGGCAAGTGGTTCGGCCGTTGCCCCTCCTGCGGCGCCTTTAACACCTTCGCCCGGCAGCCGGACAGGCCCCGGGGCCGTACGCCTTCGCGGCGCCCCCCCCAGTCGGTGGTGGCGGCCAACGTGGAGGAATTCCCCCGCCTTGCCACGGGCCTTGCGGGCTGTGACCGCGTCCTAGGAGGAGGACTGGTGAAGGGCTCCCTCGTCTTGCTGGCCGGCGAACCAGGGGTGGGCAAGTCCACCCTGCTGCTCCAGCTGGGCCATTACGCCGCAGCTTTTGGACCTGTCCTCTACGCCACCGGTGAGGAATCGGAAACCCAGGTAGCCCTGCGCGCCCGCCGTCTCGCTTGCCAGCACCCCAACCTGTTCCTCTTAGCCGAATCCACAGTGGAGGCGGTGCTGGACGCCACCCGCACCTTGCAACCGGTTCTGCTCTTAGTGGACTCCGTCCAGGCCATGCGCTCCGAAGCCGTTCCCTCCATCCCGGGCAGCATCCCCCAGGTGCGGGAGGTGGCCTCCCGCCTGGCGGAGGCGGTAAAAGGGGGTGGTCCGCCGGCCATCCTGGTGGGACACGTGACGAAGGACGGCACGGTCGCTGGCCCTAAATCTTTGGAACACCTCGTGGATGTGGTGCTGGAGCTTTCCGGAAGCACCTCTCACGCCCATCGGGTGCTGCGTGCCACCAAGAATCGCTTCGGCCCTGCTCTTGAGCTCTCCCTTTTTGCCATGGGGGCGAAAGGTCTGGAGGAGGTCCCGAACCCCTCCCAGGTGCTCTTGGCCGATCGGGTGACGGGAGCCCCCGGTTCGGCGGCAACGGTGGTGTTGGAGGGCCTCACACCGCTTTGCGTGGAAATCCAAGCCCTGGTCTCCCCCTCTCCCCTTCTCAACCCCCGCCGAGTAGCACAAGGCTTTGACGCCGGCCGCCTGGCCCTGCTGCTGGCGGTGATGGAAAAGCGTGCGGGTATCAAGCTGGTGGATCGGGATGTCTACGTCAACGTGGCCGGGGGGCTGGAGGTGGCGGAACCGGCGGCGGACCTGGCGGTGGTGGCAGCGGTTTTTTCCTCCTTCCGCGACTCCCCACTTCCCCACGACGCGGTCTTCTTTGGCGAGGTGGGGCTTTTGGGAGAGGTGAGGGCGGTGGGAAGAGGTGATGCCCGGCTGCGGGAAGCGGAAACGCTGGGCTTTTGTCGGGCCTTTGCGCCGCCAAGCGTGGAACAGCTGAGCAAGCCTGGGCTCGTCGTGACCGGAATCCCCGACGTGCGGGCTCTAGGGAAGCATCTAAAGCTGCTAGACTGAGTTCACGAGAAGCTGGTATGAGCGCCGACCTGGCTCCCCGCGTGGTGGCCTTGCTCAACGACATGGAGGCCTATCGCCGGGCTTTGCGCCTTTACCCCCCCGGCCACCCCGGCCTCGCCCCCGCTGAAGCGCGGCTTCGCCGCGATCTCCAACTGCTTGGGCAGGAGCCGTTAGCACGCCTCGTCCTCAACCCGGACCGGGTGTTTTGGAACGAACTGGAAGTGGTTCCCCCCCCGGAAGCGCCGGGCAAGCGGCTGGTTCAGCTCCTTTTCCAATTGGGTTTGGCCGTGGTCCAGCTCAACTTCCCGCAAGCGGAGGACGGGTTGGTGGCGCTGGTACAACACCTGGCACCGCTGGGGGAGACGCCCCGGGAGGAGAGCCGCCAGCACCTCCTGCAAGCGGGGGATAGTTTCCCCGGCCTGCAACTTTTTCCCTTGGACCTGTCGGCGGTGCAGGTGGTAACGGAGGAAGAGGTTACCGCCCACGATGGGTCCCGCTTGGTTTGGCCGCAACTGGCCAGAAGCCTGGCCCGGGAAGGCGCCTTTGCCTGGCCGGGTAAGCTCAAGGAGGGGCTCTTGGATGCAGGATCGGTGGTGGAGCTCGCCAACCAGCTTCCTGACCCCGGCGCCCTGTTTGAGTACCTCTTCCGCTCCGTGGCCCAAGCCCTGGAGACCTCACCGCAGGGGCAACGTCCACTACTGTTGGCTGAGCTCCGGCTTTTTCTGGCCGACCTCACCCGCCTCTTGCAGCCGGACCGACGCGGGATGGCGGTGGCGGCCTTCCTGCGCCAACCCACCCTGTCCGACCTCTTGGAAGCCCGCAATCCCCTGCTGAACCTGGAGCTGGTGCTGGATGGCGTGGAGCTCTTGCTCTTGCACGGCGAGCCTATCCCCGAGGCCGTGCAACGGCTCCTCTTCGCCATTGCGGGCCCAGACGAGAGCAGCGGATGGACCGTTCCACCGGAGCTGGTCAAGCGAGCGCGCGCGCTCCTTCCCCGTTTGCCCCTGCCTGGGGAAGCGGCAGCACCCTTGGTTCCCGTAGCCCGGGCCGCCCTCCCCTCCTGGGGCCGCGAGCCGTGGGCCAAGGAACTTTCCGCCGCCTGTGCCGAGGCGGAGCTCCAATCCCACTTGATCCGCGTGTTGGGCGAGATGCTCACCCTCTGGCCCGGGGCCCCAGCCGGCGAAGCGGCAGCCCAGCGCTTGGCGGACAGCTTCGTTGCAGCAGTGGAAAGCGGGGATTTTGTCACGGCTCAACGGGTGGCACCCCTGGTGGGGGCCTCCCGCAATCCGCAACTCCAGGAACGCGCTATGGAGCGGGCTGTGGAGGCGGTGGTGGCGGCTATGGCATCAACGGACCGCCAGCATCAGCCCGCA
>JANXCP010000104.1 GCA_025060245.1 Thermoanaerobaculum sp. | reverse complement strand
TCCACGGTGATCAGGTCAAAGGGGGGATGGACCTGCTCCGCCGTGAGGAAGCGGGCGTTGACCCCTTCCACCACCTTCACCCGCGGATCTTGCCGCAGCTGCCAGTGCAAGAGGCCCCGACCCACATCCACCGCCACCACCTCCCGCGCACCGCAAGCCAGCAGGACGTGAGTAAAACCACCGGTGGAGGCCCCCACGTCCAGGCAGCGCTTCCCCTCCACCGTTACCCCCAGGGCCTCCAGAGCCCCAGCAAGCTTCACTCCACCGCGGGAAACCCAAGGGTGCAGTGGCTCCAGAAGGGAAAGCTCCACATCCTCCGCCACCATCTTTCCCGGTTTTTCCCCCCGCCTACCCTCCACCTGCACCAGGCCGGCCAGGATCAGCGCTTGCGCCCTTTGCCGGGACGGCGCCAGACCCCGCCGCACCAGCAGCTCGTCCAAGCGAACCTTGCTGCCCTTGCCTGTCCTCGCCTTCACGCCCGCTACGCCCTGCGCCGCCCGACAAACTCCACCAGCGCCTGCAGCTTGCCCGTGGGGTCCAGCTCACCAGCTTCCACCATCAGACCCCCCGTCAGATCCTGTAACGCCTGCCAGCTGGCCGCCAACCCGTACACCTTGGGGTAGGTGAGCTTGTCTTGGATTTGATCCTTGCCAGCGGTTTTCCCCAGCTCTTCCGTACATCCCGTCACATCCAAGAGATCGTCGGCGATTTGAAAGGCCAAACCCAGCTGGAGGCCGAAGCGATGTAGTTTGTTGCAGGTTTCCGCAGGAGCCCCCGCCAGCACCGCTCCTGCCACCAAGCACGCAGCCAAGAACTGCGCCGTCTTCGCCAAATGGAGGCGCTGCAAGCGCTGGGGGTCCGGTTCCTTTCCCATGGCCTGCAAATCTTCCACTTGCCCCCCTACCATCCCCCGGCTCCCCACCGCCTCGGCCAAGAGCCGACACACTTCTCCTCGCCCTGCCGCCCACCGTTCACCCTGGGGGTAGGTGGCCAGGAGGCGAAATCCCTCGGTGAGCAACGCATCCCCCGCCAGGATGGCCAACGCCTCGCCAAAGACCACGTGCACGGTGGGCTTTCCCCTTCGCAGGGTGTCGTTGTCCATGGCGGGCAGATCGTCGTGCACCAGGGAGTAGGTGTGGATGAGCTCCACCCCGCAGGCAGCGAAGGTCACCTCCTCCGGGTTGCCCCCTGCCAAGGCGTGCCCCCAGCGGAAGAGAATGGGCCGCAGGCGCTTACCCCCAGCCAAGACCGCATAGCGCATGGCACGGTGCAGCTCCTGGGGCCAGAGGTGTTCGGGCGGCAGCACCGCCTCCAGTGCCTGCTCCACCTTGCGCCGCTCTTCAGCCAGGAAATCCTCAAGCACTGTCCTGCTCCACGGCAAAAGGCGCGGTCGGTGGCTCTTCCCCTTCCTCCGCCTCGGCCAACAGCTGCTCCACTCGCCGCTCCACCGCCGCCAGTTGCCCCTTCAGCCGCTTGCTCAAGCGCACCCCGCGCTCAAAGAGCTTGAGGGCCTCCTCCAGCGGAACCGAATCGTCCTCCAGCTTCGCCACAATGGTTTCCAGCTCGGCCAAAGCCTGTTCAAAGGTTTCCTTGCTCATGCCCCCTCCTCAAACAACCGCGCCTGCCTGAGGCGGGCTCGGCCTACGGCCACCGACTCCACCGCACCCTCTGCCAGCCGCGTGACCAGACGCTCCCCCGCGAGCACCTCCTCCGCCCGCCGTAGCGGGCGCGGGTCCCCTTGGCGGGTGGTAATGGAGTAGCCTCGCCGCAGGATCCCCAGCGGTGAAAGGGCTTCCAACGCTCGCAGTTTCCCTCCCAGTTCCAGGGCGCGCCGCACCAGCAAGGTTTTCAAACGCTCCCGCAGCATTGCCTCCCTCACGGCCAAGACCTGCCGCTGCCGTGGTGCACCAAAGCGCACGGGCCAAGCCATAAGCTGCGCCAGGCGAGCCTGAAGGGTGCGCTGCCGTCGCAAGAGCAACCCCCGCAGTAGCTGGGACAGCATTTGCGCACGCTCCAAGCTGGCACGTAAATGGCGCAGGCGTGCCGGGAAGAGGGCCAGCCCACGGGCCCCTGCCAGCAACGCCAACTGGCTTTGCCTCCGGGTCCACAGGCGCTGCCAACCCACCTGGAGCCGACGGGCCGCATCCTCCACCCGGCGGGCCTGGCGCTCCAGCTGCGCCACCACCAGCTCCGCCGCTTGGGTGGGAGTGGCGGCCCGCACGTCGGCGGCAAAATCAGCAATGGTAAAGTCCACCTCGTGTCCCACGCCGGAGATCACGGGGATCGGTGAGGCGGCGATGGCCCGTGCCACCACTTCCTCGTTGAACGCCCAGAGGTCCTCCAAAGAGCCGCCACCGCGCACCACCAGGATCACATCCAACCTTCCCAGGCGGCCCAAGTAGCGCACCGCCCGGGCAATCTCCCCCTCCGCCCCTTTGCCCTGCACCCGCACCGGGTAGAGGAGCACTTGCAGGTGGGGCCAGCGGGACAAGACCTTCAGCACGTCCCGCACCGCCGCCCCCGCCGCCGAGGTGACCAGGCCAATCCTTTGCGGCAAAGGCGGCATCGGGCGCTTGCGTTCCTGGGCAAAAAGGCCTTCCGCCTCCAGCTTGGCTTTTAGCTGCTCAAAGGCCAACTGCAGCTCACCTAGCCCTTCGGGTACCACCTCCAACACCGAAAGTTGCAAGCTGCCCCGCGGGGCGTACACTTCCAAGCTGCCCCGCAGGAGAACCGAGAGGCCATCGGCCAACTTGAAGCGCAGGCGGTCGGCGCGTGAAGCCCACATGATGCAGGCCAGTTGCCCCCCTGCATCCTTTAACGTGAAGTAGCGATGACCGGAGCTCGCCACGCGAACCCCGGAAAGCTCACCCCGCACCCACACTTCTCCTAACCCGGAAAGCTGGGCGTTCACCAAGGCCACCAGTTCCGAAACCTGAAAAACCTTCATCCGATCTTCCCCTTGCGCCCCAAAGCCCCTCCCATCAGGGTCAAGGTTAAGTATTGAATTTCCGCATCCCAAAAGTTGTACTCAAAAAACCCAGCGGCCGTAATGGCGGCGACTGCGGAAAGGCAGGCCGCCAGCACCGCCCGCTCCTCCCCTTGGACGCGGCCCAGGGCCCGCCATGTGGCGGAGAAAAAGGCCAAGAGCATCCAACAATAGGCAGCCAGGGCCACCAGTCCACGCTCAGCAGCAATTTGCAGGAAGTTGTTGTGCAGGTGGGGTACCCGGTACCTTGGGGCGTCGTCCCGCCGGTACAGGGGGTAGAGTTTGGGTACCATGTCCAACCCCACCCCGGTGAGGGGGTTGTCGCGGACCATCTGCACGCCCGAATAGACCATGCAGAGGCGGTCAAAGTTCGCCGGCTGGCGCAGGTCCACCATGGAAACCAGCCGCTCCCTGACCGCCTTGGGGAAAGCCAGGACCACGAGCAAGGCCAAAACGGGGTAGAGCAAGAGGAGGCGCCGTCGCCAGCACGCGGCCAAAACCAAGACGCCCACCACCAAACCTACCCACACGTTGCGGGTGTACGACAGAAACATGGCTACCACCGCCAGCGCCGAAGACACCAACCACAGCCACCTACCCCGCCAGCGGGAGAGGAGCGCCAAGGCAAACAACAGGCAAAAGGCCAAGAGCAACCAACCGGCATAGGTCATGTAGTGGGACAAGGGGCCACGAATCCTCTGCTCCAGGGTGTTATACCCGTGAACGTACTGCCAGATACCCCACACGCTCAAGGTGCAGGTCATCCCCGCCAGACCCCAAGCGAAGGGGCGAAAGTCTCGTACCGAAAGGAGGTTGGCCGCCAAGGGAATGAGGAAAAACACCAACAAGCGGGGCAGCTGCTGCACGCTGACCAGAGGATCCGCGGAAATAAGGGCCGAGGTCATGGAGGCCAAGCAAAAAACCCCCACCGGTGCTGCCAGAGGCCACTCCCATCCACGAAACGTTCGGTTGCGCCACCAGTCCCATAGGGTGACTCCGAAGGCCGCCAGCAACAACGGGTTGGCGATACCCAGGCGGGGAGAAAAGACCACCGCCGCGAGGAGCAAGCCGGAGGCGAGGCACTGGGCGGTCACCGACTACTGGCGTTGGGCAGGCAAAGCCTCATCCACCAACATCACGGGAATATCCGAGACCACGGGGTACGTAAGGCCACACCCCTGGCATTTCAACCCTTCCTGGACCACGGGCTCTTCATCGCGAAACTTTTCCCGGTACCGCTCCACCAGCATGGCACACAAATCTTGGGGGAGGGACACCAGCTCCAGTTCTCCCTGGCAAGATGGGCAAATGAGGAGCTCCAGAAGCTCACGGTCTACACCCATGGGCACCTCCGCCCCGATGCTAGCACCTTCTTGCCAAACCCACGAAGCTCAGGCAAGATCAACCGGTGCGCGTTTTGCATCTCGTTGCCGCCGATCGCTGGACGGGGGCTGCAGCCACTGCGCTGCAAGCGGTGGAAGCACTGCGGGAAGCCGGCGTGGACGCCCATTTGGCCTTTCGTCCGGGGAGAAACCTGCAGACCCGGTTGGCGGGCTTCCCCTGGGCACACCCCATCCTGGAGAAGGAGCGGTCCTGGAGCACGTTGGCCCGCGTCTTACGTCAGCTGCGCCAGTTACTGCAAGGTTTTGATCTGCTCCACACCCACCTGCCTCACGATCACCTCTTAGCCCTGTGGGCCCGACGTGGTTTCCCCCACCCACCCCAGGTGGTGCGCTCGGTGCACCACCCCTCGCACCTGCGCCGGGACCCCTACCACCGCTTGCTGTTTCGCTCCGTGGCGGGGGTAGGCCTAGCCCACTCGGAAATGCTTCCGGCGGCACAGCGCCTGGCACCCCAGGCCCCTGTGGCCGTGCTGCCCTTGGCGCTAGAGCCGCGCTTTACACCAATGGCGCAGCGGGAAGCCATCCGCCAAGAGCTGGGGATTCCGCGGGATGCCTTTGTCGCCGGCACGGTGGGCAAGCTGGACCCGACGCGCGGCCAAGACCTGCTGCTTTTGGCCTTGGGCGCCGTGCCGGAGAGCTGGGGGTTGGTGGTGGGCAAAGGCCCCTTTTTGCCTCGTCTGGAAAAGCTGGCGAAAAAACTGGGCATCAACGGGCGGGTTCTGTTCCCCGGCTACCACGAAGAGGGGCTCGAGCGGCTCTACAACGCCATGGACCTCTTCATCTTCCCCGAGCCGGGCTCAGACTGGGCCCACCGCGCTGTGGCGGAGGCGGCTGCCTGCGGGGTGCCCAGCCTGGCGGTGGATGTGCCGGGAATCCGCGACCTGGTGGAACCGGGGGTGAGCGGTGAGCTGTGGCCGAGGGGGGATGCCGCCGCCTTGGCGGTGCTCATCCAAAAGTGGAAAGAAAACCCGCAGCGCTGCCGAGAAGCGGGTAGCCGGGCGCGCCAACGGGTACAGGGCCTCACCTCCGCGGCCCTGTCACGGGCTCTGATGGAACTCTACCAGAAGGCCAGTCAACCTTAAGAAGCTTGCGGCTACTTGGCGTACTCCACTGCGCGGGTTTCGCGGATCACCGTGACCTTGATTTGCCCCGGGTAGGTTAACTCCTTTTCAATCCGTTTGGCGATGTCCCGGGACAGCCACACCGCCTCTTCGTCCGAGATCCGCTCAGCCTCCACGATGATCCGCAGTTCCCTTCCCGCTTGGATGGCGTAGGCCTTTTGCACCCCGGAGAACTCGCCGGCAATGGCCTCCAGCTGCGCCAACCGCTTGAGGTAGCTTTCTAGAATCTCCCTTCGCGCCCCTGGTCGCGCGGCGGAGATGGCATCAGCAGCGGTCACCACCATGGCTTCCAGGGTCCGCGGGTCCACGTCCCCATGGTGGCACTCCATGGCGTGAATCACCTCCTCGCTTTCCCCGTATTGGCGCAGCAGGTCACGGCCAATGGTCAGGTGAGTGCCCTCCATTTCCCGGTCCACCGCCTTACCGATGTCGTGCAAAAGGGCAGCCCGCTTTGCCACCTTCACGTTGGCCCCTAGTTCCTCCGCCAGGTGGGCGGCAATGCGTGCCACTTCTTTGGAGTGGGTGAGGATGTTTTGGCCATAGGAGGTGCGGTACTGGAGGCGGCCTAAGAGCTTCATGAGCTCCGGGTGGAGGTCAGGAAAGCCCATTTCCATGGCCGCCGCTTCGCCGTCACGGAAGATTTTCTCCTCCAGCTCGGCTTGCACCTTGGCCACCACCTCCTCAATCCGAGCCGGGTGGATGCGGCCATCGGCCATGAGGCGTTCCAGGGCCAGCCGTGCCACTTCCCGTCGCAATGGATCAAAGCACGAGAGGGTGACTGCACCGGGGGTATCGTCCACAATCAGGTCAACCCCCGTGGCGTGCTCCAACGCCCGAATGTTTCGCCCCTCGCGGCCAATGATGCGACCCTTCATTTCGTCGTTGGGCAAGTCCACCACGGCCACCGTGCTCTCCGCCACGTACTCCGCGGCCACCCGCTGCATAGCTGTGGCGATGATTTTCTTCGCCCGATTGTTGGCCTCTTGCTGCGCCTCCTCCTCAATGCGGCGGATGGTCTTGGCCGCCTCCATGCGTGCCTCGTGTTCCATGTTCCGCATGAGCTCCTGTTTGGCTTGCTCAGAGGTGAGGCCGGCAACCCGTTCCAGTTGCGTGCGCGCCTCCGCCAACATGGCAGCCGCCGCATCCTCCTGCAGGGAAACCTCGGTTTCACGTCGGGAAAGTTGCTCCTCTTGCGCCTTTAGGGCCTCCTCCCGCGCTGCCAAGGCCCGCGCTCGCTCCTCTAGCTCCCGCTCCCGCTCCTGCAGGCGGCGTTGGAGTCCCAGAAGGTCCTCCCGGACAAACCGGGTTTCCCGTTCAAACTCGGCCCGCGCGGCTAGCAGTTTTTCCCGCGCCACGACCTGAGCATCACGAAGCCTTTGCTGAGCTTCCTGATCCGTGGCCGCCAACAGCTTGCGCGCCAGCTCCTCTGCCTCCCGCTCCCGGGCCTGGGCCTGCCGCCGCAGGCGCAACGCCCCAATCATCACCCCCAGGGCAACCAGGAGCAGGAGACCACCCACAGCCAGCAGTACTGTGACCTGCTTTGTTGCGTAGATTTTCCCATTCCACTCCTTTCCATAGGTGAAGTCTTTGCGACACTCCAAGCGTCCAAGTTCCGCTGGGCCCCAAGGAGCAGTGCGGATGGCCTCTT
>JANXCP010000103.1 GCA_025060245.1 Thermoanaerobaculum sp. | reverse complement strand
CGTACAGCAGGTGAGCGCCGGACACGTAAGGCCCGGCCACAAAGCGGGTGGCCAACCGCGCCACGGAGAACCGCTCGCCCATCGGGGAGATTTGCCCACCGTGGGTATGCCCGGCGAGAGTGAGGTCAGCTCCATGGCGAACCGCTTCAGGCCACAGGCGGGGTTGATGGCAGGCCAAGAGCCGAAAAGCAACCGATACTTCCTGGAGGATGGTGAAATCCGGACCGAAGGGTCGCGGTGCGTCCGCGTCGTCGACTCCAGCCAGGAGGATGGTAGCGCCCTGCCTCTGTAGGAGCACTGCCTCGTTCACCAACGGAGTAATTCCGGCGGCCTCCAGGGCAGTGAGCGCAAGGGCTCTCCCCGCCAGGTAATCATGGTTTCCCAACACGCCAAAAACCCCAAAAGGAGCGGAGATCCCGGCAAACGCCTGGACGAAGAGCTCCGCGTCCACGTTGCGCCGGTCCAGTTGGTCACCGGTGAAGAGGATCAGGTCTGGGGCCAGCCGGCAAACCACCGCCCGCACCTCCTCCAGGCGCTCCACGGTCATGAATTGCCCGGCATGGACGTCACTGACTTGAGCCAAGGTTAGGCCATCAAAGGGCTCAGGCAGACTTGGGTGTGTGAGGAGGACTCGGCGAACCAGGGGCAACGGGCGGTGACGGTGCCACCGCCAGGGTGAGGCGAGACCATCTCCTCCCCACCCCAAGCGCCCCGGCCAACGCCGGAAGCGACTGATGTACGTAACCGCGTGCACGTGCCTCGTAGCCCCCACCCCAGATGAGGGCTGCACATCTTAGCACGGCCTCACGGCTTCTTCGGACAGGTGGAAATCCCCAAGAGCCTGTAGGCTGGGCAATAGCCCACCAATCCGGTGATCAGCGGCAACAACCCTACCAGTCCCCACCAAGATTTGAGATAAAGTCCCAGCCCGAGGATGGCCACACCCACCACGACGCGAATGGTCTTATCGGTGCTGCCCATGTTGGTCGTCATGCTTACCTCCCGAGGGCGAAGTGTAGACCAAAAGGTTCATGGGCGTACTAAGAAAGGGCGGGGCGGCTGACAAGCCGGCGCAGCGGGAGCAACAGGGCCAACCCGGGAAGCGCCAGGACCGTGGTGACGGAAAAGTAGGCGGCGTAACCCAGTTGTTCCACCCCCAGGCCGGAGAAGGCACCCACCAGGTCGCGGGATAGGGCGAAGGTGGCGGAAAGTAAGGCGTACTGGGTGGCCGCGTGTTCCTTTTCGCACTGTCCCATAAGGAACGAGAGAAACGCCGAAGTGCCCATCCCCTGGGTGAGCGACTCAAAGGCGGAGGCCAAGTAGATGCTTTCCCGGGGCAGCGGCAGAGCCGCCACCGCGACGTAGCCCAGGTTGGATGCCATCTGCAGGAGGCCGAGCCAAAGCAGGCCGGCAAAGACGCCAAAACGGCTGACAAACCAACCTCCCAGGAGCGCTCCCGCGATGGTGAGAAAAGTTCCCAGGCTGACCGAGATGACCCCGATCTCCTCCAAGCTGTAGCCGCGGTCCACCCAAAAGGGCTTCACCATACGACCGAGGGTTGAATCGCCAAGCTTGAAGAGCAAGGTAAAAGCGAGGACAGGCAGCATCTCTTTGCGGAAAAGCCAGGCCAGCACGGGTCTGATGGGAGAGGTGCGGCGTTCGGCAGGCAGAGGCACCCGTGGACTGGCCCAGGCTAAGAACGCCAATGCCCAGAAAAGCACCCCCGTGAGCAGGAACAGGGGGCCAAACCCCCAAAAGCCGGCGGCGGTGATCAAACCACCCCCCCCGAGGAGAAGCGCTAACCGCGCTGCGGTGACCCGAACCCCGTTGATCGCTCCTGCCTCGCCAGGGCCGGCAAGGTCAATGGCGTACGCGTCAATGGCAATGTCCTGCGTTGCCGAGGCCAGGGTAAAGGCTAACATGAGGCCCCATACCAGCGTCCCGGGACGCGAGGGCTCAAGGGTGGGGAGCAGCAGCGAGGAGAGGCCCAGGGTGCACAGGGCAGCAACCATCCACTGCTGCCGTGCACCCCAGCGGTCTACAGCCGGCGCCCAGAAGAGCTTGAGGGTCCAGGGCAGGGAAAGCAGGCTCATGAACCCGATTTCGCGCAGCGAGACGCCGTGAAGGCGAAAGTAAACCGGCCACACGTCGTAGGCGATGCCGAAGGGGAGCCCTTCGGCAAAGTAGAGGATGCCAATCCATGCAAGTTTTTTCCGCAAGCCCACAGCTCATTGTAGCCGCCACAGCGGGCGGCGAGGCCGCGCAAGAGCCTTTTTCATGCCGGCCGGTGGTTCAGCCACGGAGGTTTACCCGCCAAACGCCGAAGCTGCCGTTGTTGGTACATGGCGGCATCCGCTTCAGCCAAGGCCTCCTCCAGGGGTGCGCCAGGCTTGAGCTGGCTTAGGCCCATGGACAGGTGACAGGCGGGCAGACCGTCCTGGGGCTGCTGGAGGTCCCTTGCCACCTGGACAAAGCGAGCCTGGACGCTGGCCTCGTCCATACCTGCCGCGAGGACCAGAAACTCATCACCCCCCCAGCGGAACCCGCGATCTTCGGGACGAAAGCGCAGGGCGATGGCGGTGGCGGCGCGAACAAGGCAGGCGTCACCCACCACGTGTCCGTAGCGATCGTTGATTTCTTTGAAGTTGTCCACGTCAAAGAAAATTACCGCCACGTTTTGGTGGTGCTGGCGCAGCGGTTCTTCATCCAGCGCCCGGCGGTTTGCCAGGCCGGTGAGCGGATCATGGGAGACTAGGCTCCGCAGCCTTTGGAAGGCCACCATGAGTTCCCCATGGAGGTGCTGCAGCTGGTTGGTGGACGAGCTTTCGACGGCTATGAGCATGCACATACCGAGCAGCAGTTCGGCGCCCGAATCTAGAAATGCGCTCAGCGGGAGTACGGCCCCCGGAGGCTGGCCTAACCACACCACCGGCAACAGCACTGCCACCGAGGAGGAAAACAAGAGCCCCTGGATCAGGAGGGCACCGGCGAGCCGACGAGAGCGAGGAAACCGAGGATGCTGCCAAACCCACATGGTTGCCTCGAGAAACCCGCGGCCACCAACGGAGGATTGAGCCCTCAGAGGAGTAGCCAAGTCTCTTGTGACCAGGCTCAGGGTCACCGCCCAAAGGACCACAAACCAGCCGCCCCGGGCCTGGGCCAGGGTGCTCTTCCCTGGGACGAGGTGCTGGGCAACCCCGGCCAAGGTCCACAACACGAATGCCGTTTTCCCCCCGAGGTAGACCATGATGCAGAGGTGCCTCACGGGCTCCTCGGCCACGACAAAACCCGCAAGTCCAATGGCGGCCAGAGCCACGGTGTTTGAGCCCCAAGCCTTGGCCCACAGGCGAACCTCCACCAGCTTCAGAGAGCGGGACAAAGCGAAAAAAAACACCGCCAAAAGGGTCGCGACTCCCAAGTGGACGACCACTGCCCAGTGCGTGAGCTCCAATCTCTTGTCTGCCCAGGTTACAGGCAAGCCTCCACTGGCCAGTGTAAACCCGCGAAGGGAAAAGGGCAAAGGTAAGGGCCATGGGTAAGGCGAGGGCTTGGCAGGAAAGGGCAAAAGAAAAGGGCGGGTTGCCACCCGCCCAGCGAGCACTGCGCAAGCAACAACTTACAGTTGGCGAAGGGCCTCAGCCAGTTCCAACACCATCTTCTTCGCGTCGCCAAAGAGCATCATGGTGTTGGGAAGGTAGTACAAGGGATTGTCAATACCGGCGAAACCCGGGTTGAGGGAGCGCTTGATCACCATCACCGTGCGAGCGCGATCCACGTCCAGAATGGGCATGCCATAGATGGGGGAGGAGCTGTCCGTGCGGGCTGCCGGGTTCACCACATCGTTCGCGCCAATAACCACGACCACATCGGTTTCGGGAAAGAGCGAGTTGATCTTCTCCATTTCCCACAGTTGGTCGTAGGGGACTTGGGCTTCGGCCAAGAGCACGTTCATGTGACCCGGCATGCGACCTGCCACGGGATGGATGGCGTACTTCACGTCAATTCCTCGCTTGGTGAGCTCGTCTGCCAGCTCCTTGACCGCGTGTTGGGCCTGGGCCACCGCCATGCCATAGCCGGGAGCAAAGACCACGCTGCGCGCCGATTCCAAGATCATGGCGGCCTCTTCGGCATCGCCACGCCGCACGGTCTTCGGCCCACCCGGGCCGGCAGCCCCCACCTCCTGCACGGTGGCACCAAACCCACCGAACAGCACGTTCGTAAAGGAGCGGTTCATGGCCTTGCACATGATGTTGGTGAGGATGATGCCGGAGGCCCCCACCAACGAACCTGAGATGATGAGGCCGTTGTTGTTGAGGACGAAGCCGGTGGTGCAGGCGGCCATACCGGAATAGGAGTTGAGCAAGCAGATCACCACTGGCATGTCGGCACCACCGATGGGGATGGTGAGACCCACGCCAAGCACGGCCGCTAGCGCAGTGAGGATATAAAACGGCGGCCCCACCTCAGGTTTTTGCACCAGCAGCACACCGGTCAGCACCGCGGCGATGAAGATGGCCAAGTTGAGCCAGTGCTGGCCAAAAAAGAGCGTTGGTCGCCCGCCCAAAAGCCATTCCCGCAGGCGCAGGAAGGCCACCATGGAACCAGTGAAGGTGAGCCAACCGATAAGCAAGGATAGGGCAATGGCAATGATGGCCACCAGCCCCAGAGACTCCTCGGGGGTATGGTGGACACGTACCAGCTCGGCGGAGGCCACCAGCGCCGAGGCCGCACCGCCGAAGCCGTTCAAAAGGCCCACCATTTCCGGCATGGCGGTCATGGGTGTGAGAGCTGCCAGCAACGCACCAAAAAGGGAACCTAGGGCGAGCCCAGCGAGGACGGTGGGAAAGTCCACCACGCCACCGGCGTACAGCGTGGCCACGATGGCCACCAGCATGCCGAGGGCGCCTGTGAGGTTACCCACTACGGCGGTCTTCGGTGAGGCCAGCATTTTCAAGGCGAAGATGAAGCTCACGGCGGCTAAGAGGTAGAGTAAGTTCAACATGTCTGAGCCTCCCTATTTCTTCCGGCGAAACATGCCCAGCATACGGTGGGTCACCGCGAACCCGCCCACCACGTTGGTCATGGCCAAGACCACCGCCACAAAGCCTAGCCACCGCATGCCGGTGGTGACCGCTGCACCGGTGGCGATGATGGCTCCCAAAACCGTGACGCCGGAAATGGCGTTGGATCCGGACATAAGAGGGGTGTGAAGCAGAGGGGGAACCTTGGAAATGACCTCAAACCCCACGAAGACTGCCAAAACGAATACCGTCAGCATCATCACCAGCGCTTCCATCACTGTCCTCCTTTCCGCCCGCGCACTTCGCCAGCGTGGGTGATGAGGGGGAAACTCACCAGCTCATCTTCCAGGTTGAGGTTGAGCTGTCCACCCTTGAGGAGGAAGTTCAGGTAGTTCAGCACGTTCTTTGAGTACATCTGGCTTGCGTGAACCGCCAGGCGACTTTCCCAGTCGGTGTAGCCAACGATCTTGACCCCCTGATGCTCCACCACCTCACCGGCGCGGGTGAGCTCGCAGTTCCCACCAAAGGCGGCGGCTAAGTCCACGATGACAGAACCGGGGCGCATGGATTCCACCATGGCGGCGGTGAGCAAAACAGGGGGCCGCTGTCCTGGTACCAGGGCCGTGGAGATCACCGCGTCCATGTGGGGCAGCCGCTTGGCCAAGGTTTGCCGTTCCAGTTCCAACACCTCATCACCAACGGCCACCGCGTAGCCCTGCTCATCCTGGGCCCGCTCCAGCTGCAGGTCCATGGCCACAAAGCGTGCGCCTAGCGACTCAACCTGCTCTTTGGTAGCCGGCCGCACGTCAAAGGCTTCCACCACCGCCCCGAGCCTCTTGGCCGTGGCGATGGCCTGTAGCCCCGCCACCCCCGCACCGATGATCAGCACATGGGCGGGGGAAATGGTGCCGGCGGCGGTCATGAGCATGGGCATAAAGCGCGGTAAGAGATCCGCGGCCGCCAAAACGGCCTTATAGCCTTGCACAGTGGTCATGGAGGAGCGAGCGTCCATGTCCTGGGCTCGGGTGATCCGCGGCATCCAGTCCATGGCGAAGGCAGTGACGCCTTGGCTGGCCAACTTCTCCGCCACGTCCGGGTAAGCGAGGTGTTGGAGCATCGCCACCAAAACCTGGCCTTGGCGCAGCTTGGCCACTTCGTCGTCGGTGGGGCGATCCACCTTGACCACCAGGTCCGCGGCCCAGACTTCATCCCGAGAGACGAGTTTGGCACCCGCCTGGGCGTAGTCCTCGTCGGTGACGCCAGCGGTCAGACCTGCTCCCCGTTCCACCAGAAGCTCATGCCCAGCGGCCACGAGTTTCTTCACGGCGTCGGCCACCAACGCCACTCGCCGCTCACCGGGCCTCGTTTCGCGTGGCACTCCGATCTTCACGTCCTGTCCCCCTTCCGCCCGCGCCGTTTGTCGGCGGGGCGCGCCATTGTACCCCAAGGTTGCGTTTGTTTTCACACGGCCGTGACTGAGACGCAAGAAAACCGGTAACATTGCCAAGGCACGAGTTGCGGCCCGTTTGGGTCTAGGGTGCCAAGAGCAAGATGTCACCCGGGCGGATCACGGTTCCGGTCAGGTTATTTCGGGCCTGGATGGTCGCCACTGAAAGGCCGTGTTCCCGGGCAATACTGTACAGCGTGTCCCCTGGCTTGACGCGGTAGCGGATCGCGGTATGGGAGGTCTGGGCCCTCGCTTTCGTGCCCTTCGGCAACTGGGCCACCACCGCCCTGTTCCATGCACCCTTGGGGATTAACAACTCGCGGCCGATTTGCAGGGAGCGGGGATTCTTGATGCCGTTGGCGGCCATGATCGTCTCCACCGGCACCCCATACCGGCGGGAAAGGGCGGCCAAGGTATCCCCCGCCCGTACGGTGTGGAACAGGCGCTTGATGCGATCGGCCGCCGGAATTGAGGCAATCACCTGCTGCGCTCTGGTCCCTTCGCCGCAGGGCACGAAGACCGGGTAGAGGCCGCTGGGTGGGGTGATGCCGCGAGTGAGGGCCGGGTTGAGCTCGCGCAGTCGCGCCAGCTCAAACCCCCCTTTTTCGGCCAGTACTTCCAAATCCAGAGCCCCTTCCACCTCTATCCTCTCGCGGCACCAGGGGTTCTCGGCAAAGGTGGGCAAGCCGAAACGCTGAGGCTGTTTCACCACGATGAGGGCGGCCCAGAGGGCGGGAAC
>JANXCP010000102.1 GCA_025060245.1 Thermoanaerobaculum sp. | reverse complement strand
CCTTCCTGCACCCCAGACTCCTCGACTGCTCGTTCCACTTCCGGGGTGATGTTGATGAACGCCACGCGGGTGGGGGTGTGGAAGGTGAGGGTTTTGGTAAAGACCTTCATGCTGCCATTTCCTCCCTCCGCAGGGTAACTCAGCATGGGGCGCCTGCGTAGAATGGGCCGGTGAGCGAGGACACCCGAAGGCTGGCGGTGGTGGCGCTGCTGCTGGTCCTGGGCTTGGGCGTAGTGCTGCTGGCCTGGCAACGCCGCGAATCCCTGCGGCCTAAGCTGGTGCGGGTGGATGTGGTGTTCCTCGTTCAGGGGGAGGATGTGGCCCGGGAGGACGTGGGAGTTAGGGGAGCTGACGAGGACGTCTGGGCCGGGGTGCTGCTGGCGTACCAGCAGGGAAAGCGGCCGGTGCGGCTGTTGAGCCCGTTTCCCAAGGTTTTCTGGCAGGGCGAGGAGGTGCACCCGGAGCCTTTGCAGTCCTGGCCTCGGAGCTACGGTGTGCTGCGGGCCCAGTGGTTTACCCTGGAGCCCGCTTTTTT
This sequence comes from Thermoanaerobaculum sp., assembly GCA_025060245.1. Taxonomy (GTDB): domain Bacteria; phylum Acidobacteriota; class Thermoanaerobaculia; order Thermoanaerobaculales; family Thermoanaerobaculaceae; genus Thermoanaerobaculum. Next base: position 6,694 of record JANXCP010000102.1, on the reverse strand, counting down.
TGGCTGGGAGGGGGTGGATGCCAGCACGGCGGAGAAATTGGCCTTCGCTGAATTTTTGGCCGCGGAAATGGGGAATGAGTTGCAGGCCTTGGTCACCAAGCAAGCCCACAACGACGATTTCCTCGCCCAGCCGGTGGCGGGAAACCTCTTGGAGGGAGGGATCCAGCGCCTGAAGGTCAAGGTAGGGGTGTACACCCGGCCCGAAGACCTCCTTCCCTGGGCCAGCGTCGCTTCCCCCGGAGTTGGGGAACTTTCCAGGGCGGCCACGCTACGGCGAGGAGCACCCCTTCCCGAGGGCATTCACCCTAACCTGGCTGGGGCCTTTCGCCTGGCGGTGTTCACCTTCGCCCCGGGTGTTTGGCCCGATGGGGGTCCGGATTGGCCTTTGCCGCTAAGCCCCCGGGAGATGGTGGCGCAGTGGCGGCTGATGACACCCCAAGCGGTGGCGGCCTTGGCAGCGGTGGGGGATCCCCTCGCCGAGCCCTGGGATCCACCGGAGGGGTTAGTGGCCCGGGGTGACCGCTGGGAACGGGCGGTGGGAGGGGCAGTACGATGGGGTGAGGGGGTGAAAACGGGTGATGCCTTTCACTGGGCGGGGCGCTGGGCGGTGGCTTGGGGTGATGACGGTAACGGGGTGCTGGACTTTCCCGACCAGGTCCTGGTGGCCTGGCAGCAGCCGCCCTACCTGGCGACTTTGGCCAAGGTGGCAAGTGTGACGCAGAGCCTGCAGCTACGGCGGGTGATGAGGGGGTTGCGGTGAGCTCTCGGGCCCTGGTGGTGTTGGGTGATGGTGCCCAGGCCGCCTTTTGTTCCGGGGTGGTGGCGGGTTTAGCGGAGCAGGGGGTGGTCTGGCAGGAGGGGGCGGCCGCCGGCTTGGCGGCACAAGTGGCGCTTCTGGCTTTAGCGGGAGAAGCGTTGGAGGGTGCCAGGCGTTTCCTGCGCATGGCGGAGGAGGGCGCAGCGCTGTTTTCCGCCGCTGGGGCTCCAGCTAGCGCCGAGGCGCGAAAGGTGGGCTGGCTGGCGCTCCCCGATGTGTACCGCGTGCCCGGCTGGCTTGACCCCTCAGTGCTTGAGGAGTACCTGGCCCCGGATTGGGCCCTGGTGCGGCGGGTGAACCTCTGGGTGGCCTGGGAGAACCTGGTTTCCGGCGAGCGCGGCTGGATCCCCCTCAGGCAGGGGGAGCAGCTGCTGGTCACCGCCGCCTTTCCCTGGGGGTGGCCGGCCAGGGAGGGGATATGGGGCGGGGTGGGGGCCTGCGCGGAGCTGGAACCTCCCCCTTTGGGTAGCGAGGCAGTGGACTTGGTGTGCGGATTCCCCGTACCGGCAGTGGAGCGGCCCGGACAGGGTGCGGCCCTCATCGGTGCGAACCCCCGTCGCGAGGAGCTGGTTGCGGCGCGAACGGCGGTGCGATGGGCTTCCCATTGGCCTCAGGTGCGGGTGTTTGCCCCGCAGCAACGGGCATACCTGGACTGGAGCCAGCGCGATTCGGCCCTGTTAGGGGTGGAATACCCTTTGCCCCTGGAACAAAACGGCGAGCTCATGGCGCAGCTGGTACGCTTCGGTGAGTTCGTTGCAAGCCGAGGAGGAGAAAGGTTATGAGGCGGACCCTTGTGGTGTTGGCTTTGCTGTGGGCAGGCGGGGTTAGGAGTGAAGAGGTACGCCTTCCCCGTTTTCCCGCCCCTTCCCCTGATGGACAGCGCATTGTGTTTTCTTGGCGGGGAGACCTCTGGGTGGTTTCCGCTGGCGGGGGGGAAGCCACCAGGCTGACGGCCGATCCCGCTTACGACTGGGGGGCGGTTTGGGATGGAGACGGCAAGGCTCTTGCCTTTGCTTCGGATCGCCAGGGGAGCGATGATGTGCTCCTCTTGTCCTGGGCTGAGGGTCGCACGCGCCGGCTTTCCTTTCACGAAGCCTCGGATCTCCCCCAAGGCTTTCTCGCCGGGAACGTGGTGTTCCTCTCCCGTCGCCACGAGGCGTGGAACCGAAAACCCGCCGTTTACCTGGTGCCACAAAGGGGCGGTACGGAAAAGCTCCTCACCCGGGTGTTGGCCCAAGAAGCGGTGCCGTCTCCCGATGGGCGCCACCTGGCCTTGGTGCGGGGGGGCACGCCGGATAGCCGACGCCATTACCGCGGTTCCGCGAACCGCGACCTCTGGCTCATGGAGGTGGCCACGGGCAAGCTGGTGCAGCTCACGCGAACTCCCTGGGATGAGGACCACGTGTCCTGGGCGGGAGACCAGGCGTTGATCTTCCGATCGGATCAGGGCGGTGAGGACCGCAACCTGTTCCGGCTGGAGCTGGCGGACGGCAGAACCCTGCAGTTGACCCACCACAGCGGGGGCGATGTGCGCTATCCCAAAGCCGCAGCCCGGGGGAACCTGGTGGCGTACGAGTTTGGTGATGGGTTGTTTGTCGTCCCCGCCGATGGGCAGGGGAAGCCGCGCCGCCTTTCCATCAACGCCGCGGTGGATACCTTGGAGGACGACACGGAACGGGTGGTGCTCCGCGATCAGGCCAGCGAAGTGGTCCCTTCGCCCGATGGCACGCAAGTGGCCTTGGTGGTGCGGGGGGATGTATACGTGATCCCCCGGCGCAGCAGGGAAATCGCTGCCCTGGCGGGGAACGTGACGGTTCGGGTCACGAGTACTCCCGGTTGGGAACGGGATGTGACCTGGAGTCCCGACTCCAAGGCGTTGGTGTATGCCTCAGATCGGTTTGGGCAGTATGACCTGTTTCGTGCCGAACCGGTTTCCCCCGGAAATTTTGTCAAGTCCAGCGCCTTTCGGGAGGTCCGCTTGACGGCTACGGAAGTGGATGAACGGCATCCGCAGTTTTCACCCGATGGCAAGCTGCTGGGTTACCTGGTGGGCAGGGGTGACCTCACGGTGGCGGATGCCAATGCCAAGAACCCCAGGACCCTTTTCACCCATTGGAGCAGCGTGGAGTTTTCTTTTTCCCCCGATGGACAGTGGCTGGCCTTTTCCCGCGACGATGAGCACTTCAACAGCGACGTCTTCATCGTTCCCGTAACTGGCGGGGTTCCCGTGAACATCAGCCAGCACCCCGATGAGGATGTGAGGCCCACCTGGTCCCCCGATGGACGCCGGCTTTACTGGCTTTCCCGTCGGCACAACCGCACCATGGACCTGTGGGCGGTGTACCTGACCAAGCTAGATCATGAGCGCACGCCTGAGGGGTGGGCGGCGCTGTTTGAGGAGGAGGAAAAGGCGGGTAAGAAGGACGACGCTGCCAAAGGCGAGGCGAGAGGGGAGGCAAAAGGAAAGCCCTCTGTGCAGGTGCGCATTGACTTTCCCGGGATTCACCTGCGGGCGCAACCGGTGACCAACCTGCCCGGCGACGAGGGGGAGTTTGTCCTTTCCCCCGACTCGCGCACGGTGGTGTTCGTGGCCGAGCAAGATGGCCAGCAAGACCTTTTTAAGGTGCGTTTTGATGGCAAAGAGCTGAAAAGGCTCACGGAACAGGGCGCCAATCCCTCGCAGTTGAGCTTTCTTAAGGAGGCGAAGCTGGTGGTGTACCGGGGGGCAAAGGGCACTGTGGAGAGCGTGAACCTGGAAGGGAAAGCAGGGGATCCCATGCGCTTTGAGGCCCTGTTCACGGTGTCGCGAAAAGCCCTGCGGGCGCAAGTGTTCCAAGAGGCTTGGCGAGAGCTCGAGCGCAACTTCTACGACCCCCAATTCCACGGCTATGACTGGCACAGGATCGGCCAGACCTATCGGCCCTGGGCCGAGCTGGCTTGGGCGGACCGGGACTTTGAGCAGGTGGTGAATTGGATGCTGGGAGAGCTCAATGCCTCCCACATGGGCTTCCGCCTCGGGGAAAACGACAACGGCAAGGTTGGTACCGCCGCCCTGGGGGTGGAGGTGGAGCCGGCACCCGATGGGGCCGGAGTGGTGGTCACTGAGGTCTTGGAGGAAACCCCTGCGGCCCGGGAAGAGGTGGGGCTCAAAGTTGGGGATCGGATCGTGGCGGTCAACGGGCAGCCCGTGAAGCCGGAGACGAACTTTTTCTCCCTCCTGGAAGGTTTGGCCAGGCAACCGATTCGCCTCACCGTGGCCAGCGGCACCGGGGAACGGGAGGTGGTGGTCAAGGCGGCGACGGTGGATGCGGTGCGCCAAGCGCGCTACCGCACCTGGGTCAAGGAGCGGCGGGCCATCGTGGAGCGGCTTTCGGGGGGCAAGCTAGGCTACATCCATATCCAGGGCATGGATGCTCCCTCCTTGGAGGAGTTCCAGCGGGACCTTTACGCCGCCGCAGCCGGCAAACAGGGCTTGCTCATTGATGTGCGCAACAACGGCGGTGGGTGGACCACCGACTACCTCATGGCTATCCTCAACGTGCGACGCCACGCCTGGACTGTACCCCGGGGTATGGACCCGTCGCTGCGGGGCTACCCCCAGGACCGGCTACCGCTCCCCGCCTGGACTCGGCCTGCGGCGGCCCTGTGCGACGAGGCCAGCTACTCCAACGCCGAGATCTTCTCTTGGGCCTTCAAGACCCTGAAACGCGGGCCTCTGGTGGGAATGACCACCTTTGGCGCGGTGATCTCCACGGGTGGGGCAAGGTTGGTGGATGGCTCCTTCGTTCGGCTGCCTTTCCGGGGCTGGTTTGTGGCCGGATCGGGGATCAACATGGAGCGCCAGGGTTGCGAACCGGACTACCTAGTGGTGCAACCGCCGCAGCAGGACATGGATAAGCACCAGGACGCCCAGCTGGCCAAGGCGGTAGAGGTGCTTTTGGCCCAGCTCCCCGCCAACCCCCAGGAGCTGCCCTGGTAGCGGTAACCCCGGGAGCCTCGTGCGTTACAGGCGTTGGTTGCTCACCCAAGCCTTCCACGTAGTGAAAAAACCCGGGGCCTACGGGCCCCGGGCGAGTGGGGAGAAGGTGCCGGTCAGCTAGAGGCCAAGCGTGAGGCCCACATAGTAGTGGCGCGGTGCGGCGGGGATGAACATGGGTTTTCCGCTGTCCACGTAGCCGAAGCTGGTGTAGAGCTTATCCAAAAGGTTGTTCACCCGCACTTCCACTCCAAGCTGCTGGAGGCCAAGGCTTGCCGCCAGGGCGGGGAGAGGCCGGCGTAAGGTGAGATCCACCACGGCAAACCCCGGATTGACCAGGGGCACGTAACCCGGCTGTCGGCGCAGGGACGGGTTTTTCCGGTTGTCCTGGGTGTTGTCCAAAAAAAAGCGGTCCACCGCCCGCAGGGTTAGACTCGTTTGGACCCCCGCCACCTGGGTTCGCGCGGTGAGGAGGAACAGGAGGTCGGGAAAACCGGCAATGCGGTTGCCGTCGTAGGAAATTACCGAACCGTCGTAGCCGAACTCGCGGTAGCGAGTAAACGTATTGCGGTTCAGGGTGAGGGAGGCATCCAGGCCAAGGCGCGGGGATGGCGACCAGGAGCTCTCCAGCTCCAGGCCCTTATGGATGGAACGAGCGCCGTTGCCGTAAATGGGGACCCCGCTGTCGTCGAGCGCACCGGCCCACACGATTTCGTTGGTAAAGCGCATATAGAAGACGTTAATCCGGCCGGCGAGACGTGAACCGCGGAAGCGGTACCCAGCTTCCCAGTTCCACACATCCTCTGGGTCCAAAAAAGCTCGGGTACCGTAGTAGTCTTGCGGATCGTAGAGCTGGCGGAAGTTGGGCTCCCGCATGCCACGGGCCAGGTTCAGGTACACTTCTTGCCCCTCCCCCACACGCCAGAGAAGGCCGAGTTGGGGTAGGAGGAAATCAAAGTTGTCGGCAAAGCTGAGGCCCTTCAAGCGGTCTTTGGAAAAATCGTAGACATGGTGGGCGTATCCCACGCCACCCACGGCCAAAAGGTGATCGGAAAGCCGGTAAGACGCTTTCACGCGGAGCGCTGAAGAGCGTTTCTCCACCTGGTAGTCGTAGTAACGGCGGTTGGGTGGAATGCCGGGTGGGTAGTGGCGAGCCCAAATGACTTGCCCGTAATGGCGGGCCTTGTGAAATCGGACCTCACCGGCCAGCTCTAGAGAAAGGCGATCCCCGGTCCAGGTGAGGGTGGGCACCCACCCAGCGTCCCACTCGTCCACCGTTCGCCGGCGGACCAGGTCGGTGCGACGGATCACCGTGCCGTCGGGCAAGGTAATGTTGGGAAGGTTGTACTCCACCAGCCGGCGATTGGCGCGGAACTGGTCGTAGTAGCCATCCCCTTGGAAGAGGTAGAAGGTTTGGGAAAGCTGCGTGCGTGGTCCCAGCGACGCTTCCGAGATGAGCTGGAAGTGGGGTTGGAGAAAGTTGTCAATTTCCCCGGGATACGTGAGGGGGTTGAAGCGCCGGTCTTGACGCTCATTGCCGCTCAAGCCCCCCTTCAGCACCGATTTGGGAATGCCATAGTAGGCCAGGTGGGTCTGCTCCGGCCCACCGAACAGCACCAAGCGAGTGCGAGACCGTTGGCCGAAATGGGACAAGGAGAAGAAGTAGTTCCACATGTCCACCCAAGATTGGTCGCGGTAGCCATCAGTGGTGATCTTGGAATAGCGGGCGGTAAGGGCCCATCGGCCTCCCACCAGCCCCGATTCGTAGCGCAGGGTCAGGCGCTGGGTGTTGTAGGAGCCACCTCCCAGGTGGATTTGGAAGGAAGGCTCCAAGCTTGCCGGCGCCGTGGTGATATCCACCGCGCCCCCCATGCCCGAGAGACCAAACACGCCGCGCTGGA
>JANXCP010000101.1:2944-7629 GCA_025060245.1 Thermoanaerobaculum sp. | reverse complement strand
CATGGTGAGGCCGTAGAGCTGGCGTGACAGGCCCACGGCAAAATCACACATGTCAATCATCTCCTGTACCTCGCCCAGGCCTTCGGAGAGGATTTTCCCCATTTCTAAAGACACCAGGCGTCCCAGGGCTTCTTTGTGGGCTCGCAGTTCGTCCCCCAAAGCGCGAATGATCTCGCCCCTCTTAGGGGCCGGCATCATGCGCAACTTCAAAAACGCCTCGTACGCCACCTGGGAGACCTGCTCGTAGGTAGCGCTGTCGGCTTGCTGTACGCGGGCGATGGGTCGGCCAGTGGTGGGGTTAACGGACACCAGCTCTTCACCCTTCCCCGACAGCCATCCCGCGGCATAGGCGCCGGGATTGACCTCGGAAAGACCAAGGGACTCGAGGATTTGCCGTGGTTCCACCATAGATCTCCTCCCGCGCCGGCTTGTACCGGCGGCTCACAAGCCATGAGTGTAGCGCACCCTAGGTCGTTCCCCTGGGATGGCGAGGGGGCTGCGGCCCCGCATCTTCGCTTTCTGGAAGTGTTCCAAGTACCTCCACCACTCGACCGGTAAGGACGTCCAACTCTCCTGTTCGCCAGCGCAAGAACCGTCGCAGGGCGAGGGACTGTTGCCGGGGCATCGCCGCAAAGGTGCCGGTGGCCGTGGCCAAGAGATGGCCGGCGGGGGTGGTCAACTCCCCAAGGCCGCGGAGGTAAGGCCCGCGAGCGTCTCCTACCCAAGCCCGCAGTTCCAGTTCCTGATGCGGTGGAACGGGTTTCTTGAGGCGCACCTTCAGCTCCCCAGTGGTGCAAAAGGTGCGCGCCCGAGCGGCGCACGCCCAGGCCATGGCCTCATCCAGCAGCATGGCGATTAGCCCACCGTGAACCCTGCCGGCGTAACCCAGGTGCCTTTCCCGCAGGGCCACTCGGGCCCAGACAACCCCAGTCTCCGTGTCCAGGGTGAACCGCACTGCCAGCGCCGCGGGGTTTTCCGCCGGATCCCCGCATACTGGGCAAAGGGGTTGTTGCGGGAGCAAGAGCTTCATGGGAGCGTAGAATAGCGCCATGGCCGAACTCTTACACCCACTGCTCATCCCCAGTTCCTGGCTGGTGCGCGGACAGTATTTTCCGGCCCAGGGATCCCCGCAAAAGGTCCTCGGTACCACAGAAATACGCGCGGACGAAGAGTTCCCCGAAACCCTGCGGGTGCTGGGGGAAATTCGGGACGCGGAAGACCCAAGCTCTCGGCCGGTGGCCACGGAGTTTGTTCTGGACCTGGTGGCACCGGGCAGTGTTCGCTTCCACATGAACTCCATTCCCCTGGGAACGGTGCTGGTTGGGAATGGCTCGTGGAATTCCGAGCAGCTGGAGTTTCACTACTCATCACCGGACCGGCGTATCCTGGGGGTGGAAAGCTACGCTGCCGTTGGACCCGAGCTTTTGCTCACCGCTGGCGTGATGTTTGCCGACGCGGTACCAGTGACGTGGTGGTTGGCGCGGATGGAAAAGGTGCGATAGGGGAGGGGTGAGGGCGGTTCAGGAAAAAACCAGTTTACAGAATATTTCCACAGAAATTACTATCTACGTGCTGAAGCGAGACTTAATATCTCAAAGGGCTTGCCGCGGGCAATACTAGAATGACGCCCATGCCTGAAGGCTTTGTGCACCTCCACCTACACTCCCACTACTCCCTCTTGGACGCCACCATCCGCATGGACGAGTTGATGAAACAAGTAGCCCATCTGGGTATGGAGGCGGTGGGCCTCACCGACCACGGTAATCTCTTTGGGGTCTTTGAGTTCGTCAGCGCAGCCCGCAAGCACGGGATCCGGCCGGTGGTGGGTTGCGAGCTCTACGTGGCTCCCAGGAGTCGTTTGGAACGTCAGGGCAACCCCTTCGGCCGACACAAACCCTATCATCACCTCACAGTCCTGGTGGAAAACGACGAGGGCTGGTACAACCTCATGCAGTTGTCCACCCTTTCCTATTTAGAGGGTTTCTACCATCGGCCGCGGGTGGACAAGGAACTCTTGGCCAAATACGCCAAAGGTCTCATTGCCCTATCCGGCTGCTTAGCAGGGGAGATCCCCCAGGCGTTGTTGGCGGGTGAGGTGGCGCGCGCGGAGCAGGTGGTGGGGGAGTACACCGAGATCTTTGGCCGAGAGAACTTTTTCCTGGAGGTGCAGGACCATGGCCTAGCCGAGGAGGCACGGGTCAAGGAGGCCATGGTGGCGCTTTCCCGTCGCACCGGCGTGCCACTGGTGGCCACCAACGACTGCCATTTCCACCGCCGCGAGGATGTGGATGCCCATCGCGTGCTCATTGGCATCGGACAGAACAAAAGCCTCCAGGAGCTGGCGACGGACTATGCGTACAACGACGAGTTTTTTGTCAAGTCGCCCGAGGAAATGGCCGCCACCTTTGCCGAAATCCCCGAAGCCCTGCGACACACTGTGGACATTGCCCGCCGGTGCCGCATCTCCTTTGGTGACCAGAAGCCATTGCTGCCTCGCTATCCCGGCCTTCCCACAGGTGTCACCCCACAGGAGTTCCTGACCGAAAAGGCCCGCCAAGGCTTGCGGAGGCGATTGGAGGAGAACCGGCCCCGCCGACACAGCGAGCGGGAGTACTGGAGCCGTCTGGAATACGAGCTGAAGGTGATCCACGAGGTGGGTTTTGAAGGCTACTTCCTCATTGTCTGGGACTTTGTGAACTTTGCCCGGCAGGCGGGTATCCCCGTGGGTCCGGGCAGGGGCAGCGCTGCCGGTTCGCTGGTTTCCTACGCCTTGGAGATCACCGATATTGACCCCTTGTACTACGACTTGCTCTTTGAACGGTTCCTCAACCCCGACCGCATCAGCATGCCTGACATTGACATTGATTTTTGTAAGCGGAGGCGAGAAGAGGTTATTGCCCACGTGCGCCGGGTTTACGGTGATGAGAACGTTTGCCAAATCGCCACCTTCAACGTCCTGCAGGCCCGTTCCGTGATCCGTGATGTGGGGCGCGTCCTGGGCATGACCTTCAGCGAAACGGATCGCATGGCCCGGCTTGTGCCGGAAACCCTGGGGGTCACCCTCGATCAAGCCCTCCATGATTCGCCGGCCCTGGCGGAGTTGGTGGAGCGTGACCCAAAGGTGGGTCAGGTCATTGCCATTGGCCGACGCTTAGAGGGCCTTGCCCGCCACTGTGGGATGCACGCGGCTGGGGTGGTCATTGCCCCCAAACCGGTGCGGGAAATTGTCCCCCTTTACCGCACCAGCCGCGATGAAATCGTCACACAGTTTGACAAGGACGTTATTGAGCGGCTGGGCCTGCTCAAGATGGACCTTCTGGGCTTGAAAACCCTCACCATCATGAACGACGCCCTGGAGAGCCTCCGCGCTTCCGGAGAGAGGCCCCCCGACCTACGGCATGTACCCCTTGACGATCCAAAGGTTTACCAGTTGTTTTCCAACGCCGAGACCGAGGGAATTTTCCAGTTTGAGTCCTCCGGCATGCGACAACTGCTCCTCGCCACAAAGCCCAATCGCTTTGAGGACCTGGCCGCCCTCAATGCCCTCTACCGCCCCGGTCCCATGAACTGGATCCACGACTATGCCAGCCGCAAGGCTGGGCGAACTCCCATCGTCTACATCTTTCCCGAGCTGGAAAAAATCCTGGCCGAAACCTACGGCATCATCGTGTACCAAGAGCAGGTGATGAGGATTGCCGTGGACATCGCCGGTTTTACCTTGGCGGCAGCGGATACCCTGCGTAAGGCCATGGGGAAGAAGATCAAAGAGCTCATTGACGAGCAGGGGGAGGCCTTTATCGCCGGCGCGGTGGCGAAGGGCTACGACCGCGGCAAGGCGCAGGTTCTCTGGGAGCAGATTGTTCCCTTCGCGCAGTACGGGTTTAATAAGTCCCACTCGGTGGCTTACGCCCTGGTGGCCTACCAAACTGCCTATCTCAAGGCCTATTTCCCGCTGCACTTTTGGTCTGCCACCCTCTCCAGTGAGGTGGACGATACGGAGCAGTTGGCCGTCTACATGAACTTGCTCAAGAGCAAGGGCGTAAACCTACTCCCGCCGGACGTGAACCGGTCGCAAGCCGCCTTTTCGGTGGAGGGGGACGCCATCCGGGTGGGTCTGGCAGCGGTGAAGGGTTTGGGCGAGGCGGCGGTCCAGGCGATCTTGCAGGCGCGCGCCGCCTGCGGCCAGTTTCCATCGGTGGTAGGCTTCCTGCGTGCTCTACCGGAGCGGGTGGCGAACCGGCGGGTGGTGGAAAGCCTCATCCGTTCGGGGAGCTTGGACAGCCTGTATCCCAACCGCGCATTGCTTTTGGACAAGCTGGACTGGCTTTTGGAGCGAGCCGGTCGCCAGCGGCAAGCCGTGGCGGTCGGTCAAGGCTACCTCTTTGGACTGGAAAGCGAGGAGGGGGATGGGCTTCCGCCACCAACGGCCAGCCAGACCCCAACTCCGGAACTTTTGCGTGGAGAGCGGGAGACTCTGGGATTTTTCCTATCCGGCCATCCTTTGGACCGTTACCAGAAAATCCTGCGAACCTTGGGGGTCAGGCCTCTAGGGGTGCTGGAGGAGGTCTGGGAGGCGGGGGAGCGAGAGGTAACGGTTGCGGGTTTGGTGCTGGGACTCTCCGTTCGTAAAACCAAGGAGCGAAACGGCCAGGGAAGTGGGCGACCCTTTGCCACGTTCTTGCTGG
>JANXCP010000101.1:0-2934 GCA_025060245.1 Thermoanaerobaculum sp. | reverse complement strand
ATCAAACTGCTACCGTGCGCGCCGTGGCCTTTCCTGACGTGTTTGAGCGCGTCCAAAACCTCCTCCAGGATGGCCAAGTCCTTCGGGTGGTGGGGACACTGGAACGGGGGGCGCGCGACGAGAAGGTGGGCATTCGGGTCAAAGATGCCAGTCCCCTGGAGGGGATTGAGGCACGCCAGGCTCGGGCCTTGCGGGTGACCGTCCCGTTGGCCCAGTTTTCCTCGCCAGAGCAGCTGGAAGCGCTGTTTGACCTCATCCATCAATGTGAGGGTACCTTGCCGTTGCGTCTTCTTTTAGTGGATGAGAACTTTTCCGCGGAAGTGTGGCCCACACGGGTGAGCGGTGTGGATCCGGACCGCCTGCTGGACCGCCTGGCGACCCTGCTCGGCCCGGGTAGCGTGGAGTTCCTCTTTAACGGCAGCTAGCACCTTTGGCGACGGCCTTCGCCCTTGCACTCGTAGGGTGTTTTCACATATCGTAATGGCTTTGGCGGTAACCCCGCCGGGAGGAGGCTATGGAACGAACCCATGGCGAGACGTCGCTGAGCGCGCAAGAGCTCATTGCCCTGGAGGAAAGGTACGGCGCCCATAACTACCACCCCCTGGACGTGGTGATCACCCGGGCGCGCGGGGTTTGGGTCTGGGACGTGGAAGGGAACCGGTACCTGGACTTTTTAGCCGCTTACTCCGCGGTCAACCAGGGTCATTGCCACCCGAAGATCGTAGCTGCCCTGAAGGAGCAGGCTGAGCGAGTGACCCTTACCTCCCGTGCGTTCCGTAACGACCAGCTCGGGCCCCTCTGTCAGCAGCTTTGCCAGCTCACCGGCTTTTCCCGTTTCCTGCCCATGAACAGCGGTGCCGAGGCGGTGGAGACCGCGGTAAAAGCAGCACGTAAGTGGGGCTACACCGTCAAAGGGGTGCCGCAGGACCAGGCGGAAATCATCGCCTTTGCTGGGAACTTCCACGGGCGAACCACAACGATCATCAGCTTTTCCACCGAGGAGCAGTACCGCGAGGGGTTCGGGCCCTTTACCCCGGGTTTTCGCGTGGTCCCCTACGGCGACCTGGCTGCGGTGGCTGAAGCGGTCAACGACCACACGGTGGCGGTCCTGGTGGAGCCCATCCAGGGTGAAAGCGGCATCATTGTGCCTCCGGAGGGTTTCCTGCGTGGCCTGCGGGAACTCACTGCCCAGCGGCGGGTCTTGCTGATGGTGGACGAGATTCAATCTGGCCTTGGTCGAACGGGCAAGCTTTTCGCGTACGAGCACGAGGGAATCCGGCCGGATGTGGTCATCATTGGCAAAGCCCTGGGTGGGGGCTTTGTGCCCATCTCCGGAATCTTGGCCGACGACGAGGTGATGGGTGTGTTTCGCCCGGGCGATCACGGGTCCACCTTTGGCGGAAACCCGCTGGCCTGTGCCGTGGCGCGGGTTGCTCTGCGTGTCCTCGTGGAGGAGGGCATGATTGAGAACTCGGCCCAGCTGGGCGCGTATTTTTTGGCCAAACTGCGGGGGATTCCCTCCCCCTACGTGAGGGAGGTGCGGGGCAAGGGTTTGTGGATCGGGGTGGAGCTGCTACCCGAGGCGGGGGGCGCCCGACGCTTCTGTGAGGCGCTGAAGGAGGAGGGACTCCTGTGCAAGGAAACCCACGTGCACACGATCCGCTTTGCCCCACCGTTGGTCATTACCCGGGATGAACTGGATTGGGCCTTGGAGCGGATCGAAAAAGTGCTTCGGAGTTAAAATCCGCTCCGCCTGACTAGACCCCGCGGCCCCCCACCACCGTGGTCGGCATGCCGACATCAGGTGCGAAGGATCGTTTGCCGGTTGAGCGCCAAGAGGGCAAACGTCACCGTAGGGGCCCAGGCGGCCAAAACAGGGGGGAGGAGGGAAACCTCCCCCAACTTGCTGGCCAGGGCCGTGACGGCGAAGTAGGCCATGGCCAAGACCAAGGCCACGGCGATGCCCATGACCGTACCCCTCCGCCCCAATCTAAAGGCGTAGGGAAGGGCAAGCCAGGGAAGCAAGACCAGGCTCAAGGGGTAGGCCAACTTTTGGTGTAGCTGTACCACCAGGCGATCAACCTTGTAACCCGCGGTTTGTAACCGGATGATGTAGCTGTTCAACTCGCGGAAGCTCATCTCGGAGGGCTTGCGGAACTCACGGCCGAAGTACTCCGGTTTGGCCACAATGGGCAACACCGCACGTCCGGTTTTAGCGGAGAAGTCCTCGCTGCCATCGGGGAGGAACACCCGGCTCCAGGCTTGTTCGCCCCACCAAACGCCCTCTTCAAAGACGGCTTTCTGCGCGAACCAACGGCCGCGGAGGGCCAAGCGTTCATCAAACACGTACACCGAGGGTCGGACCAGGAGGTTCTTTTCCCGGTCAAAGAGGAGAAAGTTAACCACTGTTCTCCCATCCGGGAGGAAGAGAAAGGAGTGATCGGTAAAGCGATAGCTCCGGTGACCTTGCCTGCCCTTGATGACGTCCTCCAAGCGCTGGCTGGTTCGGTTTGCCCGCTGTATGACCGTCTCATTCAAAAGGAACAGGGCTCCGCTGAGGATGACTCCTAAACCCAGCAAGGGTGCCGCCAGACGGGCGAGAGAAATACCTGCCGCCTTAAAGGCAACCGTCTCGTTGTTTTTCTCCATGGTGGCCGCCGTTCCGAGAAAGGCAATGAGAAATGCCAAGGGCAAGGTATCGTGGAGCACTTGCGGCAGCAGATGAAGGTAGTAGCTAGCCACCACCACCAGTGGCACGCGATTGCGTTGAACCTCTTCAATCTGCTCGGAAAAGTTGACGGCCACGTACAACCCGCACACCGCCAACAAGACGAGTCCGAAAAACTTAAGGGCTTGCCGCAACACCCAGCGGTCCATACACCCCAGAAACAATGGGGGAGTACAACGAGGACCGGTCCAGGCTCGGCCGTAATT
>JANXCP010000100.1 GCA_025060245.1 Thermoanaerobaculum sp. | reverse complement strand
TGACCATCCCGGTGGGCTTGGCGCAACAAATGGGGAAAGCGTTGGGCAAAGCGGCCCGTGACAAAAAGGGTGACCCTCACCCCCCGTTGCCGGAGGAGCGTCAACACCTCTTCGGCCCCCTCCGCGGCCTCATGGGCATCAAAGGTCAAGGCGTAATGGGGAACGTCAGGTGGGGTGCGATCCCAGGAAAGGGGGGCCGGGCAGAGCAACCAGGGCAGGAGGGCGAGCAGGCGCATAACCTATTGTGCCAAAGCCTGGGCTACAATCGGCAGGTCATGTGGAACCTTCCCAACGCCCTTACCTTCCTGCGCATGCTCCTGGTGCCGCTGTTGGTGGTGGTCCTGCTCACCCGTTTTGAGGGCTCTGAGTTTTGGGGGCTGGGGATTTTTCTCCTCGCAGCCATCACGGACCTGTTTGATGGGTTCCTCGCCCGACGCCTGGGGTCCATCACCAAGGCCGGCATTTTCCTAGATCCGGTAGCGGACAAGCTGCTCATGTCCGCCGCCTTCATTTCGCTGGTGGAGCTGGGTGTGGCGCCAGCGTGGATGGTGGTGGTCATCGTCGGGCGAGAGTTCGCCGTCTCCGGCCTGCGCCACGTGGCCCAGGAACAGGGGGTGGTGATCCCAGCCAACTGGTGGGGCAAGCTCAAGACCCTTTCGCAAATTGTGGCGGTTTCCCTGTCCATCGTGAGCCACCAACTGGGGCGTTGGGCCCACCTTTCCCGTCTCGCCCTGTGGGTGGCGCTGATCATGACCGTCGCCTCCTTGGTGAGCTACGTCAGCTCCTTTTGGCCTCAGGTGGTGAGGGACGAACGATGAAAGCCCTAGGCGGGCTGGCGGCCAGCTGCGCCAGGCTAGGCCTGCGCGCTCCGCGGCTGGTGCTGCTCACCGCCTTTAGCTTGGTGCTCCTCGGCGGGTTTCTCGGCAGCCGCATCCGCTTTGATAGCGACGTACTCAACATGCTGCCGCAAAAAGACCCCCTGGTGGGGCAGTTCCGTCAGATCCTTCAGGAGTTCGGTGTCGCCGATACGCTGTTGGTGGTGCTCCGCATCCCCCAGAAGGAAAACCTGGAGTTGGCCTTTGCCCTGGCCGACGCCTTGGAGGAGGAGCTGAAAGGCAGCCCCCACTTGTCGCGGGTGGACGCCAAGCTCCAAGATCCCCTCCGCCTGGCCGACGCGGTCCTGGCTCATGCCCTTTTCTTCTTAGATGAGGAGGGCCGCACCGCCCTGCGCTCCCGCCTTGCCCCGGAGGCGCTGGCGCAACGGGCGCAGGAGATCCGGCAAGCCCTAGAGACACCCCAAGCGGTGGTGGCCAAGGAACTGGTGGTGCGGGACCTTTTGGGAGTCTTGCCGTTGCTGCTGCAGCACCTGGCCAGCTCGCCGGGCTCCCTGCAAGTGGATACCAGCTCTGGCTACTACCTGGCGCGCGACCACTCCCTGTTGGTGATCCTGGCTTATCCCACCGGGCCCGCCCAGGACATCGGTTTCACGCAGAAGATGTTCGCCGACCTCCAACGGCGAGTGGCTTCTGCCCGGCAGCGGGTCGCCCAGGACTGGGAAGTGGAGGAGGATCAGCTGCCGGTGGTGGAGTTTGGCGGAGGGCACCGCATCGCCCTGGAGGACGCAACCCTCATTCGCCGGGACACGGCCATGAACTCCCTCACCTCCCTGGTGGGGGTGAGCCTGCTGCTCCTTCTGGCCTTTGGCAGTTTGCGGGCGGTGGCCGTCACCTCCGCCCCCCTCCTGACCGGGTTGGCGATGACCTTTGCCTTTGCTGGCCTCGTGCACTCCACCATCTCCTCCGCCGCTGCCGGCTTTTCCGCCCTTCTCATTGGCCTGGGCATTGACTTCTCCATCGTGCTCTTTGCCCGCTTCAGCGAGGCGATGAACCGGAACCCGTGCTTGGCTTCCGCCTGGGAGGAGACCGCCCGAGAAACGGGACCCTCCATTTTCCTTGGGGCCGTGACCACCCTGGCCACTTTTTATGCCTTCTTGGGCACCCGTTTTTCCGGCCTGAAAGAGCTGGGCCTGCTCACCGGTACGGGTATTGTCCTGTTAGCCTTTTCCGCCCTGATCCTGGTTCCCGCCCTCACCTGTTGGCGGGCTTCCCAGTGGGCGGCTCCCCCGGTGGTGCGCTGGCTCCCGTTGGAAAGGATTTTGGCCGGCGTGGGACGCCACCGGCGGCTGGTCCTGGCCAGCACCTTAGTGCTGACCTTAGGTTTGGCCCTCTTCTTGCCGCAACTGCCCTTTGACGACGACGTGCGCCACCTGCGCGCCCCCTCCAACCGCGGCGTGATCGTCCAGGAAGAGGTGGCAGAGGCCTTCGGCCAGGGCTTTTCTGCCATGGTGGTACGTCTGGAAGCTGCAGACGACCTGGCTCTGTTGCAGAAAACCCAAGACTTCGTGGTGAAGGTGCAAGCGCTGCAGCGGCGGGGGGTGGTGGCGCGGGTGGAGTCGGTGGCCACCTGGGTGCCGCCGCTGGCCCAACAGCAGGAAGCCTTGAGCTGGCTGGCCCAGCAGCAGCTGCGCCCGGAGGAAGTGGTGGCCACCCTGCGCCAGGAGCTGGACCGCGTGGGTTTGGTGGCCGATCAATTTGCCCTTGGCTTGGATTTGGTGGCCAAGATGCTCTCGCCATCCCAGGTGGTGACCTACGACCTGTGGCGCGGAACACCCCTGGAAACCCTCATCCAACGCTCTCTGCACCACGGTGGGAACTTTGTTAGCACCGCCGTGACCGTGTTTGCCCCTGCCGGGATGTGGCGGCGCGAGGCACCGCCAGAGTTGGTGGCATTGGTGCGGAGCACCCCAGGGGCCTCGCTGGTGGGGGTGAACGTCCTGGCCCAACACCTGCGCCAGGTGGTTCGCCAAGACGCCCTATGGGCTTGCGCCTTGGGGCTGGCGGCGGTCCTGGTGCTGCTGTTCCTGGAGCTTCGTCGTTGGACCGATGCCCTCCTGTGCCTTTTGCCCGTGGCGGTAGGCCTGGTGACCGCGGGCGGACTGGCGGCCTTGCTGGGCCTGGCCCTCAACCCCCTCAACGTGTTCGTGACCACGATGGCCATCGGCATTGGATCCGACTACGGTATCCACCTGGTACACCGGTTGCGGCGGGATCCGCGGGGCGTGGTGGGCACTGCCCGAGCCGTGGTGTTGGCTGCCCTCACCACCATCGTCGGCTTTGGCTCGCTGATCACCAGTCACTACCCGGGCCTGCGCAGCATTGGGTGGATGACGGTGCTGGCCATAACCCTCACTTGCCTCGCGGCCGTGGTGCTCCTGCCCCTCTTGAGGGCTAGCGATGCGGCACAAGAGGGCTAACCCCGCGCAAGTGATGGCGCTGTCCTTTGCCGTCACCATCCTTGCCGGTAGCCTGCTCCTCTCCCAGCCCTGGGCGGCGATTCCCGGTAAAAAGCTGAGCTTTGTGGAGGCCCTGTTCACCGCCACCTCGGCCACCTGCGTCACCGGCCTCACCGTCCGCCCTCCTGAGCACTTCACCGTGGCCGGCCAGCTGGTCATCTTGCTGCTGATCCAGGTGGGTGGCCTGGGGGTCATGACCTTCGGATTGTTCTTCACCCTCCTCTTGGGAGGCCGACTCTCCCTGTTTGGGCGCCAGCTGGTAATGTCCTCCTTTTCCTCTGAGCCCTGGGAGGACTTTTGGCCCCTCCTGCGGACAGTGGTGGGCGCCACTTTGGTCGTCGAAACGGTAGGTGCGTTGCTGTTGACCGTTGGCTTTTGGCAAGAAAAAGGCGTCATGGCTTTGCCCTGGGGCTTTTTCCACGCCATCAGCGCCTTTTGCAACGCGGGCTTTGGCTTGCATCCCGACTCCCTCATCCCCTTCCGCGGCAACGCTGTGGTGAACCTCACCGTGGGGTTGTTGATCATTACCGGGGGGGTGGGATTTCTCCCCTTGGCGGAAGTTTTTGAGCGCTGGCGCTCGCGGCAGAGGCGACCCATTTCGCTGCACAGCCGCTTGGTGCTCCTCACCACGGCGGCCCTGCTGGTTATTGGCTGGCTGGGTTTTGCCCTTTTGGAGTGGCGCAACATCCTCGCACCTTTGCCTGCGGAGGAAAAGGTTTGGGCGGTATGGCTTGGCGGGATCACCCCGCGCACCGCTGGCTTTGCCAACGTGGACTACGGCGCCCTCACCCCGGGGACCTTGCTGTTTACCATGGCGCTCATGTTTGTGGGGGCGAGTCCAGGTTCTACGGGCGGCGGCATTAAGACCACGACCCTGGCGGTGTTGGTGGCCCTGGTTCTGGCGCGGGTGCGCTCCCACCGCAAAGTCACCGCCCTGGGTCGCCGCTTTTCCGCGGACACTTTGGGCGCGGCCGTGACCTTATTGGTATTGGCCAGCTCCTCCATCCTCCTGGCTGCCCTAGCCATCAGCGTGGTGGAGCACGGCCATGGAGGGGGCATGGCCGCCCACGCCCGGTTCCTGCGCGAGGCCTTTGACGTGGTGTCGGCCTTCGGCACCGTAGGCCTTTCCACGGGTATCACGCCGAGCCTCCAGCCGGCAAGCTGGATCGTTCTCGTGGTCATGATGTACGTGGGGCGTATTGGCCCTCTCACCCTTTCCGTTGCCCTTCTCGGCCGCGCCCCACAACCTGAGCCGGAGCTGGCGGAGGAATCGGTGATGGTGGGTTAGGAGGCGTTCCATGGCCGAACGTGTGAGTCCAGAGGCATTGCGCTTCCGCTGCCCCGATGAGTGGATCCCCACGACCACCTCCGAGGGGATTCCGGCGGCGGCGGGGATCGTGGGCCAAGAGCGTGGGGTGCGGGCGTTGGAGTTCGGGTTGGCCATGGATTCCCCTGGCTTCAACGTTTTCGTCACCGGCCTCGTGGGCACGGGGAAGATGACCGCGGTGGAGCTGCACCTGCGTCGCCTTTGCCAGGGCGGGCCAAGGCCAGAGGACTTGTGCTATGTGTTCAACTTTCAGCAGCCCGAAAGGCCCAAGCTCCTGCGTCTGCCGGCGGGGGGAGGGGCGGTGCTGCGGGAGCGTTTGGGGGAGGTGGTTCGGCAACTGGCCAGTTGGCTCCCCGCCTTGCTCTCCAGCGCCGAGGTGCAGAGGCTGTTGGAGGAGCGGCTGGAGGATCTGGAGCAAAGGCGCACCCAGCTGCTGCGCCGCTTTGAGGCGCAGGTGCAGGAGGCGGGGTTCTCCCTGGTGCAAGTGCAGGTGGGAGCCGTCACCCATCCGGAGATCCTGGCCATGGTGGAAGGGCGACCGGTTTCCATGGAACGCCTGCAACGCCTGGCGGAGGAGGGCAAATTTCCGAAGGCTGAGGCCGATCGCCTGGCGGAGCTGCACCAGCGCCTGCTGGCCGAGCTGCAGCAGGTGGTCAACCAGGTGCTGGCCATTGGCGGCGAGATGCAGGAAAAGGCACTGGAGCTGCGACGGGCCATCGTCCAGCCCCGCCTGCACCAAGCCTTGGGCGCCATCGCCCAGCAGGTAGCAGACCCGCGGGTGGAGGCCTACCTGCGCGAGGTGGAAGAGGACATCTTGGCCCACCTGCAGGACTTCGTGGAGGGCAGCCCGAGCGAAGAAACCCTCATCCGTTACGCCGTGAACCTCTTGGTGGACCACAGCCAAACCGTTGGCAGGCCAGTGGTGGTGGAAACGGACCCGTCGCTGGCAAACCTGTTGGGAACCGTGGAAGCGCGCCTGCTGGACGGCGGGCACCCCACCACGGACCATACCCGGATCCGCGCCGGTTCGCTGGTGCGGGCAAACGGCGGTTTCTTGGTCCTCAACGCGATGGATGTGCTCACCGAACCGGGCGCGTGGCCCGCCCTCAAGCGCGCCTTACGCCACCAAAAGGTGGTGATCCGCCCAAGGGAAACGCTCTTTGCCCTGTCGGGACAGGCTCTGCAACCGGAGCCCGTGGAGCTATCCGTCAAGGTGGTGATGCTGGGCGACCGCGGGCTTTTTGATGCCCTGTGGGAGCTGGACGAGGAGTTTGGCAAGATCTTCAAAGTTTTGGCTGATTTTGACCGCGATACACCCCTGGGGCAACGGGAGGTGGAGGATTTTCTCCGGGTCATGGCGAAAATCGTCCGGGAGGAGGGGCTCCCCCACTTGGACCGCGAGGGGATGAAGGCGCTGGTGGAGGAGGGGGTTCGCCTGGGTGGCCCGCGCCGGCGTCTTTCCGCCCGTTTCTCCGATGTGGCGGACATCTTGCGCGAGGCCGGCTACTTGGCCCGGCAGCAGGGCTCCCCCTTGGTGGGAGCGGGTCATATCGCGGCGGCCATGGCCGCACGCCGCACGCGTTTTGCTCTGCCCGAGGAAAAGCTCCTGCAGTTCATGTTGGATCAGCTGCTGGTGGTGCACACCGAAGGGTGGGCGGTGGGGCAGGTGAACGGGCTGGCGGTGTACGACTTGGGCTACTTCGCCTTCGGTCTGCCCGGACGGGTTACGGCCCGCGTCTCCTTGGGAACCGAGGGGGTGGTGAACGTGGAGCGGGAAGCCCGCCTGTCGGGGCGAACCCACGACAAGGGGGTCTTGATCCTCACCGGCTTTCTGCGTGGCTCTTTTATCCTTCATCACCCCCTGTCCATGCACGCCTCCATTGCCTTTGAGCAGTCCTACGCGGGAGTGGAAGGGGATAGTGCCTCCTCAGCGGAGGTGTACGCCATCCTCTCCGCCCTTTCCGGCTTGCCCTTGCGCCAGGACCTGGCGGTGACGGGCTCGGTGGATCAGCTGGGAAACGTCCAGGCCATCGGCGGCGTCAACCCGAAAATTGAGGGGTTTTTTGCCCTTTGCCAAGCGCGGGGCCTTACGGGCACGCAGGGGGTCATCATCCCCAAAGCCAACGTCCCCGACCTCCACCTCTCGCCGGAGGTGGTGGAAGCAGTGCACGCGGGAAGGTTCCACGTGTACGCCGTTTCCCACGTGGCGGAGGGGCTGGAGCTGCTTACCGGAGTACCCGCGGGGGTGCTGGACGCCAGCGGACGCTACCTCGGGGACACGGTGTTTGGACGCTGCCAAGCCCGGCTGGAAGCGATGGCGGAAGCGCTGCGGCGCTTTCGCCGCTGAAGGTGTTCCCGCCGCAAGGACGGGGCCGGCCTTGAACTCCCGCCGCTGTGGATCCTGGGGTGGCGGTCCCGTGCCGCAAGGCCGTTCACGGCGACGCTGCCCCAGCAGGCTTTCCGGCTGCTCCTGCCTGAACACTGGACGGTTAGGACCAAGTTTTTTTTCTTTTCCTGACGCCTTGCCCACGGTGCCAGGACCGACCGGTTTCGGAAGCCCTCCCTGGCCAGGGTCGGTTGGACGCGGCCTTACGGGTGTTGCCGCGGGGTTTTGTGGCGAATGTGGGGCAATGGGAGACGGTGGAGAAGGTGTTTGCGGTGGCGCCTGGGGCGGATCCGGGGCGGATCGTGGTCCGTTTGGGCGGGGTGGAGGCGGTGCGGGTCAGTGAGGAGGGGGCGTTGGTGGTGGGGACGGGGTACGGGGAGGTGGAGTTTTCCCCGCCGGTGGCCTGGCAGGAGGTGGGAGGCAGCCGCCGGCCTGTGGAGGTGGCCTACCGGTGGGATCCGGCCTCGGGCACCTACGGGTTCCAGCTGGGGCCCTACGACCCCGCCCACCCCTTGTGGATTGACCCCATCCTCCAGTCCACCTACCTGGGGGGTTTGGCCGATGATGATGCCTACGCCTTGGCCATCCACCCCACCACTGGCGAGGTGTACGTGGCGGGGGAGACGGGCTCCGCCAAC